>NZ_JARJLM010000128.1 GCF_029335485.1 Cupriavidus basilensis
CACTAGAAGCGCCTGGCCGAGGTCGGCGGCGGGCATGTCCTGCCCGGAAGCCCCGCATACGTCCTTGGCGTGCGAGATGCCATTGCCGATGCATATCTCGGCAAACTGCAGCCGCATGCGCACAGCAGGCTCAACTTGCACTAACCGGCGATCTCCCATAGCGACGGGGTCACGCCCGCCGAACACGCCGGCCTGGTGCGGCCGCTGGAGGTGGTTCGCACCCACACCGGCCACACGCTGCGTGTGGCCGACTTCCTGCTGGCCGGGCGGAACGCAGGCTAGTGCAGCGGTTTCGACCTGACTAATCTCTGGCGGCTGGAAAGCGCGGGTGCTTGCTGAGTGCGTCACCTGCTGCCCGGCCTTGTCAGAGGATTGGCCGGGGTGTGTCACGAACGCAGGCGAGAGCCTGGCTTCAGTCTGCGTTGCCGGACATCCCAAGCACCTCGATGACCACCCGAGCGGCGCAATCGTTCAGGACGAAGTCTCGGTTTGCGAGCATTGCCGCCTTGTCGAAGACGCTGCGGTTTCCGCTTGCGGCCGGTTCCGCCGCGAGAACGGCGAGCGCGCGTCGTTCGGGGTGGCCGATGGCCGATACTGCCGGCGCATGCACCGTATGCCTGAAAGCAGTCAAAGGACAATGACCGCTCGCGATTGCCGCCCCAAGAGCTAAATTTCTTCTGTTGATTGCCGTTACACATGCAACGGCCGCCAACAGCAACAGCATCTTGAGGATCATGCAACATCCACCAGTCAGAAGAAGAATTCAATCTCTCCCGCTGAAGTGGATGGCCTGCGTCCTCATCGTCTGCCAAAGCGCAATGCTGGCGGGCTGCGGCGATTACGGCCCGGATATGAAAGCCGAACTCGCCGGAAAGCTCTCGAATCAATGGCAGGTCAGAGGCCTACAGATCAAGGCGTGGGAAATTGTGCGCCGGGAACCTCGGCAATGGCATTACCGCTTCACCGCGACGGTTCTCCCTACTGAGGATTTGTACAAAAAAATCGGGACCTTGAACAATACCGCGGTCCTGGTGCCAGCCGCCCAGAAGGGCGAAGTGGAATCCCTGTCCGGAACCGCGGATGCCAGATTCGACGGGGAAAGCTGGCGCAGTCAGTTCGATTTCGACCGTGCCGCTGCATTCTTTGACGGTGCGCCGAAGACCGCCCATGGCGCGAATATCGTCATCGTGGGCAATCCGGGCTTTCATGCATTCCTCGCATCGGCGGAGACAGAGCTCCAGAAAAGAGAAGAGAAGCTTGGCAACGATGAAGCCTTGTTCTCCCAAAGAACCGGTGAATGGGATGCGTCGAACAATGCGTTCAAGGAAAGCGTCCAGCAAATCCAAAACGACCTCGAGTCCGAACAGAAGCAGTTGCAGCAGGAGCAACTGAACATCAGATCGAGCGTCGGACGGGAGGTGCAGGCAGCCAGTCTGGGGCTGCAAGCCGAAATGCGCGAAAGACTGGATGGGCACAGGAAAGATCTTGACGCGCGCAACGCGACGCTGACGCAAGCCTATCGCGCAAAAATGCAGGCATTGCAGGCGCAGTACCGGGACATGCAGAGCCAGCGCCTGTCCCGTGACGAGTACAGCGAAAGGAGCCGTCAGCTTCGCGAGCAGGAGTCGGCAATACAGAAGCAGTATCGCGAACAGCTCGACCTGGCCCGCGACACTTACTCGAGCCGCGTGAAAGCCACGCAACAGGAATTCGACGCGCGCCGCGCAAGGCTCCAGGATGACATCACGAGCGACGTGACGGCCAATGTCGAAAGGTCGGGCGCGGCGCTACAAGAAAAGCGCGCGCGGCAACAAGGCAGTCTTCAGACTTCTCAAGACCAGCTGATGGATCAGCGCAACAAACTCGAGAAATTATCTTCCGACGTGCAGAGCCAGAAAGCCGAGCTTGCCCAGCAGCGTCAGCTGCTCGAGCAGCTCAAGACACAAGCGAACTGATCGGCCTTTTCGGAACGTCTCATGCTACAAATCATCATCGGCTTTTTTCTCCTGTGCATGGCGCTGGCGTTGTTGGGCAAGATTGTGCCCCTCGCGCTAAAGATTGCAGCGGCGCTGGCGGGCATCGCACTTGCCGTCGTGGTAGGGGTGCCCGTGGCAATCGGCATGGGCATCGAACGGCTAGCGCGCAAGAACAACCGCCGGCCCATGGCCAGCGGGATAGCGATGGTCATAGGCTGCGCCGTGGCGGTCTGGGTGGCGTATGACGGTTACGGCTGGATATCGGGACTTGGAATCGACAGCCTCAAATACCTGGTTCCTGCATTGCTGCCCATCCTTATCCATGTGCAGCACAAACGCCGGCTGGCAGCCGAGCGCGATGGCCTCGAGATCAGCCTGCCGGCGCAGAAGGCCGACCTCACCTATCAGTTGTTCTTCAGCGCAATCAGCCTCTGGCTGTTCTCTGTCATCGTACAGGCCTTCTTTCCCGCGCTGGTGACACTGGTATTCTCGCGATCATCCACCGTGTGGTGGTTTGACCTGGGATATTGCGTGGCTTCCTGCCTGGTCATGGTCGCAGCCATTGTCTTTGAGAAGGGCTATGCCGACGTAATACGGGGCATCAAGACCACGATCGCAGGCAACAAGAAGGCGCTTAACCTGACCGCGACGATCGCGGCGCTTCACAAGGGTTCTTCCCAGGTCGACGCCGACGATGTCGAAACCATCGTCCTCGGGGTGGCAAATGTGGCCAACAATGCGGGCCTGGTCGAGCTCTTCGAGCTTTGCGGCGAGATCTGGTTGTTCGACAAGGCTTGCCACGATACCGCGCTCACGCAATACCGGGCATTGCTGGAACAGGAACTGCGTCATCACCGCGATGTGGCCAGGCAGCGCATCGGCGATTACTTTCCTGTGCCACAGGCAGAAGCGCAAGACTATTTCGATCGATACCTCGATTTCGTGGAGCAATGCGATTTCGATGATGGCTCCTATATCGTCACGCATGGCCGGAAAGACGAATTGAACTGCTGCAGCTCATGCGGCCTGGTGCGTGAGCACGGCGGTGCCAGGAATGATGAATGGTACTGCTCGCCCATTTGCCATGAGACGGAGCAGATCTGCACATCGATCAAAGACAAGCCACTCAGCGAGTTTTTGAGCGACGCTTCGTCGACCGGCTTTCTTGTGATCGAAATGGGTGGGGCCTGGTCGCAGAACCATAAGATGGTTGCCGCCGGGGGGCAGGGGCATGGCTTCGCAGCCGAAAGGGCGAATACCATGCATGACAGGCTCGCAGGGAAATCCGCCAAGGTGATTGGCGACGACAATGCAAAGAATGGCGCAGACCGCCTGGTGAATGGACAAGAGATCCAGACGAAATATTGCAGCACCGGCGCGCGCAGTATCGGCAGTGCCTTCGATAACAAAGGCGATGGCACCTTCCGCTACTTCGATTCGGACGGCAAGCCCATGCCTATCGAGGTGCCGCGAGACCAGTACGATCAAGCTGTCAAGACAATGAAAGGCAAGATCGAGCAAGGAAAAGTGCCAGGCGTTACGGATCCCGCGCAGGCAAAGGACCTTGTCGTCAAGGGCCACTTGACCTACGAGCAGGCAAAGAGCATCACGCGCTTCGGCACCTTCGACTCGGTCAAATACGACGTGCAGGAGGGCGCTATCGTCAGCATCGGTGCCGGCGGCATCAGCTTCGCCGTCACGGCGACGATTTCCTACCTGAATACCAATGACACAAAGAAGTCCTTGCAAGCTGCCTGCATACAGGGCGGCAAGACCTTCGGCAAGACACTGGTCGTCTATGTGGGTACGCAACAGCTGCATCGGCTGGCCACGGTGCAGGCGGCGGTGAAGTACATCGAGGTGGGCAGAATCTCCAAGCCCATGGCTGAAGCGCTCCAGAAGAGCATGGGGGTGAGCAGCCGCAACCAGCTCAATCACGCTCTTCGCGGAACCGTCGTGGCATCGCTGGTCATCGTGGCGGTGTCATCGGGACCTGACTTGCTCAAGATGATCCGCGGCTGCATGTCGGGCGCCCAATTCACCAAGAACCTGGCCGTCACGGCAAGCAGCACGGCAGGAGGCGCCGTAGGGGCCATCGCCGGCGGCGCTATCGGCGCGTCCTTCGGGCCGGTCGGCATCTGGGTCGGCAAATTCGCCGGCGGCTTCATTGGTGGCGCGATCGCCGGCACCGTGACCAACTCGATCGCCAAGAGCCTGATGAAGGAAGACGGGGAGAGGATGCTGGAAATCGTCCAGCGACAAGTTGAATACCTGGCCGTGCTATTCATGCTGACCGAACGCGAGGTGGAGAGCCTGAGTGCCAACCTTAACAATGTGATCACCGCGAAGGCGCTCGAAGTCATGTACGCCAGCACTTCGCACAAGGCATTTGCCAATATGCTGGTCAAGCCCGTCGTGGTCGGCATCGTCAAGCAGCGGCCGGTCCTGAGTTATGACGTCAACGATGTCCTTGAGTCCTTCGACGGCAAGCCGCTGATTTCGAATGCGGCAAACGATGAGATGTTGGCCGAAGCGGCTGCCTAGATTGATCGGCGCTGGATAGCAGAACATCGACCATTTGTGCATCGCACACATTCGGTGTGCACGGTAAGCGCCGGCTGCGCTTGGGAAGATCTCAGATCGTGTCGTCGGTCTCGGACGCTCTGAACAGGGGATTGATCGCCTCCAGGACTTCTGCAGTCCCGACAATCCGAGTGCCCTCGGCGCAAGCAGGCATTCCTTTCAAGCTTCAGTCCGATCCGGCAGCACTTTGCCCTGAAACGCGCAGACCAGGCGCGCTGTGGCCGGGCTTGCCGTGCTGCTTGCCGTGATGGTGATTCCCTGGCGCGGCACCCTGCGCGCGCCGGCCGTGCTCAGCGCGAGCCAGAGCCAGTCGCTCTACGCGGCCCAGCCCGGCTACGTGAGCGGCGCCGCGGTGCATGCCGGGCAGGCAGTGGCCGCCGGTCAGTTGCTGGCGCAGCTGGTGTCGCCGGACCTGGACTACCGCTTGGCCGCCGCGCAGGCGCAAGCACAGCAATTGCGCTGGCAGGTCGAGCAGCAGCCATTTGCCACCAAGCTGCGCGAGGAGGGCGATGTGCTGCGCCGCCGCTGGGCCGCCGCCCAGGCGGAAGTGGCGGGTCTTTCCGAAGAGCGCAAGCGCCTGGAGGTGCGCGCGCCGTTTGCAGGGCGCGTGGTGAATGCCAACCTGCTCCTCGCCGATGGCGCGTGGCTGGCGCGCGGCGAGCCGCTTTACCATATCGTCGGCCAGGATAGCGAGCTGAAAGCGGAAGCCTTCATCGGCGAGCAGGACCATGCCGCGCTCACCGCCGGCAGCAGCGGCGTCTTCGTCGCCAACCTGCCGGAGTTCGGCTCGGTGCGCTGCGCCACCGCGCACACGGACCAGGTCAACGTAGCCGGCCTCGAGCAACGCACGCTGGCCAGCCTCTACGGCGGCCCCATCGCGGTCACGCGCAGCCAGCACAATGGACTGGCGCCGACCACGGCCATCTTCCGCGTGCGCTTGTCGCATTGCGACCCGCTGCCGCTGACGCGGGAATTGCCGGGTACCGTGCTGCTGGCACGCCAGCGCCATAGCCTGGCCGGCGATGCCTGGACTGCGCTGCTCGGTCTGATGCAGCGTGAACGCGGCCTTTGATCGCGCAGCCCGGCGCGAAGAGCCAGATTCCGCACAGCATGCTCATCTCGCTGAACCGACGTGCGACACCGACCAGCGCCGGTCGTCTCCTGCCCACAACAGCCTTTCAACATTCCGGCGAGAGGACGTTCGTTTTCCGGGCGACCCGATGATCGGGAATAGAGCGTGGCAAGACATCGCACCATAGATCGACAACAACACACGATTACCGCCGCAGCCACCCGTACACCGCGATTCGCAAGTCGACGCCCCTGGTTGTCAAGACGCTGTTTTGGGCACCGTTAGTACCAGCCCCTTCTGGCCGGAGCCGCGCACTTTCGGCTAGTTCTTCGGCACAAAGCCTGAAGTCCGGAAAACCGATCGGTCCACTTTGTCAGCCCGATGGACACCAGTGATCGTCCCATGTTCGCTGGTTGTCTGTAAGCGCACTGGCTCCCCCATAAAGTATTTTCTCCTGTGCTATAGTCTCTGCACTCATGTGACTGGCGCATACAGATAGAGCACTATCGGGGAGCATGAGGTTGCTGGCCGCCGCGCGCCTGGGCATTGCCTACTATCCTTGGAGATGGGTTATGCCTGATTTCGAAAATATTTTCATGTTCGCTCTTGTGGCGTTGGGAATGGTTTTAACGCCAGGGCCGAACATGGTTTATCTGATTTCCCGCTCAATTTGCCAAGGTAGACGCGCAGGCCTCATTTCGTTGGGAGGCGTTGCTCTGGGCTTTGTGTTCTATATGCTCTGTGCAGCATTCGGAATCACAGCTTTCGTATTTGCCGTACCTTACGCTTACGACACGCTTCGCTTCGGCGGCGCTTTGTACCTTCTATATCTTGCCTGGCAAGCGGTCAAACCGGGCGGACGGTCCGCGTTTGCAGTACGTGACCTACCGGTCGATACCCCAAGGAAGCTCTTTGGCATGGGGTTTATCACCAACCTGGCGAATCCCAAGATCGCCGTCATGTATCTGTCTCTGCTTCCCCAATTCATTACGGCAGGACACGGCAGTGTGCTTACGCAATCGCTGGCGCTCGGCAGCGTTCAGATTTCGATCAGCCTCGCTGTGAATGCATTGATCATAGTGACGGCCGGGTCGATATCTACCTTCCTGTCGGGACGCCCGCTATGGCTATCGGTGCAGCGCTGGCTGATGGGAGGCGTTCTTACAGGTCTGGCGGTGCGGATGGCATACGAATCCAAGAAATAGCGTCACCTTGCCAATACGTCGGCGAAGGTGAAGAACATTTCATTGGTTCCGAGGGAAACACCGCGCCTCAACCCTGCTCGCACCGCGGCACGCTTAGCGAATCCCTATCTGGTCGAGCGAGACATCGGGAATGCCAGTCTCGCTCGACTCACCCCGCACCTTCTGCCGCGCGGCAATCCATTGGTCCATCTTGCGTTCCAGCAGGTCTAGTGGCATGACGCCATCTTTGAGAACCTCGTCGTGAAATTCACGAATGTCAAAGGCATGGCCAAGCCGGGCCTGTGCCCGATCCCGCAGCGCCAGGATCTTTAGCTGCCCGATCTTGTAGCTGAGCGCCTGTCCGGGCCAGGACATATAGCGTTCCACTTCACGACGCGTGTTGGCGTCCGATCCACCACCATGGCTGTGCAGGTAGTCGATTGCCTCTTGCTTTGTCCAGCCCTTTTCGTGCAGGCCTACATCCACCACCAGCCGTGCCGAACGCAGCAATTCTTGCTGCAGCATGTCAAGCTGGTCATGCCGTGTAGCGTACACCCCCAATTCACTGCCCAGACTTTCTGCGTACAGCGCCCACCCTTCACCAAACGCGCTGTACCAGAGCTTCCTCCGAAACAGCGGCAGTGACTTATTCTCAATCTGCAGTGCTATTTGCATATGGTGACCCGGGACGACCTCATGAAGGAAGAGGCTCTGCGAGACCGAGGCACTGCCGTTGCCGCCATACACCGAAGCGGCGTTGAGGTAGAAAATTCCCGGACGCGAGCCGTCAGTTGGCGGAAAGATATAGCTCGATGACATCGACTGCTGCCGGTAGGCCTCTATCGCCCGGATCTCGTAGCCTGTCGTTGGGAGGCGTCCGAACACTCCGGACAGCACGGCATTCACTTTTGCGCCGGTTTCCCGATAGGCTGCCAACAGACTCTCGGCATCGGTATAGGCGGGCAGTGGCGCTTCCCCGCTTGCAATGATCTCCGTGCGCAGCCGGTGGATCTCTTGCTGGATGCGCTGTACCTCAGCTTGGCCAGTGCGGTAAATCTGGTCAGGCTCCAAGTCCAGTGTGGTCGAACGCTTCACGGCACTGCGGTACATCTCGTTGCCGCCCGGTAGTGCCCCAATGCCCGCACTCGTGCGGCATGCAGGCAGATATTCGTCCCGGATAAAAGTTCGCAGTCGCTGGTACGCCGGGATGAGCTTCGATTCGATCGCCATCGAATATTGCACGGTAAGCGAGTTCCGGCTCGCCTCGTCGAAATCCGATGGGAACTGCCGGATAGGTTGATAGAACATGCTCAGGTCGGCACGCTTCACAATCTGTGCTTCCAACTGGGCTAGCACCGGGATCATCAGATCGCGCGGTTGCGTCATTTCCTGCCGCATCCCCTCACGCATATTGGCGATTGCGGTATCGGTCCAGACGACGAAGCCGTCGATCCGCTTCAGGAAGTCCTCATAGTTGCGCACCGTCTTGAACGGGTGGCTGCCCTTGCCAGAGCCGATCACCGGAAATGCGGCAGGCCAGCCGCCGGCCGGATTGATCGGCATCAGATACCAGCGAAAGCGCTCTTGCTCGATACACTCGTCTAACCGCCGCCGGAAGATTTCGACGCTCAAGATCTCCTGCCGTGAAAGCTCCGCTTGGGGAATCTCCTTTACCGCCGTCAGGTAACGCCGGCACAAGGCGGTCAAGTTGCGTCGATATTCTTCGCTGAGATCGTTGGCAAAGACGCTGTCGTACTTGCGCACGCCGGAATCGCTTGCGCTGAACGGGTTATATGGCGCAGTATCGTTTGCGTACGAGCGAAACAACCTGTCGAGCTGCCCCGACGGTGAGCTGGCACTCCAGGTGCAGCCGGTCGTAGCAAGTGCCAGCGCAAGCCATGCCAAGCGATGCTTCACCACGAGCAATCCTTGGCCATTGCGACAACCACGAAGCCATCCCATATGGTTCTCCCCCACTCCGGGTGCAGTAGCTGCAGAATCGAGCAGGATAGCGGGGCCATCACCAGTGCACTCTAGGTAGAAACCTTAGCGTATCGGCAAAGGGCCGAGTCGAATCGTATAGCCGTGACAATCGACAAGGCCTCGGCATTGAACCCATCCCGGCATTTCATTTTCAGAAGCGGACGCCCACATGCCGGTGACGGCCGCTACCAGAGATTCAAAAGTACCCAATTCTCGGCCGGATTGGCTTCGCACATGCCGAATGGCGGCGCATCTTCCAGCCAGTATGGATCTGGTCCGCGCGGAAGATGTCAACGATATCGCTGCTGCCCGCTGACGCGGTGGCCCTCCAGCATGGCACGAGGCAAGACAATTCTCGATATTATTTCACTTTCGTGAAATAATATTCAGGCCGCTCCTCGCAGGAGTTCCAGTCCATTCGGGTTGCACATGCCACGACCGTTGCCAGATTCAACATTGCCATCCCGCGCCACGATCAAGATGTGCTCCCATCTTGGGGATAGAGTGCGCGCGACTCGCGCCGCCCAAGGACTCCCCATCGATCAGGCCGCCCGAATGTGCGGGGTGTCCGTGGGAATGCTGTCGAAGCTGGAGAACGGGAAGGGCGTCCACCTCGACTATGTACTCCGCGCTCTAGACGGCTTGGGTTTGACCATGCTGGTCGTCCCAAAGGAGCACGTACCTCTCCTCGAGCAGGCGGCGTCCCATGCGGCACGAGAGTCGAAGGCATATGAAGAAGGGCGTGCCAGGGACCGGGAATGGGATTGACTGCCGGCCGGGCAGGCCAGTCTGAACGCAAAGGATTAATCTCGGCAATCGAGAAGAAGTCACTACCGCGACGGTAGGCCTGAGGATGGCGACGGATTCGATCTTCCTCCGCCAGAATGGCCAGGCTGTTATTGCAATTAACCGCCGAAATTCCAGGCCGCCCACTGGTGGATAGCGAGTAGGGGGCCTGCCGCGCTTAGGTTGACCTGCATCAGCCGCTGTTGCAAGCGCGTTGTCTTCGATTCCCATCGTCACATCACCCTTCGCGATCAAGCCAGCGTTGCAAGCCTTCCAGTTCTTGACGCGGGTTTGCTCGGCTTGCCTTCGTCTCTGCGCATCTTCCCGGCAAAGTCGAGAAGATGCGCAGTTTCGCCGAAATTACCAATGTGATCCGAGATGGCGGAACACAAGCGTTTCACCATGGCCACGGACATCAAGGCCTATTTCTGCAATCCTCGGCATCCATGGCAATGCGGCTCGAACGAAAACGCGAACGGCCTCTTGAGACAGTATCTTCCCCAAAGGAATCGTTCTCTCCGTCTATTGTGTTCGTGTCAAACTCTGTTTCGTCGGGATGCAATCACGTGCGTCGCCAAGCGCATGATTTTATTCGGCGTGCTGTGTCAAACTCTATTTTTCGTCCACCGCGGCGGCCGCTGGGCAGCTAGATTATTCCGCCAGGCGCGTTCCGCTACACAATCTACCGATGCTCCAGGCAAGCTACAAGACCGAAACCTATTGGGAACAGTACCAGTCCTTTTTCCCAGCACATGCGCGCGTAGCCGCCGCCAGCGGTCCGAATGAAGAGTGGCTCCCCTGGCGGGGAGCATCGATCCATGTGGATCGGTTCCCCTGCGCCGCATCGCCGCTGACGGTGATCGTGGTGCATGGAGGGGGAGGCTACGGCCGACTGTTCGCGCCGCTTGGCAAACTACTGCACGGCGCCGGCTACGAGGTAGTAGCCCCGGATCTACCCGGATACGGGTTGAGCCAGGCGCCACCGTCACTGGTCACTTACAAGGCGTGGACCGACTTGCTATGCGATCTGGCGTCCACCGAGTACCGGAACACCGGGCGACGCGTAGTATTGTGCGGCGGCAGCCTTGGTGGCTATCTGGCTTACCTGTGCGCGGCGCGGATGGGCGCTGGTCCGATTGCTGGCGTGATCGCCACCACCCTGGCGGATCCGCGCTCATCGCTGGTGAAGCGCCAGTTTGCCCGCAACGCGCTGGTGCTGCACGCCATGATGCCACTGTTGCCCATCTGCGCGCCTCTGATCGGCAGGCTGAGACTGCCCGTGAAGTGGTTTACCAGGATGGACGCGATGTCGAACAATCCCTCGCTGAACCGGCTCGTTGCCGACGACCCCTATGGTGGCGGCGTACGCGTGCCGCTCGCTTTCATGCAGTCAATTTTCGCCGTGCGGCCGAACATTGAGCCCGAAGACTTCGATCACTGCCCTATCCTGCTGGCGCACCCTGGAAACGACCGCTGGACGGGCTTCGAATCGAGCCGGCAGTTCTTTGACCGCATCAAGGGCGAGAAGAGATTGGTCATGTTGGAAAACTGCGGCCATCTTCCAGTGGAGGAGCCAGGCATTGCGCAACTGGAACAGGCTTCGATCCGATTCCTGGGGGAGATTGCCGCGCTCATGGCCATGTGACATTGGCTTGTGATGTGCTCGGGAGAAACCAATCACCGCACTTGCTCTCAATCTGCGGCAATCACCTCCGGCTGTCTGCAGTCATCGCCCGTGCCATGGCAAGCTTGCCGACGCCGGCTGGCGAACAAGTATTGGCAGCCTTTGCGCGCAAGCGCTACAAATAAGCAGCCAACAGCGAGGCCGCCCACGCCAGGCGATCGTCTCAAAAAAGGCCAAGTTCCCTCGCGCGTGCCACGGCCTGCATCCGGTTGCCTGTGCCCAACTTGCCATTGATGCGGCGCAGGTGTGTCTCGACGGTGTTTTCCGAAACAAACAGCAAGCGCGCCAGGGCCTTGTTGGAATGGCCATCGGCGACACGCCGGATGATCTGGAGTTCACGGGGGCTGAGCAGGCCTTCCTGTTCGCCGCGCACGGGCGTCCCGCGCTGCGATGAGGCCTGTGCGGCCTGTATCAGCCGCTCAAGGTACCGCGGATCGAAGACATGCTGCCGCGTGCCAGCGACGCCAGCAGTGGTTGCAGATGCCACGGCTCATCGGCAAGGATCCGCTGTGCCTGCCATGCCTGGGCCTGTGCCAGGGCACGCTCAAGCCAGATCTGCGCTTGCGCTGACCGGCCCGCGGCATGGTGCGCCTGCGCCAGCAGCCAGGCGAGGCGCACGGCACGCCGCGCACGGCCGCTGCTCTCTGCAAGGCGTAGTGCGGCTTCGACGCGTTCCACATCGGCTTCCTCGTCGGGGGCAACCAGCGCAATGCGAAAGCTGGCGATCTCGAGATCGTCGAGGTCGTCCGAGTAACGCATCAGGGTACCGGAAGGTGGCGCCAATGACGCGGCCAGGGTCAACGCATGCCTTGCGCTGGAGACATCACCCGCCAGTAAGGCAAGACGGCTCCTGTCGACGGCGGCCGCCATGCCCAGGCGCGCAATGCCGCGTGCGTCGCCAAGTTCCTGGAGTGTGTTGAGCTGCTCCAGGGCCTTGCCGGAGTCGCCGCCCAGCCAAGCGATGCGGGCAACAAGCCGATGGGCGACGATCAGGTGGTCCGGCAGGCAGGTATCGCGAATCAGGGGCAGGTATTCGCTCAGCAGCGCGTCGGCGGCGGCGCTGTCGCCAAGTTCGTAGAGTGCTTCAGCCAGCAGTGTGCATGCAACCGGGCCCGAGCTCGTGTAGCGTTGCCCGCTGGCAATGATGCGGTTCAGCATGGCACTGAAGCGGGCAAGGCCGTCGCGGACATTGCCCTGCAGCATGTCGATCATGCCTTCGATGCAGGCGCTGTAGGTCAATCCGTAGATCGCGTTGACGGATTCGAGCTCGCGCTTTGCCTGCAGCAGGGCATGCCGGGCCGGGACAAAGCGTCCCTGCAGCATATCGCCGTACGCCACCGCGTTGTGGAGCAGGCCGCTGACAAAGGGCGACGCGGGCTCCGCGCCCGCCAGGGCCATGCGCGCCGCCAGGACGGCATCGTCCATCCGGTCCAGCCAGGCTGACAACATGACCCGCAAGACGGTGACGTCTTCCTCGTGGCTGGCTCCGGGATGCTTCTCCAGCGCGCCCAGCAGGCGTTCCGCGGCGGCATACCGGTGCAGGAAAACCATGGCGTACGCGGTAGCGGCCAGCACGGCAGGACGCCGTTCAAGTTCGGCGTGCGGCAGCGTGTCCGCCCACTGCACCACCAGGGCCATTTGCCCACCACGTACATAATCCATGCCGCAGCGTTCGAGCAGGTCGGCGCTCAGCGCGGTATCGCCGGCAGCCGAAGCATGCGCGATGGCCTGGGCGTAGCGGGCCGTCGATGCCAGCCAGTTCGCCGCGCGCACATGCAGCCCGGCCAGTTCCTGCGCCGCGGTGCGCGAGAGTTGTGCACGAAGGAACTGCCTGAACAGGGGATGGTATCGATACCAGTCGCCTTCGGCCTCGATCGGCAACAGGAAGAGATTGTCGCTGACGCTCTGCGCAATCCAGTCCGCGCTGTCCGCGCTCCCGAACGCCGCATCGCAGAGCTGGGGGCAGAACGCCTCGAAGATGGACGAGCGCAGCACGAAGCGGCGATGGGGCTCGGACAGCCTGGACAGCACGTCTTCGGCCAGGTACTCCGCGAGGTTGCCGCTTGTGCCGGAAAGCTGCTGCAGCCACGCGCGCGAGTCTGCGCGCCCGGCCAGTGCCGAGGCCGCGAGCTGCAGCGCCGCGGGCCAACCCTCGGTGCGGGCCTGGAGTTCGCCCAGGTCCGCATCCGCCATGCCGATGCCACGGCAGCCCGTGATGTAGTCGCGGACTTCGCCGGCGCTGAAGCGCAGCATCGGCGCGTCGATTTCCAGCAGGCGCTGTTGCACGCGCAGGCGCCCGAGCGGCAGGCCAGGCTTGTGGCGTGAGCCGAGCACCAGGCGCTGGCCCGGGCCAAGGCTGAAGGCCAGCTCGCTGAAGAGGGACAGCACGCTGCTGTCCTTGACCAGCTCGAATTCATCCACGAACAGCACAAAGGGTGTCTCTACCCGGGACAGCACGTCGAGCAGCTGCCGGGCGGATCCTCCGGGCAGGCCCCGGGAGGCATCGATCCACTGGCCGGTTGACGGTGCTTCTCCCAGCGAAGGCAGTGCCGTGTGCAGGGCTGCCCAGAGATAAGGCGTGATCCGGCCCAGGTCGTTGTCAGCGCTGTCGAGATTCAGCCAGGCAGCCGGCACGCCGTGCTGCCGCGCCGCAACCAGGAGCTGTCGCATCGCGGTGGTCTTGCCAAAGCCGGCTGGGGCGCAGACCAGCGTCACGGCGGCGCGGCTGCCAGCCCAGGTGGCTGCAATGGCACTGCGCTCGACGCCTGGCCCGATCTCGCCGGGCGGCGCCAGCTTGAGCGGATTCAGGGGAGGGCCGGAGAATGGATCGTTGCCAGGGAGCATGGGCACGGTTCGACGTTGGCGGCACGAGGATCGGGGGGATCACGCGGGCACCAGCGTACCGCGTCCCGGCGCTGGCCGCCAGTGGCATATCAGGCACCGCACCCGCAATCACGGATTTCCGTGACACCGCGCCAGCCACCGATTCACGGTTCCGCGTGATGCAGGCGGAAGTCACGGCGCCCTAAGCTTCAGGCACAGAGATCGGACGCACCTTCAGACGTACCGACCGGAAACCTGAACACAAGGAGACACGCCATGCATGCCACGGCCACCCCTAACGTCGAACCGGCAGCCATGCCGGCTTCCCCGAAACCCAAGCTTGGTCCCCTCGGCGCGCAACCGGCGCTGTCCGAGACGGCGGCCATGGTCCAGCAGACGGTCCACCGCTTTGCCGAAGAGGTGCTTCGGCCGGTCGGCATCCGGCTCGACAAGCTGACGCCCGACGAGGTGATCGCGCCTGACTCGCCGTTCTGGAAGGCGCGCAAGCAGTACCTGGACCTGGGCTTCACCATCGAATCCATCTTCGAACTCGAGCCGTCCGAGCGCGCCGAGGTCCTTTGCGTGTTGTTCGAGGAGCTGGGCTGGGGCGACGCGGGCCTGGCCATCTCGATCGGCGCCGGCCTGCTGCCCGCTTTCATGGCGGCCGCATTCGGCAATCGCTTCCTGATGGAGCGCTTCCCGGACACGATGCTTGGCTGCTGGGGCATCACCGAGCCGGACCACGGCTCGGACTCGCTGGATGCGAATCGCATGATCTTCCATCCCCAAGGCAACTACGGGCGGCCCAACTGCGTGGCGACACTGGACGGCGATGCCGTCGTGATCAACGGCCAGAAGTCCGCGTGGGTATCCAACGGCACCATTGCCGAGGTCTGCATCCTCTACTGCGCCGCCGATTCCGGCAACGGCCCGGACAGCCGGCGCGGCTGCGCGGTCTATGTCCCGATGGACGCTCCCGGCGTCTCGCGCGGCAAGCCGCTGGACAAGATGGGCCAGCGCGCGCTCAACCAGGGCGAGATCTACTTCGACAACGTGCGCCTGTCGAAGGACTACCTGCTCGCCGGCCCCGATGACTACCTGACGGCGGTCTACGCCATCCACACCTTCGCCAATTCGATCATGGCCACCGTGTTCACCGGCACGGCCAGGTCCGCGTATGAGCTGGCGCTCGACTACGCCCATGAGCGCAAGCAGGGTGGCTTGCCGATTATCCGTCACCAGTCGGTGGCCCACCGCCTGTTCCATCTGGCACGTAAGGTGGAATGCTCCCGGGCACTTGCCCAGCGCGTCGTGCACTACAACCTGACCAACGATCCGCCCGCGCTGCATGCCGGGATGATGGCCAAGATCACCTCGACGCAGCATGCGTTCGAAGTGGCCAGCGACGCGCTGCAGATCTTCGGCGGCAATGGCCTGACGCGCGAGTATCCGATCGAGAAAATCCTGCGCGATGCGCGGGCGTCGCTGATCGAGGATGGCTGCAACGAGGTCCTGGCCATCAAGGGCGGGGCCTACCTGGTCGACGAGGAGCGTGCGTGATGGGCGCGAGCGAGGCTGGCGTGGCAACCGGCACTGCGGCCACGCGCGATGAACTGATCCTGGCCAACCTGATTGCCAACCGCGCGGAATCGGAGCCGGACCGCGACGTGCTGACTTTCGACCACGAGGGCGGCCCGGCCGAGGTCAGGACCTACCGCCAGCTCTGGGAGAATGGCTGCCGCATCGCGGCCGCCCTGGAACAGGCGGGCATGGCGCCAGGCGACCGGTTTGCGCTGCTGATGCAGAACCACCCCGAGTTCGTCGACGCCATGGTCGGCGCATCGATCAGCGGAACCGTGTTCGTGCCGATCGATCCCCGCACCCGTGGCGACAAGCTTGCTTACATGCTGCGCCATTCGGGCTGCAGGGGTGTCATCTGTGCCGACCATGCGCTGCAGACGCTGATAGCGGTCAGGCAGGACGTCCCGGACCTGCAATGGGTATGGCTGCTGGAGTCCGATTCCGCGAAGGTACTGCCGCTGCAGGGTGACTATCCGCGAATGGCGGATATCCTGGGCGCGGCGGTTACCCCGCAGACTGTCCGCAGCGTGGATCCGCTGGCCCCGATGCAGATCATGTACACATCGGGCACCACCGGCGATCCCAAGGGCGTGGTCATGCGGCACGCGCGCTACGGCGCCGCTGCGGGGTGGGCGCCGCTGTTTGGCTATGTACGCGATGACCGGCCCTATACCGGCCTCTCGCTGACGCACGGCAATGCACAGATCGTGACGCTGGCCGCGACGCTCAAGCTTGGCATGCGAGCGGTTTTCAGCCGGCGCTTCACCAAGTCTCGCCTGTGGGACGTCGCCCGCAGGTATGGCTGCACCACCTTCACGCTGCTTGGCGGCATGACCACTGCTGTCTATAGCGAGCCGCCCAAGGCCAACGACGCGGACAACCCGGTGCGCTTCGTCATCAGCGCGGGCATGCCCGCGGCCATCTGGGAAGCGTTCGCGAAGCGGTTCGATGTGCGCATCGTCGAGTTCTACGGCGCGGTGGAGGGCGGGCTCTCCGTCAACCTGGGCGAAGGGCCGGTTGGCAGCATCGGCAAGCCACCGTCTTTCCTCAATGTCCGGGTCGTCGACGAGCAGGACCGTGATGTCCCGGCAAACCAGCCGGGAGAACTGATCTTCCAGCTTGCCAACGGCACGCCGGCGGACGTGGTCTACCTGCACAACCCCGACGCGTCCGCGAAGAAGACCCGCGATGGCTGGCTGCGCATGGGCGATATCGGGCACCGCGACGAGCACGGCTGGCTCTACTTCGACTACCGCATCGGCGGCGGCATCCGGCACAACGGGGATTTCATCCAGCCCGGCGAGATCGAGAAGGTCATCGCCGAATGCGAAGGCGTGGCCGACGTCTATGTCTACGGCGTGCCGGCGGCATCCGGCGCACCCGGCGAGAAAGACGTGGTCGCCGCCATCGTGCCGGCAAGCGGCCGGGCACTTGACCCGCAGGCCCTGTTCGCCAGCTGCCGGAAGCGGCTGAGTGCCGGCATGGTCCCGGCCTACCTCCAGATCATCGCGGAAATACCCAAGACGGCTTCGGAGAAACCACAGGAGCGCTTCCTGCTGGAAGCCTTCCAGGCCCGGCGCGACAACGTTTTCCAGGAAGTACCGGCCTAAGCCACAAAACCGACAGGGCAAACCATGCCCGCCGTTGATTATCAGGAGACACAAAATGAGTACCGATCAATACCAAGTCGTCGTCTATGGCGCAAGCGGCTACACCGGCAAGCTGATTGCCTGGAAACTGGCCACCGCCGGCATTCCCTTCATTGCGGCCGGGCGCGACCAGGCACGCCTGGAGGCGCAGATGGCGCTGGTTCCGGAACTGGAAGGCCACGACTACCGTTGCGTGGGCGTGCGGCACGAACACGCCGACCTGCTGTCCCTGTTCACCGGGCGCAAGGTCGTCATCAATGTGGTGGGGCCGTTCATGCAACTGGGGCTGCCGGTGGTCCAGGCGGCGCTGGAGGCCGGTGCGCACTATCTCGACACGACCGGTGAGCAGGACTGGATGCTGCTGCTGAAGCGGGAGTTCGGCGAGAAGTTCCGCCAGCGCGACCTGCTGCTTTGCCCCGCGAACTCCTATATGTGGGCCGAAGGCGTGCTGGCCGCGGAGTTGGCGCTGGAAACGCCGGGCATCGACACGCTGGAAACCGTGTATCTGGCCGACTCGCAGGTCAGCGTGGCATCGACCATGTCGTTCCTGCGTATGTGCACCAATCCGCAGTACCGCATCCAGGACCGCGCGCTGGTCGAATGGCCCTATGCCACGGCGTATACCGTGAATGTGCCTGGCGAGCACGCCGCCATCATGGCCTTGCCGTGGAGCGGTGGTGGCGAGCCGGTCTGGTATGAGGGCGACGAACGTGTGCGCCATGCGCGCACGCTGGTGTCCTTCAAGAACCAGGAGGCGTTCCAGGCCGTGTTCGGCATGCTGCAGAAGTTCGAAGCCGAATGCCGGCAGCTCCCGCATGAGGAGCGGGAGAGGATCACCAATGACTGGGGCAAGGGCATGACCACGGTGGAGCCCCCGCGCGAGAACCCCGGCGTCAATCGCTGCGTGCTGTCGTGCTTCGGGCGCGGCAACACGGCATCGGTATCGGTCGTGCTGCGTGGCAATTCACCCTATGCGCAGACCGGTGTCTTCAACGCAGAGGCAGCCCGGCGCCTGCTGGCCGGCAAGCTGAAGGCCACGGGCTTTGCATCGCCGGCGGCGGCCTTCGGCGCGCGGGAACTGATCGGTGCCCAGGCGGAGCAGGGCTACCTGGCGTGGAACGTGACGCAGCGGTGAAGCGGAAATGACAGGACGGCGCAGGTGCGGGATGACTGCACGGCGCCATCACCTCGGGGGAAAGATAATGAGCGAGACGGTTTATATCGCCGGCGTCGGCATGACGCCATTCGGCAAGCAGATCGACAAGAGCATCAAGGACCTGACGCGCGAAGCCGTGACGTCAGCGCTGAAGGACGCGGGCTGCGAGGCCCGTGCGCTGCAAGGCGCCTTCTTTGCGAACTGCACGCAGGGGCATATGGAGGGCCAGGACATGATCCGCGGCCAGATCGCGCTGCGCAGCATGGGTATCCAGGGCATCCCGGTGATCAATGTCGAGAATGCGTGCGCCAGTGCCAGCTCAGCGCTGCACCTGGCGGTCCAGTACGTCAAGGCGGGCGCCGCCGATATCGTGCTGGCAGTGGGTGCGGAGAAGATGTTCTCCACCGACAAGGCGCGCACGCTGAGCGTGTTCGATGGGGCGTGGGACGTGCACGACAAGGAAGCCGGCACCGCCCGGCTACTGGCCATGGGCGAAGGTGTGGAAGTGCCGGATGGCTCGACCTCGCCCAAGCCCTACAGTGTGTTCATGGACATCTACGCGGCCATGGGCAGGATGCACATGCGCGAATACGGCTCGACGCAGCGCCATTTTGCCGCCGTCTCTGCCAAGAACCATCGGCATTCCGTCCACAACCCGCTGTCGCAATACCGCCAGGCCTACACCATCGAGGAAATCCTGGCTGCGCCACCGATCACGTTTCCGCTGACACTGCCGATGTGCTCGCCCATCAGCGATGGGGCTGCCGCCGCCGTTGTCTGCAGCGAGGCGGGTCTTGCCCGGCTCAACGGCAGCCGCAGCCGCGCCATCCGGGTGCTGGCGTCCGTCGTGGTGACCGGCAGCGACCGCGCACCGGCACAGCTTGCCGACCACCTTGTGCGCAAAGGGTCGGCCGACGCATACCGGATCGCCGGGGTGGGGCCGCGCGATATCTCGGTCGCGGAAGTGCATGACGCCAGCGCCATCGGCGAAGTGATCCAGGTGGAGGCACTCGGCCTCTGCGAACCCGGCGAGGGCGGCCTGGCAGCGGAGCGGGGCGATACGAGTATCGGCGGGCGCATCCCCGTCAACCCCTCCGGCGGCCTGGAGTCCAAGGGGCATCCAATCGGCGCCACGGGCCTTGGGCAGGTCTATGAGCTGGTATCGCAGTTGCGGGGAGAGGCAGGCGCGCGCCAGATAGGCGGTGCACGAATCGCCATCGCCGAGAACGGCGGCGGCCTGCACGGCGTGGAAGAGGCAGTGGCGTGCCTGACCATTCTGAGCAGGTAAACGGGCAGTCGGCGGGGAGGAGGTGGTATGACACCCGCTCAAGCACCTGTCGGGATCGTCGCGCGGCGGGGCACTGCGGTGCCGCACCGGCTCAGCGCCGAGCTCTCCGAGTTGCTGCGCAAGGCACGCGGCGTGAGCGCGTACGCGCGCCGGGCGGGGCTGGATCCGGAGCACATCGCGCAGGCAGCGGATTGTGAACTTTGCCTGGGCGGCGGAGCTTGGCGTGCCATTGGGGCATCGCGAACATTGCAAGGCCTTTGTCGACGAGGCCGTATGTCGCAGCATTCATTTTGGGTCCCTCCGATCCTCTGGTGGTGGCGACATCTACCACATTGGCACATCGATGCCGTTCGGTCCGGAGGGGCCCTTTCCATTTGTGGAGGGCGGCATCCCTCACGACGTCACTCGGCGCCCGGGAGGGACGCGTTCATACCATCTCTGCAATGGATACGTGCCGATCCCCTTCAGCCGCCCATAGTCGCAGCAACTCTATTCGCCAAACGGCTGATGAGCCGGCACCACCACCGCCCGCGCGTATACATCACGGACAACTGAAGCGGATTCACCTCTGCCTGCGGATTGCACGAAGGTTCTTGTCGCCGTGTGATGTCCGATTCTCAATTGCGCAATCAGAATGATGACTAGCATCCACCAGCATGATAACCTTCATGCTGAGGAACTTTTGGGAGTTGGACATGGGGCATTCACAAGCCGAGAAGGCGCAGAGCCGCGAGCGCATCCTGCAGCAAGCTGCAGCGCAGATCCGCGAGACTGGCCTGGAGTCGGTCAGCGTCGTAAAGCTGATGCGTAGCGTCAACCTGACGCACGGCGGCTTCTATGGGCATTTCGGCTCGCGTTCAGAACTGCTTGCCCATGCCCTGGAGCGCGCGCTAGGCGATGGCGAAGCTGCCGCCAGTGCCGCGCGTGACAGCGCAACGCCAACGGCCTACAGCACGATGGTTCGCAGCTATCTCAGCCGCGCGCATCGCGACTCGCGCAAAACTGGCTGCGCCATTGCGGCCTTGGCATCCGACGTGGCACGCGCAGACGAACTGTCGCGCGGCGTCATGGAAGAGCACGTCGAGCACTTCGTATCAAAGGTCGCCGCGGCCATGAAGGAGCAGTGCGAAGAGCGCGCACTGCTCGCTGTGAGCGCCATGGTTGGCGGCCTGCTTCTGTCGAGGGTCATGACCGATCCAAAGCGGTCAGATGAAATGCTTCGTTCGTTGCGTCACGAGTTGGAGCGGTTCAACGAAACCCGCGCCACGGATCGCTGATCGCGCCACCACCCGCCCAGGGTGAGACGTTCGCCTTGTTGCCTGCATCTGCCCAAGCCGAACGCCGATCAACCGGACTATTTGCCCACAACCGCACTGCAGGAAAACAAATGCAACCAAGCAGTTTGACTCATCCTCTGGATCGGGCCACGACGCTCGCTCGCAACGAGGACGGCTCGATGACCGGCCAGACCGATGCCGCCTATGCCAACATGGTCGGCCCATTCGGCGGTATCACCGCCGCCGTGATCATGAAGGCCTTGCTGGTGCACCCGGAACGTCTTGGCGAGCCGGTCTCACTGACGATCAACTACGCCGCACCGATCGCCGACGGCGAATACCGCATCCATGCAGTCCCCGTACGCACCAATCGCTCCACCCAGCACTGGTCTATCACCTTGAGTCAGGGCAAGGAGCTGACCACCACCGCCACGGCGGTATTTGCGCTCCGTCGTGATACGTGGACCACCACGGAGATTCTGGCGCCGGACGTTCCAGCGGCAGTCGCCGTGCCAAGCTCTCGGCTTGCCAACACCGACCGCGCATGGTTCGACAACTATGAGATGCGTTTCGTGCGCGGGCACCTCCTTGACCAGTCGAAACCCGAGGACGAACGGGACTCGGTCACGGTGCTTTGGGTCCGCGACAATCCGCCGCGGCCCCTGGACCTCGTCTCGCTGACATCGATTTGCGATTCCTTTGCACCGCGGATCATCGTGCGCAGGCCCAAGTGGGTGCCTTTCGGCACCGTGTCGATCACCATCTACTTCCAAGCGGGAAATGCGCAACTGGAGGCACAGGGTGACCGACCGGTACTAGGTATCGCCCGCGCTTCGCACTTCGGGCGTGGCTACCACGACCAGACGGCCGAAGTCTGGAGCGACAGCGGCACCCTTCTCGCGACGAGCCACCAGGTCGTCTACTTCAAGGAATGACGACGTGAGCCGGATGCCGCCCCCGCCACAAGCGGCAATTCACCCATGCGAGGGCTAAGTCGCCTCCCTGACGCGTGCATTGGAGGGGGGGCTGCGACTGGTGCCGGATCGGGCCATGATATATTTCGCATGCAAATATTCCCATGTCTTTTTTTGGGCTTGACTATGTCACCCTCATGCGCCGCTATCCCGCCTTCCTCTCTCCCCGTTCCGGAGAGCATTCACAACCGAACTGCCGCTGCTGCCAGGTGAGGCAATGAATCATCGCCTCGTTTACCTGCTGAATGTTGGCCAGCGGCGGTTGCAACGCTGGACCCAGGCGCGCACATCAGCGGGCGGGGTAACTGCGTCGCAAGCTGGCTTGTTGTTCTTCCTCGAGAAGAACAACGGAGCGCTGATGGGCGAGGCGGCGGCCGCACTCGATCTTGGCGCTCCAGGCATCAGCGGCCTGGCCGATCGCATGGAGAGGCTGGGCTTGATCGATCGCAAACCGGATGGGGTGGACCGTCGCTCATGGCGACTTTGGCTAACGGTGGAAGGGCGTTCCGCCTTCAAGCGCTCCCGGGCAGGCTTGACGGAGTTGAATGCGCGTCTTACCGAAGGGTTCAGCGAATCAGAAATTGAGGTTGTCGCGAGGTGGCTGACCAGCCTGCAGGATAAGTTCCCTGTGTCGGATGCAGACTAGCCATTGCGCACGCACAAAGGCCAGTCTGCATGACGCGACGCCAGGTTGCCGGCATCGCGCTATCGTTGAGCCAGCCCCGAAAAATCGGGCTGGCGCTTCTGCGCAAACGCCATGAACGCTTCCTTTGCCTCGGCGCTCTGCAAGCGCTTCACGAATGTGGCGCTCTCGGCGTCCATTTGGGCGACCAGTCTCTGCGCATCGCGCATCAACTGCTTCGTCGATGTCAGGGAGCCGAGAGGCTTCGTGGCAATCTTCTCGGCGATTCGTCTCGCCTCCTGCCGCAGTTCCGGCGTCGCTACAGTCTTGTTGGCGATGCCCCATGCCAGGGCGCTGGCTGCGGGCACCGGTTCGCCTAGCGCAAACATCTCGAACGCGCGCGCGTGCCCGATCCTGAGAGGAAGAAGATAGCTGGAGGCGGCTTCTGGAACCAGGGCGAGATTGACGAAAGGGGTGATCAACTGTGCATCGTCAGCCAGTATCACGTAGTCACAGTGGAGCAGCATGGTGGTTCCGATGCCGACAGCCTTTCCTTGAACGGCCGCGAGGATTGGAACGGTGGCTTCTGCCAGGTTGCGCAGGAATCGAACGACGTGACGTTCCTCGGGACCATTGCCCACGGCTTGCGCGGCGAATTCGCTGACATCGTTCCCGGCAGTAAAGGTGTCGCCATCCGCCTGAATCAGCACCACCTTGATCTCGCCATCCGATCTCGCCCTTCCGACTGCATCTGCAAGGGCGCCGTACATGTCGTTGGTTAACGCATTCTTCTTGTCCTGCCGCGAAATCGTGACTGTCAGTACGCCATTGATAAGGTCAACTTTCACTTCTGGGATCACAGCTATGTCTCCTGAGAATCGGAAGCGGCCACGCTGTCGCCGATGTCCGGCGCTGCGTGCTTGGCGCAGATGCTTCCAGGTTGGAAAAACTTTAATTTCGCATGCGAAGTATATACCGTTCGCATGCGAAGTAAACCTCGAGGATTGGTTGTCGTTTGACCACGTAGTGCTTGATGTAGGGTTTTGTCCCGGCCGGGACAGGGGGTGCAGCTGATCGAAGCGATCTGGCGCTTGCCGGCCCGGACGATCTTGCCATGGACGACAAAGGCATCGCCTGCAGGGACCCGGAGGCTTGGCAGCAAGCGCTCGCAGAGCCCGCAGAACTCATTTCAGCTTGAAGAGGATCTTCGATCCTTTGCCGCTCGCCGCGATAGCCTTGCGATAGTCCTCCAGCGAATAGACACCGCCTATTGGAGAGTGCAATTTGCCTTCAGAGATCAGCTGCAGTCCTTCCCGAAGCCCAGCGGCGAGCGCTGCAGACCCACGGATATGCGCATGGCCAAGAAAGAGGCCGCGGATCTTGATGTCGCGGAAGATCACGTCCATGGGATTGGCCAAGCCAGGCTCCCCGCTCATTGCCGAGTAGACAACGACGGTCCCGCCAAACTCGACCAGTTTGGTGACTGAGGCCAGCGAAGCTCCGCCCACACCATCCAGGCCAAGCCGGATCGGCGCGTTGCCAATGGCCTTTGCCACCCTCGCGGTAAGCTCCCTGCCTTCCTGCAGCACAACGTCTGCGCCGAGCGCCTCGACGGCAGCGATGACCTCGGGGCGGCGGACAAGATTCACCGTGCGGTATCCGCGCGCTTTCGCTATCGCGATCACGCTGGCTGCGACGCTCGAATTGCCCGCATTCTGAACAATCCAGTCACCGGGCTTGAGGTCGACAAAATTGCCGAGAAGCAGCGCCGCCGTTGGCGGATTGACGGCCCCCATCGACAACTGCTGCACGTCAGCCTGGGGAGGCAGCGGAAACAGCTTGTCGGCTGGCGCTGCGAGCCGCTCGCGCCAGGTCGGCGAGCCGCCTGGCACAAAGACGAGATCGCCTGGTTGCACCGTCGTGACGCCTTCGCCCGTTTCGAGCACGCGTGCGATGCCCTCGGTTCCCAGAATCGACGGGAGTGGGGGCGTCATGACCCGCCCACGCGCGGCGTTCAGGTCATAGGGATTGATCGGCGAGTACAGCACTTCGAGCAGCGCCTCTCCGTGGCCGGCGGGCCCCGGTTCGGGAAGCTCAACGAGTTCGATCACGTCCAAAGGATCGCCGTGCTTCGATATTTGCAGTGCTTTCATCAGAACAACTCCATTGAAGGGACGCACGATGCTCGCGCCCAAATTCATCATCCCGGGGCATCAAGCCGCCCCGACTCCATGCTCCCGGGCGTCCGGGGGCTTCTCTTTCACAGGCCACGGTCAGGTCAGTGTTGCCAGTGCTGCCCGATCGAAATCCTGCAACTCGCCGGTTCGCCCTTCCCGTACCTTGCGCACCCAATGGGGGTCCTGCAGTAGCGCTCGCCCGACGGCGACGAGGTCGAACTCGTCGCGCTCCATGCGCCGGACCAACTCATCCAGCGAGGCAACTTTTGCGGCCTCCCCCGAACCGCCGCTGATGAAGTCATTGGTCAGCCCCACCGAGCCGACGGTGATCACCGGAACACCGGCCAGCTTCTTGACCCAGCCTGCAAAACTGAGGTCCGATCCGTTGAATTCGGGCTCCCAGAACCGCCGTTGCGAGCAGTGGATGATGTCGGCGCCAGCGTCGGTCAATGTGGTCACCCATGCCTCCAGTTCGTCTGGCGTGGTGGCGAGCTTCACTTGATAATCCTGCTGCTTCCACTGGCTGATGCGAATGATGATGGGGAAATCCGGACCGACGGCGACACGCACCGCGCGAAGCATGTCTGCGGTGAAGCGCGCCCGGCCTGGCAGGGTCGGCGAGCCATACCTGTCCGACCGCTCGTTGGTGCCGTCCCAGAAGAACTGGTCGATCAGGTAGCCGTGCGCGCCGTGCAGTTCGACGGCCTCAAAGCCCAGCGCCTTGGCGTACGCGCTGGCCTGTGCGAACGCCTCGATCACATCGGCGACCTGCTCTTCGCTCATGCCCTCGTCAAATTTCCTGCCCGGGCGCGTGAGACCCGATGGGCTTTCATACGGTGTGGCAGGTGCCCAGTTGGAACTGCGGTTGTGTACCGCACCAACGTGCCAGAGTTGGGGGGCCACAGCCCCGCCCGCGGCATGAACCTCATCGAGCACGCGCTTCCACGCAGCGAGCTCCCGTTCGCCATGAAAGCGTGGAACGTTCGGATCGTTCAGGGCAGCCGGGCGCGCGACCCCTGTTCCTTCCGAAATGATGAGACCGACCTCGCCCTCGGCGCGACGGCGGTAATAGGCGGCCACCTGTGCCGTGACGACGCCACCGGGCGAGAAGGATCTCGTCAGTGGCGCCATCACGAAGCGGTTGCGCAACTGCAATCCTTTGAAAGCAAACGGTTGAAACAGAATGTCCATGGCTAGCCTTTCCTTGTGGGTTGCCGTTGTGATCAAGACCGTACGAAAATGCGTTTTTTCTCGCCCCGACCGAACGCTTCAAGGGCGCGCTCCCAGGGCAATACCTCGTGGGGAATCCGGGTCGTGCCAATCAGGCCCTTGTCGATGCGTTCCAGCACCTGATCCATCAGCGCCCGGGCATGTGGCTGGCCGGTGAAGTAGGTGATGTTCTTGGCAAACAAGGTATGGACGGGCATCTCGAATCCCTGAAAGTAGGGCGTCGTCGTGGTGCAGACGCCGCCCGGGGCGACATGCTTCAGTCCCTCGGTCAGCATGGCAGGGCTACCGCTGTTGTCCGAGAGAATGGAGAAGCTGCGATCGCCGAGGTCCGCATAGGCAAGGGCACGGGCGCCCATCTGTTCGGCCCACGCCCGATGCTGTGGCGTGTCTGACGCCAGGATGAGATCCTCCACGCCCAGCGCCTTTGCTGCGGCGATGGCATAGAGGCTCATGTTGATCGCCACGCCGGAAAGCACGAGCACCGAAGGCCGGTCGTAGTTCGCGAGGAACGGCGCAATCGTGCGGTAGGTGTCAACCAGGTTGCAGCCCACAGCAGCGCAGTCGATGGCGCTCACGCCTGCGGGCACAGGGACGAGCATCCCGTCGGCAAAAGGAACCAGCAGGCGGTCTGACATCCCGCCCCCCCAGTCGCCGCCTGCCGGGCCTAAGCCGTAGTTCGCCAGCAGAGGTCGCGAACTGCAGCAATTTGTGCGCCCATGTCCACACTCGCCACACGTGCCGCAACTGATGTGCAACGGCAGCACGACCTGCATGCCGACAGATACGCTGGCAACGTCAGCGCCTGTCTCGATGACTTCGGCAACGATCTCGTGGCCCAAGGCGACGGGGCCGGGGAGATGGATCCGGCCTTGGACCAAGGCGCGATCGAAGTCGCAAACGCCGACGGCAATCGGGCGGACGATCGCTGCCTGCGGACTGTTCAACGTGGGCGGCGCCACCTCCTGCCACCCAAGTTCGCCGGCTCGCTTCATGACGAGTTGCTGCATCTTGCCCCCTATGACGATTGTCCTAATCGTCCTTGCAATCTAATATAAGACGATCGTCATAGTCAAGAAGGATCGTGCATCACCATGTCTTCACGCGACCAAATGATTGCCACCGGCATCGAGATGTTCAGGCGCGAGGGTTACCAATCGTGTTCCTGGCGCAAGCTCGTCGAGAAGTCAGGCGCCCCGTGGGGATCGGCCTACCACTACTTCCCGCAAGGCAAGGAGCAACTGGGCGTGGCCGTCATTGAGCGGGCGGCGCAACTGGGCGCTGCCTGGATCGCTCGGTCTTTCGAGGGACAGGCGAGCGCCGCCGAGGGGATCACCGCCGTGCTGCGCGGCAGCGCCCAATTGCTCGGCCACGAGCGCTACCAGGCGGGGTGCCCCATCGCGGTTGTCATCCTTGAGCGTGGTTCACATTCCCCGGCCCTCACCGCGGCCTGCGCGGCGGCGTTCGAGAGCTGGCGGCGGCAGCTCGCACAGGCATTGGAAGCGCGTGGATTCGAGGTCGAGCGCGCCAGCGGCATCGCGTTGATCACGCTAGTCGTGCTGGAAGGCTGCCTTGTGCTCGCGCGGGCAGCCGGTTCGACAGAAGCGTTCGAGGTGGGCCTGGCCACGCTGCTTGCCCAGCTCGGAGAACAGGGACAGGCTGGACCTGTCGCAGTAAGGACGTGAAGAGGCTCCCGGGGGCAGCCGTGATAGGAATTTGACATGCGTGCCCGTGCTATCCTTCCGGGTCTTGGCCTGGAGACCGAGGCTTGCCGCGCATCCCGGTCAGGTATCAATCGCACATCAAATTGCAGGTTTCACGCGTGTCCGATCCGCTGGTTGGCTCATTGATTCGATGGCGCCTTCATTGGTGGGGCGTGGCCACCGGACGCGTGGTCGTGCGCCACTGGCAGTGGTTCGTTCTGGCGGGCGTGCTCGTTCCCGCTGGCGCACCGCTGCGCGGCCTGCTGCTTGCCCTGGCTTCCCCGCTCCTGCAGGCGGTGCAGGTCGGTCACGGCGTCGGCTGGCATTTCACGCGTATCGGGGCGATCGAGCTCGTTGCGGCCGCCTGGGTTCTCGTGCAGCGCCATGCGATCGCGGGCGGCGATTTCCTCCCTTATGTCAGAGCATTGCCCCTGACTGCTGCCCAGCGGCGCATCGTGGACCTTGCAGTGCTGGTGCCGGCCAATACCCTGCTACTCGTTCCCGTCGCCGCGACCCTGCTTCTGGCCCCCGTGCTCGGATTTTTCACGGGTGGGCTGATGCCTGCCGCCATCCCGGTGCTGGCGGTGCTGGCGCTGCTGGTGCAACTCGTCGTGCTCGAAGGCCGCGCGCTGGCTGCCGTGCCGATCCTGGCAGCCGACCTGGCCCTGAGCTGGGCTCTGTCCGGTGTATCGGCTATTGCGCAGTGGTCCGCGTTGAGCGCCGCGTTCGTGCTCGGTCTGTCTGCACTGGTGCCGACGCCACGCATCCCCTTACCCGTAGCCGACCGGGCGCAGCGGCGCATGGCGGCCGCCGAGCGTCTGCTGGGACCTACTTGGCGGATCCAGTGCAAGGCGCTCGCCGCTCGGGCCGCCACGCTTATGCGAACCCTGGCGCTGTCCGCCATCGCGCTGGCCGCAAACATCCTGTACGCGGCGTTCGCCTTCGACGACCGAGCCCTGCCCACCGCGGCGCTGATGCTTGCGGCGCTCGCGCTGGTCACGGCGGGGTGGTATCGCACCCTGCACGACGCGCACGCACCGGTGTCGGATTTCCTTTCGACGCTGCCGCTGTCCCGACACTTCTGGCGGTGGCGGGACATCCGTTTCATCGCCGTGCTCGGCGCGCTGCCAGCATCGGCCGTGCTGGGGCCGCTGCTCGTGCGGGCTCCACACCGCCTTCCGGCAGTCGCGCTGCTGTTGCTCGGATACTGGGCTCTGCTCGCCGCGCTGCGCTGGCCCTTGCTGCGTGGTGGACGTCAAGCGACGCTGCTGGCTGCGATGATGGCCGGCGCCTGGTCGGCTGCCGCAGTGGCGGCAACCCATTGAGGAGATTGGCCTGTGCTGCGTTTCGAGGGATTGTCCAAGTCGTTCGGCTGGAGGCGGGTGATCCACGGCGCCGCCGGCACATTGGGGCCGGGCGCCTATGCGCTGCAAGGGGCCAACGGCAGCGGCAAGTCGACGCTGCTGGCCTTGCTCGCGGGAGCTATCGCGCCAGACGCCGGGGAGGTGTGGATCGATGGGCTCAGCTTGGCTCGCGACCCGGTCCGAGCGCGGCAGCGGCTCGCCTATGCGCCAGATCAAAGTCCGATCTATCCCTTCATGACAGGGTACGATCTGCTCGACTTCGTCGCAACGGCCCGGGCATGCTGCGTGGATGATTCGGTCATGGACATGGTCGAGGAGGCTGGCTTGACTTCCCACCTCCCCACACGGTTCTCCGCGATGTCGCTAGGAACGCAGAAGAAATTCCTTCTGTGTGCGGCCTGGATTGGCAACACGCCAGTGCTGCTGCTCGACGAGCCGAGCAATGGGCTCGACCTCACCGCCCGCGCGGTGGTCGAGCGCCGCATCGTCGAGCGTTCGGCAACGAGGCTCACGCTCTTTGCGAGCCACGACGGCGCATTCATCAATGCCTGCGGGGCCAGTGTTGTCCCGCTCGGCGAATTGCTGTCGCCTGCGGGCTAAAGCAAGCCGAACGAACCCCGCCAGTGCCTTCCAGCGTCCGGCGCCTCGTGCTGGTGAACCACGTGAAGGCCCATGACGGATGCGGACATGGTGAAATGGTCAGCCTGATCAGGATGCCGCAGTAGGCCTTGCGCTCGCGCTGGATCCGCGCGGACGGGCTGTAGAAGCGCTGCGGGCTGCGATCGGCGCGCGTGCCAGCAGCAGGTCGCCGATGGTGCGGCGACGCGGCCGTTGCCGTCGTGCTTCAGAAAATCTGAAGCGATCCCATCTGCGGCAGCTAAAGATTGCTGCCGGGCGTCCGTAATGTTGTTGAGCTTGGACGGCGTGCGCGCGTCGTCCACCGTGCAACATTCTGGCGAGATTCTGGAAATGGGAAGAGTTCTACTGCTTGAAGACGAAGCCGAGTTACGCGAGGAAATCGCGGTCTTCCTGCAAAAGCGCGGCTGGCAGGTCAGCCACGCCAGTACCCTGGCGGAATTTCGACCACAGGCCCTTCAGGCGGATATCGCGGTTGTCGATGTCATGCTGCCGGACGGCTCCGGCTTCGATGCCGTCAGTTGGCTTCGGGAGCAGCGTGCGGGCTGCGGCATCGTCATGCTCACGGCCCTTGGCGATACGCACGATCGTGTGCGTGGCTTGACCGATGGTGCGGACCACTACCTGGTCAAGCCGATCAAACTACTGGAGTTTGATGCGGTGCTGCGTGCGCTCAGCCGGCGCGTGGTCGTCAACTGGCGCCTGGACCTCCAGGCCGGCACGCTGGAGGACCCGGCCGGCGACCGGCTGATCGTTTCCAGCAATGAAAGCAGGTTGCTTGAAATGCTGGCCCGCCATCCGGCCCAGCCGGTCGAGCGCCGGGAGATCGCCGAGGGCTTCGGCTTCAACTGGATGCACTACGACGAGCGCCGGCTGGAAACCCTGGTCAGCCGTCTGCGCCAGCGCTGGCGCTGCGAGGCGGGATCGGAACTGCCGCTCAAGACTGCGCATCGCAAGGGCTACACCTTTGCCGCGCCGCTGTCGGTAGCATGAGCGCCGCTCGGGTCAGAGCGGCTGCAGCACTGCGCCGTCGGGTGCGAGCGAGCCTGGGCATGGCTCTGCCGGAAGAAAGACGCGTACAAGGCAGCCGCGACCCGGGGTACTCTCCAGCGTGAGCGAACCGCCCTGGATCTCGACCATGCGCCGTGCCAGCGGCAACCCCAGCCCGGTTCCTGGCTTCCGGCCCGCGTTCTGGCCGCGATAGAAGCGGTCGAAGATATGAGGCAGGTCGGCCGTCGGGATGCCCTGGCCGTCGTCTTGTACCTCGAGTTCGACGCCCTGCGCCACCGTGCGCCCGCGCAGCGTTACGCGGCTACCGACCGGCGTGTACTTGACAGCGTTGTCGGCCAGTGAGCGCAGGACCAGCCGCAGCAGGCTTGCGTCGCACTGGAAGTCCTTGGGCAATGCATAGGCGTCCACTGCCAGCGCATGCCCTTCGGAGAGCAGGTGCGCTGCGGCCGCGGCATCTTCCAGCAGCGAGGCCAGGTCGACAGGTGCGGGCCGTGCGCCATGGTGCAGCAGCTCGAAGCAGCTCTCGTTGAGCGAGTCGTTGAGCAGCAACGTCATGCGTTGCGTGGCGCGCAGGATCTTCTTGTATCGCGCCGACGCCTGCGGGTCGCCTTCGGTATCGTCCAGTTCCAGGTTCTGTGCCGTGATGTCGATCACGGCCAGTGGCGTGCGCAACTCGTGCGAGACCGTGGCCAGAAACTGCCGTTGCTCTTCCTGCGCGCGCCGCTCCAGCGACAACGCTGCCTCCACGCGCGCCATCGCCTCGCGCAGGGACTGCGTGCGCAGTGCCACCTTGGCCTCCAGGTCGCGCTCGGCCTGGCGTGCGACGCGCAGCGCTTCCGCCTGGGCCGATTCCTTTTGCGAACGCATGTCGGTGTACTGCCGGCTGATGGCGGAGTTCATGATCAGCAGAAAGGCCATCATGCCCAGGTAGCTGGCGTTATCGACGAACACGCCCGAATCGATCCAGCCGACATTGCGCGCCAGCCGCAGCACCGTGCCGCCAACCAGCAGCGTGAGCACCAGCAGAATGACACGTGCCGGCCGGTAGCCGCGCCAGGTCATCCAGCCCGAAAGGCCGAGCAATACGCCGATGACGACCAGTTCCCAGAGCAGGTTGAGCGGACGTACCCACCAGATGTTGACGACCACCAGGAAAGGTGCGGAGAGGATGGCAACCGCCCAGGTCAGGTTCGAGAAGCCGCGCACCCAGGGCCGCCATGGAGAGTCAAAGAGGCCAAGATAGTGCAGCGTGAACAGTACGCCCAACGGCACGGCTGAGAACCAGCTCACGACATACAACGTATCGGCGAGCAGCGGCCAGCCCGGCAGCAGGTATTGATAGGTGAAGCCCTCGGCCGACATCGATGTGAACATGTCGGCCAGCACAGTCAGGCTGAACAGCCCGAACGAGCGGTGCCGCGTCACCCAGTAGAACCATCCGCAGGTAATCAGCAGCACCAGGTGCGCGGCGTAGAACAGCCCGAACAGCAGTTGTTCCGTACCGATGGCGCCGATGAACGCATCCGGCGACCAAATGGTCAGCGGGAAGCTGAGCGTGCTGGTGCTGCGCACGCGTACATACACGGTGACAGGATGCTCGGGCGGAAGGTTCAGCAGGAAGACCGGCGTGCGGTGGAAGACGTCGCGCCCTTCCAGCGGTTGCCGGTCGCCGGCGATGCGTGCGCCGTAGCCGCCGCCAGGTTGGGGCGTGTAGAGGGTGACGTCGTCGAGCAGGGCGGATCCCAACTGCAGCAGCCATTGCGGCGAGGCGTCCTCCGGCCGTGTCAGCGTGATGCGCAGCCACACGCTGCCATGCCGGTAGCCCAGCGCCGGCGGCGCGGTCTGCGGGCGGAAGGCGGTGGCGATTTCAGGTTGCCCCATCTGCTCGACGGTCAGGGTGTCCTGTGGGTCGAGCAACAGCTCCCAATGGCGGTCAAGTGCGATCTTCCCTGAAGCCGGCAGGCGCAAACCGGCTTGCACCGTGCCGGGAATGAGGGTGAAAAACAGGACGACGCAAAGCGCCCGGATCATGGCGGCTACCGGGCTGGAGCCGGCGCGGTGCAGTTCTCGCCACTTGCCTTTCTTCAAACCTTCCTCCAATCACTGTGTACCTGTACCGCGCCACCGGAGCGCCAGGCAGCGTGCCGCGATGCGTGTGCCGCAGCGGCAGGACTATAGCCCACCCGCGGTTGCTTCTGGTGCCGCCGGTGGCAATGTCAGAACTTGTCAGCATTCCTGGCAGGCCGCTGGCGTGGAGGTGAATTGGGTCGGAGACGGGAATGGCACGGACATCTCGGAGACTCTGGATCGGGGTGTTGGACGGGGATTCCAGCAGGGCTGGGCAGGTCACGGATTGGACGCGGATCGTCGGATTCCCGGCTGGTCAAACATGGCGGGGCGATCCCCGGACCCATGCCCGGGAAAATCTGCCGCGCAGGGAGGCCTGTCAGAGATGCTGGTCCCGGTGCCGGTCTTGCCGAAGCCTTTTTCCTTGCACCTGGCGCTGCGGAGGGCTTCGGCGGGCGCCCGGAGCGGCGGAGCGGGGAGTGTGCCGGTCTGTGAGGAGCGCTTCCTGGGCCGGATGGCCTGGTCCCGCTCGGGGGCTGTCGCATACAGCGGTGCAGCCAGCCAATGTTTCGTTCGACAACCCAGCGCGTCTTGCCAAGACCGCTGCCGGGGGGCTCGCCGCGGCGAGCGATCTCGGGGGCGATGCCGGCAGCGTGCAGGGGCTTGCGGTACTTGTCGTGGCAGTAGCCGCGCCCCCTGAACGATGCGTCGCTTGGACCAGGGGCGGCCCCAGTTGCCGCGGATCGGAAGAATCGCCTCGATCAGCGCCACCAGTCAGGTGACGTCATTGCGGTTGGCGCCGGTCAGTATCAGCGCCGATGGAATACCCGTGAGCACGATCGTCCAGCAGTTTGCGCCTGGGTAAGCGGGCGCGCCGGGCCCGGTCCGCTGGTCAAGCGGGCGCGCCCGCCCCGCCGGCGGCCGCCACGCGCCGGCCCGGCAGCGGCAGGCGGCGCAGGAAGCGGAACATGCCGTGCTGGTCGATCCAGCGGGCATAGGCCAGGTAGCCGGAATCGCGCGACAGGTGCCGCTCCTCGGTCCAGGCACGCAGCGCGTAGATGCCGTTGACGGCCAGCAGCAGCAGGCAGTGGCGCAGCGTCTCGCCGGCCGGGCCGTGCGCGATGAAGGGAATCGAGATCATCCACCACGACAGGTTCTTGGCCACGTAGGCCGGATGCTTGGTCCAGCGGTAGGGCCCGTTGGTGATGATGCCGCGGTGGGTCAGGTTCGAGAAACGCGCGCCGAAGCTGACCGTGGCCCAGACATAGATGGCCGTCAGCAGCAGGATGGCGCTGCCCCAGATGGTGTACAGCAGCGGCGTGTTCCACAGCCAGGCGCCCCACTTGAAGTCCGTGTCGTAGGCCAGGTACTGGCGCCCATAGAGCGACCAGAACGGCTCGTAGCAGACCAGCGCCACCGCCCAGCCCAGCATGGTCGGCTCGGCCGAGCGCAGGTGCGTGTCGGCGACGCGCAGCGCCAGCAGGTAGCCCATCGCCACCAGTCCCACGTCGATGAAGTAGAACAGGCCGTACAGCAGGTCGAACCAGGCCTTGAAGCCGGTGAGCTGGCTGAAGTCGGCGGACAGGAAGCGCGCCAGGTCGTTGCACATATAGGTGAACATCAGCGGCAGGAAGAAGCCCTTCACCAGCCAGCCCAGCAGATGCTGGCCGACGATGCGGGCATCCACCTTGTCCCACTGCATGGCCACCATCCGGCCCAGGTGCCAGTAGCCATCGAGCGGGCGCGCCATCCTGCGGTCGACGAAGTAGAAGTACGGCAGCGCCAGCGCCAGCCACGGCGGCAGCACCAGCCGCAGCATCGCGTAGTAGCGGTCGTAGTAATCGCCGTGGTACTCCGGGAACAGCCAGTACAGCAGCGCGACGAAGCCCAGGCTGCCGAACAGGCCGGCCAACTTGAACAGGCTGCGCTGCCACGACGGATGGTCGCGGCCGAAGTCCAGCCCGGTCGACGCGCGCCGGTACGCCTTCAGCCACAGCAGGTCCACCAGCAGCACCGCTGCCGAGGTCATGCCGAGCATGAAGAGTGCGGACTTCACCACATCGTCGCCGAAGGGCCGGTCGGTGCGCAGGATAACCAGCGCCAGCAGGAACGCTGCCAAGCCGGCGGCGGCCACTGCGCCGTGGGTGGCCGAGCGCGGTCGCGCCGCCCTCGGCTCGCGCGTGCTGGCGCGCTTCCCGTCCGTCGCGGCGCCGGCCTGGCACCCATCTTTTGCCACATCGTTCTCAGTCACATCCCACCTCATTTACTGGTTGCGCTCGGTGATCACCAGCGGCACGCGCACATCGCCCACCGTCATCACCGCCTGCACCGGCAGCGCGCCCGCCGGCACCGACGTGGCGGTGAACGCGCGCGACTGCGGCGCGAAGCGCAGCCACGACGGCAAGGCCCGGCCATCGGCCAGCGTCACCTGAGCCGTGGCGCCCTGCGCCGCGCCCGGCACCGCCTGCGCGGGCAGCGTAAAGCGGAAGTGGCTGCCCGGCCGCGCCATCGCCTTCGGCACCGACACCGCAATGAGATCGGACGGATGGCCCGAAGCCTTGAGGCTCACGGTGACCGAGATGCCATTCGGATCCTCGGCGGGGCCGTTCGCGCTGCCGGCGGCATCGCTGCGGCCGGACTGCGCGGCGGCATCGTTCGGCGCCAGGCGGGTGCCGGATGCCGCGTTGCCGCTTTCGCTCGACGGCGAAGTGCCACCGCTGGACGAACCTGCGCCTTCGGTCGCTCCGCCGCTGGAGCTACTGGTCGACGAACTGCCATTGCCGGAAGACGAACCACTGCCGCTGGACGAACCACTGCCGCTGGACGAACTACCGCTGCTGGACGAGCTACCGCTGCCGGAAGAGGAGCCGCTACCGCTGGACAAGCCCGCGTCATCGGGCTTGCCGCCGCTGGAGCCGCTGCTTGACGAACTTCCATTGCCGGACGACGAGCCGCTGCCGCTGGACGAACTGCCGCTACCGGAAGAGGAGCCACTGCCGCTCGACGAGCCTGCGTCATCGGGCTTGCCGCCGCTGGAGCTGCCGCT
>NZ_JARJLM010000129.1 GCF_029335485.1 Cupriavidus basilensis
CACTCCGGCTCCCCCTCTCCCAGCGCGACAAAGGCCGCGTTGAGGCGCGGCAAGGCAGGCGCCGCGCGCGCATGATCTTCCGGCAGCCCGGGTGCGAACCGCTCTCCCCGCAACAGGACATCGATCGCCCCGGCGCCGGCCGTGCCCAGCCAGCGTTGCGCCTGGCCACTGGCAAACGCGTCGAAGCAGCTCGTCATTCCCGCCCCGACCAGCCCGACGGTTTCCGGATCCAGGATCACACGGATCAGCACGCTGTCCTGCAACGCCGCCAGATGCAGGCGCTCGCCCTGGCGCAGCGCATGGATGCCGCCGGGGGACAGCAGCGCCGCGTCGCCGCCGCACGGCGTCAGCTTGATGGTGCCGCGCAGGCACGCCCACCACTCGGCGCGGGCCGTGACGATGCCGGACTGCATCGCGCCCTGCGGCAGGAAGATGTAATCGCCGCTGCTGCCCAGCCCGGCGGCTTCGGGCACCACCCTCACCTGCAGGCCAAGGCGCAGATCCGAAGCATCACCGCCGGCCAGTATTTCTCCGCGCATCTGCGCATCGAACAAGGAAAAAATACGCATTCGCTCCCTCCTCCGCGTGGTGGAAAAATGCAAGCGCGCTTCCTGGGAGGTGGAATGCCCGTGATTGGATTTTTCCGTGACTGGATCCCTGCCACCTTCCGCGTGTTGCCCGCCCCGTCCTGTCCTGGCGTCGGAGCCCGGGCCTGCCCCGTATCGTTTTGACACGTTTTGGCGAGCAATCCGATGGCATGATTCGCAGGTTGTCGCAGAGAGACTTCCACCAATAAGTTACATTCTTCCGTCACGATGACTCGCGGTGACAATTGTGACAATTGCCGGAATCTCGGCGTAATTCCCCAAAAACCGCCATATTCCAAGGGTCTTTGGCACGTAACCTATAGTGCGACATACTATAAGGCGTCGCCACAAAGAGGTCAAATCCTTAGCCTCGCTCCAATCTCATTCAGGAATCGGGCCATGGTCGGTGATCCTCTCAAGTCATTCGGGCTGCACTTGGCGGAGTTGCGCAAACAGCGCGGCTGGTCGCAGGAAAAGCTTGCCCTGGAAAGCGGCATGGCGCGCTCCTACCTCAGCGGGATCGAACGTGGCGTGCGCAACGTGTCCCTGGTCAATATCTGCGCGCTGGCCGGCACACTCGGCGTGAACACCAGCGAGATGTTGAACTTCGACGACGGCAATGGCAGGGGCAACGGCGGAAGCGGCGCCCTGGTGCTGGAGCAGAAGTGCGCCGAGTTCAATATCACGCCAGCCCAGCGCCTGACCGTGCGGCATATGGCGCTGATGAACGACACCGAACAGGACGCCGTCGCCGGCATAGCGCGCGTGATTGCCGCCAGGGCCGCCAAGGATCTGTAGCGGCGCCAGGGCAACGCACTGCAAGCGTCAGGCGGCGCCGGCAACCGCATCCGGCGCCAGCAGTTCGCCAAAACGCGCCGCGTCGAGGTTGGCCCCGCACAGGATCAGCGCCACCTTCTTTCCGGCCAGTGTCTTGCGCAGCGGCCCCAGCAACGCCGCCGTCGAAACCGCGGTGGCCGGCTCGGTCGCCAGCTTCATGTCTCGATAGAGGATGCGCATGGCAGCGCGCGTCGCCGCATCGGACACCCGCACCATGCCGTCGACGAACTGCCGGCATACGCCGTAGCTGTAATCGAGCGCATAGGGCGCGCCCAGGCTGTCGGCGATGGTGTCCACACGCTCCAGCGCCTGCGGCCGTCCGGCCTCGAAACTCCGGTTCATGGCGTCGGCGCCCTCCGGCTCCGCGCCGTAGACCTTGCAGGCCGGATTGAGCTGCTTGACCGCCGCGGCAATGCCGGCGCACAAGCCGCCGCCGCCCACCGGCACCACCACCGCATCCAGCCCTGCCACCTGGCGCATCAGCTCCAGCCCCACGGTCGCCGTGCCCTGGGCGATCAGGGGTCCGTCGTAGGGGTGCACCATGGTCCGGCCCTCCTGCGCCTCCAGTTGCTGCGCATGGGCAAAGGCGGCATGCACGTCCGGCAGCAACAGCACCTCGGCGCCGGCCTCGCGGCAGGCTTGCACGCGTGCCGGACTGGCGCTGGCCGGCATCGCCAGCTTGGCGCCGACACCGGATACCCTGGCCGCGTAGGCGACCGCCATCGCATGGTTGCCGGCACTGGCCGCCACCACGCCACGCGCGCGCGCTGCGGCGCTCAGCTGGCCGATGCTATTGAGCGCGCCGCGCACCTTGAAGGTGCCGGTGAGCTGGAACAGTTCCAGCTTGAACCACACCTCCGTGCCAGCATCGAGTTCCAGCGCGGCGCCGGTCTGCCAGCGCCATACGGGTGTTTCCAGCACCTTGCCCTGCAGCCGCCGCGCGGTCTCCTGGATTTCGGGCAGGGTGGGATAGCGGGCTTGGGCGCGCAGGTCGGAAAGGTCGGACATCGGGTGTTCTCCATTGCATCGGAATCGGTTGGTCGCGCGCAGGCCCGCATGGCCATGCGCGTCAAGGGCAGACCACGGGCCACCGAGCACCAGCCAAAGCCGCAGCTCAGCGACCCCGGATAATTCGAATAATGGAGAACGGGAAGGAGAAGGCGGACAGGGACGCGCGGGCGCATTCCTGCAGCAGCTCGGCGCCCACGCATGCAGCGGCGTCACCGGTATCGGTGCCGCGGCGGAGCGAAGAAGGGGCGAGCGAAGTCAACTTCATGGAGCGGCCAGTATGCCACAGCCGCCGCCGTTGGCAAATAGCACGCCGGGCGCGGCGCCAGCGTCCATGACTTCGACGTGACGCAGCAGACGGTGGCACCGGCGGAAAGACGCACCGCCTGCGCCAGCCTTACACGCCCAGCATGCCCTGGCGCTCGATAAAGGCAATCACCTGGTCCAGCCCCTGTCCCGACTTGACGCTGCCCATCACGAACGGGCGCGTGCCGCGCATCTTGCGCGCATCGCTTTCCATCACCTCCAGGCTGGCGCCCACATACGGTGCCAGGTCGGTCTTGTTGATCACCAGCAGGTCCGACTTGGTGATGCCCGGCCCACCCTTGCGCGGGATCTTCTCGCCGCCGGCCACGTCGATCACGTAGATGGTCAGGTCCGACAGCTCCGGGCTGAAGGTGGCGGCAAGGTTGTCGCCGCCGGACTCGATAAAGACGATATCGGCATTGGGAAACTTCGCCAGCATGCGGTCCACTGCCTCCAGGTTGATCGAGGCATCCTCGCGGATCGCGGTATGCGGGCAGCCGCCTGTTTCCACGCCCATGATGCGCTCGGCCGGCAAGGCGCCGGAAACCGTCAGCAGGCGCTGGTCTTCCTTGGTATAGATATCGTTGGTGATGGCCACCAGGTCATAGCGCTCGCGCATGGCCTTGCACAGCATCTCCAGCAGGGTGGTCTTGCCGGAACCGACGGGGCCGCCCACGCCGACGCGCAACGGGGGATTCTTCTTGGTACGGGCCTGGGTCATGATGGAAATATTGCCTTGGTGATCGTTGGATGATCGTTGGGGGATTCGCGCCATGTCAGCGCTGGCCGCCTGCCGCGCAGCCCGCGCTCAGGAACGGAACAGCCTGGAATACTGTGTCTCGTGCCGCGCCGACAGCAGGCCAAGCATCGGGGAGAAGGTCGACAGCATCGGCGGCTCTGCGTCAGCGCGGCGCACGGCTTCCTCCACGGTCTGCAGCACCGCCGGATGCAGCCGGCGCAGGATGTGCTGCCCCGCCACCTGGCCCAGCGGCACCGCCTTGAGCGCGGCGGCCACCTGGTTTTCCGCCCAGGTGAAGCAATAGGCCGCCAGCCCGTCGCGCTCGTCCACATCGAGCGCCACGCAAGCCGCGGCGAAGGCAGTCGGCAGGCACGCCGGCGACAATGCCGCCAGCTGCGCGCGCAGCGCCGCATCGCCCCACTCCATCTGCGCCACCAGGCGGGCCAGCGACCAGCCCATCTGTTCAGTCTCCAGCCGCAGCTCGGCGCTCTCGCGCGTCGCGTGGAACCAGCCGTTCCATTCGGCGAGGCCCTGCGCATCAAGCACGCGCCAACGGCGATGCAGCAGCAGCCAAAGCGGCGCCTCGCACTGCGACTGCACTTCCAGCAGGTTGCTTCGCACCCACTGCTCCGCGCTGTCCGCGTCGTGCACCATGCCGCAATCGATGGCCGCCTCCAGGCCCTGCGAATAGCTGAAGCCGCCGATCGGCAACGCCGGGGAAGCCAGGTGCAGCAGGGAGACGAGTTGGGAGAGCTGGGTCATGGGTGCCTGCTTCCAGGCCGGCGCCTTCCGGCGCCCAGGCCACCGGAGGTCGCCGGCGCCGGTGCGCGCCCGCCTTCTCTCCCTCTCCCGCCTGCGGGAGAGGGGAATTCCGGCGTCGGGACTTGGGGGCGCGGTGGCTTGCTCATGCGTCGGAGGCGGTGAATTCAGTGCTTGTGCCCGCAATGCGCGTCATGCACATGCGGCGCATGATCGTGATCGTGATCGTGACCGTGCGAGTGGCCATGATCGTGATCGTGCCCATGGTGCTCATGGAACACGGCCTGCGCGGTGGCGTAGTCCTCGGCAAAGGTGGCATCGTGGCCATGCTTGTGGCCGCCGCCGTAGGCGCCGGCCTCGGGCTCGAACGGCAGTTCGGCGCGCTCGGCCCGCACCCCGAGGCGCGCCAGCATGTCCGCCAGCACCGGGTCGTATTCCAGGCGCAAGTAATCGCGCCCGACTTCCACCGGCGTGTGCCGGTTGCCGAGGTGGTAGGCGGCGCGCATCAGCGCCTGCGGATCGCTGGCGCCCACCTGCAGCACCGACTCGGGCGCGGCCAGCACCTCGACGAAGATGCCGCCTTCGGTAACCAGCAGGTCGCCGCCGCGCAGCACGGTGCCGCGCGGCAGGAACAGCGCCACCTCCTCGCCATTGTCCAGCGTGGCGCGCAGGCGGCTCTTGCTGCGTTCGGCGAAGGGCAGCTCCAGCTTGGGCGCGCGGCGCACCAGCACGGCGGCGATGCCGTGCGGGGCGCTCAGGTGTTTGTCGATTTTTTGCAAGGCGGACTCTTCAGTCTTCAGAACAGGAAATAACGTTGCGCCATCGGCAGCACGGTGGCCGGCTCGCAGATCAGCAACTGGCCGTCGGCCACCACCTGGTAGGTCTCGGGATCCACCGTGACGTGGGGCTGCCAGTCATTGTGCACCATATCGCGCTTGCTCACGGTGCGCGTGCCGCGTACCGCCGACAGCACCTTGTTCAGGCCATAGCGCCCACCCACATCGGCGGCCAGCGCGGCCTGCGAGACGAAGGTCAGCGACGACTTGTGCAAGGCCCTGCCGGCCGCGGCGAACATCGGCCGGTAGTGCACCGGTTGCGGCGTCGGGATCGAGGCATTGGGGTCGCCCATCGCCGCGGCGGCGATCATCCCGCCCTTGAGGATCAGGCTCGGCTTGACGCCGAAGAAGGCCGGCTTCCACAACACCAGGTCGGCCCACTTCCCTACCTCGATCGAGCCGACTTCATGCGCGATGCCGTGCGTGAGCGCGGGGTTGATGGTGTACTTGGCGATATAGCGCTTGACACGGAAATTGTCGTGGCCGCCACGCGCGTCGTTGGGGTCTCCCGGCAGCTTGCCGCGCTGCGCGGCCATCTTGTGCGCGGTCTGCCAGGTGCGGATGATGACCTCGCCAACCCGGCCCATGGCCTGGGAATCGCTTGAGATCATGGAGAAGGCGCCGAGGTCGTGCAGGATGTCCTCGGCGGCGATGGTCTCGCGGCGGATGCGGCTTTCGGCAAAGGCGATGTCCTCGGCGATCGACGGATCCAGGTGATGGCACACCATCAGCATGTCGAGGTGTTCGTCGAGCGTGTTGACGGTGTACGGCCGGGTCGGGTTGGTCGACGAGGGCAGCACATTGGGCTCGCCGCACACCTTGATGATGTCCGGCGCGTGGCCGCCGCCGGCGCCTTCGGTGTGATACGTATGGATGGTGCGGCCCTTGAACGCGGCCACGGTGGCTTCGACGAAGCCGGCCTCGTTCAGCGTATCGGTGTGGATCGCCACCTGGGTGTCGGTGGCATCCGCCACGCCCAGGCAGGTGTCGATGGCCGCGGGCGTGGTGCCCCAGTCTTCATGCAGCTTGAGCCCGATGGCGCCGGCCTCGACCTGCTCCGTGAGCGGTCCCGGCTGGCTGGCGTTGCCCTTGCCGAGCAGGCCGATATTCATCGGGTAGGCCTCGGCCGCCTGCAGCATGCGCTCCATGAACCAGGGGCCCGGCGTGACGGTGGTCGCGAAGGTGCCGGTGGCCGGCCCGGTACCGCCGCCGATCATGGTGGTGACACCGCTCATCAACGCTTCTTCGATCTGCTGCGGGCAGATGAAATGGATGTGGCTGTCGATGCCGCCGGCGGTCACGATCATGCCCTCGCCCGCGATCACCTCGGTGCCCGGGCCGACCACGATGGTCACGCCGGGCTGGATGTCCGGATTGCCCGCCTTGCCGATGGACGCGATGCGGCCGTCCTTGAGGCCGATGTCGGCCTTGACGATGCCCCAGTGATCGACGATCAGCGCATTGGTGATGACGGTGTCGACGCAATCCCTGGCCATGCGCTGGCTCTGCCCCATGCCATCGCGGATCACCTTGCCGCCGCCGAATTTCACTTCTTCGCCGTAGATGGTGAAGTCTTTCTCCACCTCGATGACGAGCCCGGTATCGGCCAGCCGCAGGCGGTCGCCGGTGGTCGGGCCAAACATCTCGGCATAGGCCTGCCTGGAGATTTTCACGCTCATCACAGCGCTCCCATGATCTTGCCGTTGAAGCCGTAGACGATGCGCGCGCCGGACAGCGCCACCAGCTCCACCGTGCGGCGCTGGCCCGGCTCGAAGCGCACGGCGGTGCCCGCGGCGATATTCAGCCGGAAGCCGCGCGCGGCCTCCCGGTCGAACTCCAGCGCGGCGTTGGTCTCGTAGAAATGGAAATGCGAGCCGACCTGGATCGGCCGGTCGCCGGTATTGGCCACCGTCACGCTCACCGTGGGGCGGCCGGCATTGAGTTCGATCTCGCCCTCTGCGGGCATCAGTTCACCGGGAATCATGCTGGGCTCCTCGTCGGGATCAGGCGACCATCAGGCCGACGCCATACAGTGCCACGCCGGCGCCCGCCACCCGCGCCAGCCAGCCCGCCTGCCGGCGCAGCGCGGCGCCCAGGCCGATGCCCGACAGGTGCAGCGCCATGGTGGCGACCGTGAAGCCGCCGACGTACGCGAGCGCCGCCGGCAGCGCGCCGGCCGTGGCCGGCAGTTCGGCGCCGTGCGCGTAGCCATGGAAGACCGCGAAGCCGCCCGCGATGGCCATGCCCGCCCAGGCCGGCAACCTGGCGCGCAGCGCCACCAGCAGGCCGATCGCCACCAGCGAGGCGGCGATCATCGGCTCCACCAGCGGCAGCGCGAGGCCGCACAGGCCGAGCGCGGCGCCGGCCAGCATCAGGGCAACGAACGCAAAGGGCATGCGCAGCGTCTCGCGCGGCGAGTTTGCCCCGAGCGCGCTCCATACCCCCACGCCCGCCATGGCGAGCAGGTGATCCATGCCGGTGAATGGATGCAGCAAGCCTGCCCACAGGCTGGCGCCGACAGTCGCGGCGTCGTGCCCGGGATGGGCCATGACTGCGGTGCTGGCCAGCGCCAGCGAGACACCCGCCATGGCGGCGCGGGAGCGGTTGGAACGGTTCATGTCTTGACCTCGTATTCTGGTTCAGCGGATTGCGCAAGCCCTGGCGGGCAGGCGGAGAAAAACCACAAAGGCACCATCGACGGACGCACGCAGGACACCCACCCGGTACCCGCCTCAGACGATCGGATGATGCACGGTGACCAGCTTGGTGCCGTCCGGGAAGGTGGCTTCCACCTGGATCTCGGGGATCAGTTCGGCCACCCCGTCCATCACGTCCTCGCGCGCCAGCACCGTGGTGCCTTCGTGCATCAGCTCGGCCACGGTGCGGCCGTCGCGCGCGCCTTCCATGATGGCGGCGGTGATCAGCGCCACCGCCTCGGGATAGTTGAGCTTGAGCCCGCGCGCGCGGCGGCGTTCGGCCAGCAGTGCGGCGGTGAAGATCAACAGCTTGTCTTTTTCTCGCGGAGTCAGTTCCATGCCGGTATTCCCGAAGTTGCTTGTTTTATGTCTGCGCTGGCTGGCTTGCCGCGCAATCCTGCGCGCCTACGCCAGCGCACTCACGTCGCCCACAATCTCAACGGCTTCGCCGCGACGCCGTGGATGGGCTCGCGCAACACGCTCCAAGCCATTGCCATCACGTGGCGGACGGCTTCCATCTCCGCGCCCAGCACGCGCAGCAGCAGCATCGGCTGGCCGGCCTGCTCGAGCCGCGTCACGCCCGCGCGCAGTGCCGGCCGATACGGCAGTTGCCCCGCCAGCATCTCGGCCAGCGCCTGCGTGGCGCCCTCTCCCACCGCCCACAGCGTGCCCATGACATTGAGTCCGTCAAGGCCGGCCACCGCATGGCGCAGCGCCGAACCGGCATCCAGCCGCGCACTCTCGATCCACAGCGCACGGTTGCCATCCTGCCCCTGCCCCTGTACCGGAACCTGCACCCGCGTTTCCAGCCACAGCGTACCGCGCGCCCAGGTTTCGCCGCTCGCCTGGCGCCCCAGCACCACGGCATCCCAGCCGATCGCGCTGGCGCCGGGCGCCACCGTCACCGTGGTGGCGAGGCGGGCATGCGCGTCGTCGAAGACGATGTTCTCCTGCGGCAGCCAGTCCACCCGCGCGCCGGCTTCCAGCGTCAGCGTGACGCGCTGCGCGGCCTCGCGGCCGAGCGACTTGTACCACTTGGTTGCGCCGGGCGTGGCCAGCACCGCATGGGCGCCGGCGCCCACCGCAATATCGATCTGCAGGCTGTCGCCGCCGGCAACCCCGGCGGGTGGATGCAGGATCACGGCGTGGCAGATGGCGCCCTCGGGATAGAGCGGCTTTTGCACCAGCAAAGGCCCACGGTGGCGGCGCTCGACCAGCGCGCTGCGCTCGCCCCGCTGGGCAAACCGCAGGCGCAGGCTGGCCTCCCATGCGGGTGGCACGGCGAGGGTCGAAGGAAAGTCCGGATGACGCATGAATGATGGAATGGCGACGCGGCGGTCGTGCATCGTGCGCTCGATGCGGGCATCATAGCGCGGGGCTCGGGAGGCTGGAAGTGGCATTGGCGAAGCGCTGCAGATGGCGGATTGCGTGTCTTCCGCCGCTGCCGGCACCGGCCTTCTCCCCCGGCGCCC
>NZ_JARJLM010000012.1 GCF_029335485.1 Cupriavidus basilensis
AACTTGGCGGCGGCCAGCAGCGTGATGGAACGCGACTGCTCGGCATGGATGAACATCTCCACCATGCGGTGCTGCAGCGCCTGGAAGCGCGCGATCGGCACGCCGAACTGCTGGCGGGTCTTGGCGTATTCCAGCGTGGCGGCGTTGAGCGCGTCGATCACGCCCACGGCTTCCGCGCACAGCAGCACGGCGGCGTAGTCGGCCACCTGCTCGATCAGCGAGAACGCCGCGCCTTCGGTGCCCAGCAGCTCGCCCTGTGCGTCCTTGAAGGTGATGTCGGCCGCACGCAGGTTGTCGATGGTGCGGTAGTCGGTGATGCTGACGCCCGCTGCCTTCGGGTCCACCAGGAACAGCGAAATGCCGCTGGTATCGGCATCGGCGCCGCTGGTGCGGGCCGAGACCACCAGCTTGCCGGCTTGCGCGCCGTGAATCGTCACGACCTTGCGGCCATTGAGCTTGCCGCCCCTGGCCGTCACGCGCACATCGTTGAGCGCATAGCGGGCATGCGGCTCGTTGAAGGCGGTGGCCAGCTTCACCTCGCCGGTGGCGACCTGCTCCAGCAGCGCATCCTGGCCGCCGGCCAGCTTGAGCGCGTAGGCGGCGACCACGGTGGCGAAGTACGGCTCCACCACCAGGCCGCGGCCCAGTTCCTGCATCACCACCATCATGTCGATGGGCGTGCCCGAGAAGCCGCCCTGCGCTTCCGGCACCGGCAGCGCGGTCAGGCCGAGTTCGACCAGCGCGCCCCAGGCGGCGTCGCTATGGCCCGCTTCGGCCTTGATGCCCTTCTTGCGGGTTTCGAAATCGTAGTCTTTGTCGATGAAGCGGTGGACGGCGTCAGCCAGTTGCTTCTGTTCGTCGCTGAGATTGAAGTTCATATCGCGTGTCTCCTCACAGCCCCAGGATCATCTGGCTGATGATGTTCTTCTGAATTTCGTTGGACCCGCCGTAGATGGAGGTCTTGCGATAGTTGAAGTAGTAAGCCGCCAGCGGCGCGGCATCGTCGTAGCCCGTCACCGCGTGCTCGTGCTCGCATTCCAGGTAGGCGGTGTCGAACGGCTGCGCGTAGGGGCCCACGGCCTCCACCATCAGCTCGGTCAGCATCTGCTGGATCTCGGTGCCCTTGATCTTGAGCATCGAGGCCTCGGGGCCGGGGCCCTTGCCGGCGCTCTCGCTCGACACCACGCGCAGCACGGTCAGTTCCAGCGCCATCAGCTCGATCTCCAGCGCGGCGACCTTGGCGCCGAACAGCGGATCTTCCAGCAGCGGGCGGCCGTTCTTCTGCTGCTGCCTGGCGACGCGCTTGAGGAAGCCCAGTTCGCGCTTGGAGTTGCCCACGCGGGCGATGCCGGTGCGCTCGTGGCCGAGCAGGTACTTGGCGTAGGTCCAGCCGCGGTTCTCCTCGCCCACGCGGTTTTCCACCGGCACCTGGACGTTGTCGAAGAAGACTTCGTTCACTTCATGCTCTTCGTCGAGCATGATGATCGGGCGCACGGTGATGCCCGGGGTCTTCATGTCGATCAGCAGGAAGGAAATGCCCTCCTGCTTCTTGGCTTCGGGATCGGTGCGGACCAGGCAGAAGATCATGTCGGCGTGCTGGCCGAGCGTGGTCCAGGTCTTCTGGCCGTTGACGATGTAGTGCTTGCCGTCGGAGCTCAGTTCGGCGCGGGTCTTCAGCGAGGCCAGGTCGGAACCCGAACCCGGTTCGGAGTATCCCTGGCACCACCAGTCGGTGCAATCCAGGATGCGCGGCAGGTAGTACTGCTTCTGCGCCTCGCTGCCGTACTTCATGATCACGGGGGCGACCATGGCCACGCCGAAGGGCAGCACGCCGGGCGCGCCGACACGGGCATTTTCCTCATCCCAGATATGGCGCTGGGTGGCGTTCCAGCCGGTGCCGCCATACTGCACGGGCCAGTGCGGCGCGGACCAGCCGCGGCCGGCCAGCAGCTTGTGCCAGCGCACCAGATCGTCGCGATTGGGGCGGCGGTGATTGAGAATCTTGCTGCTGATTTCCGCCGGCAGATTGGCCTCCAGCCAGCCGCGCACTTCGGCGCGGAAAGCATCGTCGGACGCCGAATAGTTGAGATCCATGCCCGTCTCCAGTGATGCCGGTGTGAGACCGGCATATTGTTCTTGCTAGCGCGTCATGCGCCGGCAACAAACTCTGCCTCGGGCACAGGACGCTATTCAGTGAGCCGTCTGCTTGAGCGCATCCGGCACCACGAGCTGGAAAGTTTCGATGCCTTCTTCGGCAAGCGCCTGCACCTCATCCGGCGAAGCCTTGCCGCGGATACCGCGCTCCGGCGCTTCGTCGTAGTGCATGCGCCTGGCCTCTTCGGCAAAGCGTTCGCCCACATCCTCGGTCTGCGCCAGCACCTGCTTTACCGCCTTCAGGTAAAGCGACTGCAGTGCCACCTGGGCCGCCGGGGCCTTCGCCTCGGGCGGCTTGCCCGACGGTGCTGCGGTCGCGCCCGACAGGTTCAGGCGCGGCGCGCTGGGCAGCCGGGTGATGGCATGGTCCGAGCAGACCGGACATTGGACGAGTTTTTGCGAAATCTGCGATTGCGCATCGTCCTCCGAAGCAAACCAGCCTTCGAAACGATGGTCTTGCGCGCAGCGCAGGTCGAGCACCTTCATGATGTTTCCAGCCCGTCGAAAGCTATATTATCCGTGAATCGGAATTTTGTGAACGGTCGTGCTAATTTTTTTGCGGCCTCGGCGGCCCCGGCTGGCGCGGTTGCGCCGGCCCGGGGAAACAGGGAGTAAGGCCACGATCACACGGCTAAGAAGGAGAATTCTACGCGCTTGCCGGACGGCACGCCGGATGGGATGCCGGGCGCGCTCCGGCGGCAGCGCCCGCCAGGTACCGCGATGCCTGTGGGCAACCCTGCGAAACCCGGCGAAGGACTCAGGCCTGTCCCGGCAGCGCCTGTTCCCCGGCTTCCCAGGCGCCCGATATGACCTTTTCCAGCCAGAAGGCGCCGATGATGGTCTTGACGTCGGTGATGCGGCCCGAGCGGACCCAGTCGATCACCTGCCCCGCCGGCACGATGAAGGTTTCGAGGAATTCGCCTTCATCGAGCTGCGCCGGCCCGGCGGTGAGGTCGCGCGCCAGGAAGAGGTCGATGAACTCGGTGGAATAGGAAATGACCGGATGGATGCGGGTGAGGTAGTCCCAGCGCCGCGCGCTGTAGCCGGTTTCCTCGCGCAGCTCGCGTTCGCCGCAGCGTTGCGCGCCCTCCTGGGGATCCAGCTTGCCGGCGGGGAACTCGAGCATCACCTCGCCCACGGGGTAGCGAAACTGCCGCTCCAGCAATACGGTGCCGTCGTCGAACAGCGGGATCATCATCACCGCGCCGGGGTGCAGCACATACTCGCGCCCGGCATGCTTGCCGTCGGGCAGCTTGACGATGTCCTGCTTGAGGGTGAGGAACTTGCCTGTGTGCAGCGTGGCGGACGCCACGCAGACTTCCTTCAGGCCTGGATCGGCAGCGGCGGGGATTTCGGCCGCGTCCAGCGTGTCAGTCTTGTCGCTCATGAAAGCTCCGGATCCGGATGCGGCCGGTCCGGGCGCCTTCGCAACCCGGCCTTCAGGCCGCGCGATGTTTGACCAGGTATTGCCAGGTGAAGCCCGGGAAGGCGAACACCAGCATCATGCAGGCGGTGATGGCGTAGAACTGCCAGCCCTGCGGGAAAGCATTGCCGAGCCCCGCCTCCACCGCGAAGCCGGCCAGGCCGGCTCCCACGTACCACAGGATCAACTCGCCCAGCCTGATCCACAGCGGTTTCCTGGCGAAGCGCAGTGGGATCAACGCGAACAGGCGCTGGTTGACAAACGGCAGGTTGGCACAAACCAATGCCAGCAAGATGACAAACCAACCCGCCGAGGAAGAGCTCATATCGGTGCGCCCTCGCGCCTCAGGACGCCAGCGTCGCGCGGATGGCCTGGTAGCACAGGTTCATCAGCGCCGAGGGGAACAGGCCCAGGGCAATGATGACCGCGCCATTCAGGGTCAGCATCGAACGCAGGCCCATGCCGGACTCCAGCTTGTTCTCGTCGGCCGGTGCATCGAAATACATCAGCTTGACCACGCGCAGGTAGTAGAACGCGCCGATCAGCGAGAACAGCACCGCCACCACGGCCAGCCAGGTCATGCCGCTACGCACCACCGCCTCGAGCACGGCCAGCTTGGCGTAGAAGCCCATGGTCGGCGGAATGCCGGCCAGCGAGAACATCATCACCAGCATCAGCAGCGCATACCAGGGATTCTTGCGCGACAGGCCCTTGAGGTCGTCCAGGGTCTCGGCCTCGAAATCCTTGCCGGCGCGCAGCAGGATGATGCCGAAAGTGCCCAGCGTGGTGATCACATAGGTTACGGCGTAGAACATCGACGAACCGTAAGCGCTGGCGGCGCCGTCGGTCTTGCCGTCAGCCACGCCGGACAGCATGCCCAGCAGCAGGAAACCCATGTGCGAGATGGTGGAATACGCCAGCATCCGCTTCAGGTTGGTCTGCACGATGGCGGTCAGGTTGCCGATGGCCAGCGAGGCCACGGCCAGCACGACCAGCATGACCTGCCAGTCCACCGCCAGCGGCAGCAGGCCTTCCACCAGCAGGCGCAGCGCCATGGCGAAGGCTGCCAGCTTCGGGGCACCGGCGATCAGCAGCGTCACCGCGGTCGGCGAACCCTGGTAGATGTCCGGAATCCACATATGGAACGGCGCGGCGCCCATCTTGAACGCAATGCCGGCCACCAGGAAGACCACACCGAAGGCCAGCATGGTGGTGTTGACGCGGCCCGACTCCACGACGCGGAAGACTTCGCCGAGGTTCAGCGAGCCCGTCGCGCCGTACAGCATGGACATGCCGTAGAGCAGGAAGCCCGAGGCCAGCGCGCCCAGCACGAAGTACTTGATGGCCGACTCCGAGGTCACACGGTTGTCGCGGCGCAGGGCGACCAGCGCGTAGGACGCCAGCGACAGCAGTTCCAGGCCCAGGTACAGGGTCAGGAAGTTGTTGCCGGTGATCATGACGATCTGGCCGCCGAGCGTGAACAGCGCGAGCATGTAGAACTCGCCGCTGTACATGTCGCGGTCAGCCACGTACTGGCGGGTATAGACCAGCGTGACGAACAGCGCCGCCGCAGCGGTGGCCGCCAGCACATTGGCCATCGGGTCCACCACCACCAGGTTGGCGAAGGCGTAGTGCGTCTCGCCGGCGGCCGCGTTCAGGCCGAACCAGACGGTCAGCACGAGCGTGGTGAGCAGCGACAGCGGATAGGCCACGCTGGAGCGGGTCTTGCCGCGGGCAAGGTCGATCCAGTTGACCGCGGCGACCGCGATCGCCAGGAAAATGATTGGCGCCACAGGTGCCAATGTCGAGGACGGTTGCATGTTTGTTTCTCTCCCCGATTACAGCTTCGACTGCGCCACGTGCGACAGCAGGTTCACCACGGAAGCGTGCATCACATCGGTGAAGGGTTTCGGATACAGGCCCATATAGAGCGTCATGATCGCCAGCAGGCCGAGCATGACGAACTCGCGCTTGTTCAGGTCGACCAGTTCGGCCACGTGCTTGTGCACCACGTCGCCGAAGATCACGCGCTTGACCATCCACAGCGAATAGGCTGCGCCCAGGATCAGCGCGGTGGCTGCCAGCAGGCCGATCCAGAAGTTGAACTTGACCGCGCCCAGGATCACCATGAACTCGCCGACGAAACCCGAGGTGGCCGGCAGGCCGCAGTTGGCCATGGCGAAGAACACCGACAGCGCCGCGAACTTCGGCATGGTGTTCACCACGCCGCCGTAATCGGCGATCTGGCGCGAGTGCACGCGGTCGTACAGTACGCCGATGCAAAGGAACATGGCGCCCGAGATAAAGCCGTGCGAGATCATCTGGATGATGCCGCCCTCGATGCCGATCTCGTTGAAGATGAAGAAACCGAGCGTGACAAAGCCCATGTGTGCAATCGACGAGTACGCCACCAGCTTCTTCATGTCGGCCTGCACCAGTGCAACCAGGCCGATGTAGATCACCGCGATCAGCGAGATCGTGATGATGAATGCCGCCATGCTATGGCTGGCATCCGGCGCGATCGGCAGCGAGAACCGCAGGAAACCGTAGGCGCCCAGCTTCAGCATGATGGCTGCCAGCACCACCGAGCCGCCGGTCGGCGCCTCCACGTGGGCGTCGGGCAGCCAGGTGTGGACCGGCCACATCGGCACCTTGACCGCAAAAGCCAGGAAGAAAGCGATGAACAGCGCGAGCTGCTCGTTCATCGACAGCTTGGCCTGGTGCCATTCGAGGATGTCGAAGGTACCGGTCTTGCTGTACAGGTACAGCAGCGCAACCAGCGTCAGCAGCGAGCCGAGCAGCGTGTAGAGGAAGAACTTGAAGGCTGCGTACACGCGGTTCGGGCCGCCCCAGACGCCGATGATGATGTACATCGGGATCAGCGTGGCCTCGAAGAACACGTAGAACAGCATGCCGTTGAGCGCGCAGAACACGCCGACCATCAGGCCCGACAGGATCAGGAACGAGGCCATGTACTCGGCCACGCGCTCGGTGATCACTTCCCAGGCCGAGATCACCACGATCACCGTGATGAAGGCGGTCAGCACCACGAACCACATCGAGATGCCGTCGACGCCCAGGTGGTAGTTGATGTTGAAGCGCTCGATCCAGTTCGACTTCTCGACGAACTGCATCGCCGCCGTGGAGCGGTCGAAGTGGAATACCAGCGGCAGCGTCACGATGAAGCTGGCGACCGAGCCGAACAGCGACATCCAGCGGACATAGCCGGGACTGCGGTCGGAACCCGAGGCAAGGACCAGCAAGCCGAAAAAGATCGGCAGCCAGATAGCGAAAGACAGAACCATTTTCTTGTTTTCCTTACTTGACGCTCACCGTGGCGAACGAGGTGCCGAACACCGTCATCGTCAGCAGGATCAGCATGCCCAGGATCATGGCGAATGCGTAGTGATAGATGTAGCCGGATTGCAGGTAACGGCTCACCGACGCGAACCAGGCCACCACGCGCGCAGCACCGTTGACCACCAGGCCGTCGATCAGGCCCTGGTCACCGCCCTTCCACAGGCCGGCACCGAGCAGACGGGCACCGCGGGCGAACACGGCCTGGTTGATCGCGTCCATGTAGTACTTGTTGTCGAGCAGCGTGTACAGGCCGGAAAAGCGCTGCTTGATGGCAGCCGGGATATCCGGGCGCTTCATGTAGAAGAACCAGGACAGCACCACGCCGGAGATCGCCAGCCACAGCACGGGCGTGGTCAGCGAATGCAGGCCCATCGCCACCCAGCCGTGGAAGGCTTGCGACAGCTCTTCCATCGCATGGTGGTTCTCGCCGACGTAGATCACTTCCTTGAAGGCCACGCCATGCTTGAAGAAGTCGCCGAACAGCATCGGGCCGATCGCGATGGCGCCGATCACCACCGACGGGATGGCCAGCAGCACCAGCGGCAGCGTCACCACCCACGGCGATTCGTGCGGCTTTTCGCCCGGAGCCAGGCCATGATGGTGGTCGGCAGTGACTTCCTCGTCGTCATGGTTGCCCGCGTGATGCGCGTGGTGGTCTTCCTTGCCGAAGCGCTCTTCGCCGTGGAACACCAGGAAATACATGCGGAAGGAGTAGAACGCCGTGACGAACACGCCGGCCAGCACCGCGAAGTAGGCAAAGCCCGAACCAGCGATGTGCGACTCGGCCACGGCCTCGATGATCGAGTCCTTGGAGTAGAAGCCCGCGAAGAACGGCGTGCCGATCAGCGCCAGCGAACCGACCAGCGAGGTGATCCAGGTGATCGGCATGTACTTGCGCAGGCCGCCCATATTGCGGATGTCCTGATCATGGTGCATGCCGATGATGACCGAGCCGGCCGCGAGGAACAGCAGCGCCTTGAAGAAGGCGTGGGTCATCAGGTGGAACACCGCCACCGAGTAGGCGGAGGCGCCCAGCGCAACCGTCATGTAGCCGAGCTGCGACAGCGTGGAGTAAGCCACCACGCGTTTGATGTCGTTCTGGATGATGCCCAGGAAACCCATGAACAGCGCGGTGATGGCGCCGATCACCAGCACGAAGGACAGCGCGGTGTCCGACAGTTCGAACAGCGGCGACATGCGCGCGACCATGAAGATGCCGGCCGTCACCATGGTGGCGGCGTGGATCAGCGCGGAGATCGGGGTCGGGCCTTCCATCGAATCGGGCAGCCACACATGCAGCGGGAACTGGGCCGACTTGCCCATGGCGCCGATGAACAGGCAGATGCAGGCAACCGTGATCATCATCCAGTCGGTGCCCGGGAAGATCACCGTGGCGAGCTGGTCGCGCGCGGCGAAGACCTCGGTGTAGTTCATGCTGCCGCTGTAGGCCAGCAGCAGGCCGATGCCGAGGATGAAGCCGAAGTCACCCACGCGGTTGACCAGGAATGCCTTCAGGTTGGCGAAGATGGCGGTCGGGCGGGTGTACCAGAAGCCGATCAGCAGGTACGACACCAGGCCCACAGCTTCCCAGCCGAAGAACAGCTGCAGGAAGTTGTTGCTCATCACCAGCATCAGCATCGAGAAGGTGAACAGCGAGATGTAGGCGAAGAAGCGGTTGTAGCCGGGGTCTTCGCTCATGTAGCCGACGGTGTAGATGTGCACCATCAGCGAGACGAAGCTCACCACCACCATCATCATCGCGGTCAGCGAGTCGACCAGGAAGCCCACTTCCATCTTGAGGCTGCCGATCGTCATCCACTCATACACGGTGGCATTGAAGCTCGCGCCGTTCATGACGTCCATCAGCACGATGATCGACAGCAGGCAGGAAATCGCCACACCGAGGATCGTCACGGTGTGGGCCAGCGTGCGGCCGGCGCGCGTCTCCGAGGAGATCAAGCCGAAGAACTTGGTGCCGAACAGGCCGGCGATGGCTGCACCGGCTAGCGGTGCGAGCGGGATCGCCAGTAGCAGGTTGGGGTCGAGCGTGGTTGCCATAGGACGCTTAGTGGTGTGCGGTCGGAGAACGGTACTGGTTCATAACGTAGGCGACGGGGATCAGCCCTTGAGGGTGTCCATGTCGTCGACGTTGATCGTGTCCAGGTTGCGGAACAGCACAACCAGGATTGCCAGACCGATTGCCGACTCGGCCGCGGCCACCGTGAGGATGAAGAAAACGAAAACCTGACCAGCCAGGTCGCCCAGATAGTGCGAGAAGGCGACGAAGTTCATATTGACCGCAAGCAGCATCAGCTCGATCGCCATCAGCAGCACGATGACGTTCTTGCGGTTCAGGAAGATACCAACGATGCTGATGGCGAACAGGATCGCACCGAGCACGAGGAAATGGGCGAGAGAGAGCACAGCGTTTCTCCGGGCTTCAGTTCTTGTTAGCGGTAGCCGCGGCTTCCGGGCTGGCTTGTACGCCGGCACGGGCTTCGCTGGGCATCGTGACCAGGCGCACGCGGTCCTGGCGGCGGGTGCGCAGCTGCTCGCCCACGTCTTGCGACTTGTTGTCCTTGCGGCGGCGCAGCGTCAGCGCGACGGCGGCGATGATGGCCACCAGCAGGATGATGCCCGCCACTTCGAAGGCGTAGTTGTAGTCGGTGTAGATCAGCTTGCCGAGTTCAGCGGTGTTGGAGTAGTCCGGGCCGTGCACCACGTTGTTCAGCGGCGTGGTCGTGCCGATGAAGTTACGCACCAGCACGGTGGCCATTTCGGCGATGATCAGCGCGCCGACCACCGAGGCCAGCGGCACATAGGTCCAGAAGTCCCGCCGCAGGTGCTCGATGTCGATATCGATCATCATCACCACGAACAGGAACAGCACCATCACGGCGCCCACATACACCAGCACCAGCAGGATGGCCAGGAATTCGGCCTTCAGCAGCATCCAGATCGCGGCTGCCGTAAAAAACGACAGCACGAGGAACAGTGCTGAGTGCACCGGGTTCTTCGCTGTGATGACTTTCAGTGCGGAGAGCACCAGCACCAGCGCAAAGACATAGAAGATGGTGGTCGTGAGTTCCATGGTCCTCGTCGAGCCTTCCGGCACAAGCCACTCCTGTGGCCTGCCCTTGCGGCATCCTTTTCGTTAGCCCCACGTGGGGCCCGATTCAGTATTCATTGGCAACGTCCGCCAGACTCGGCGGACGCGCCCTGCAATGCGCCTTATCAGCGGTACTTGGCGTCCGCTGCCTTGGCCGCGGCGATCTGCGGCTCGTAGCGGTCGCCCACTGCCAGCAGCATGTCCTTGGTGAAGTACAGGTCGCCGCGCTTCTCGCCGTGGTATTCGAGGATATGCGTCTCGACGATAGCGTCGACCGGGCAGGCTTCCTCGCAGAAGCCGCAGAAAATGCACTTGGTCAGGTCGATGTCATAGCGCGTGGTGCGGCGGGTGCCGTCGACGCGGGCATCGGACTCGATGGTGATGGCCAGCGCCGGGCAAACCGCTTCGCACAGTTTGCAGGCGATGCAGCGCTCTTCGCCGTTGGGATACCGGCGCAGCGCATGCAGGCCGCGAAAACGCGGCGACATCGGCGTTTTCTCTTCGGGAAACTGGACTGTGATCTTGCGCGCGAAGAGATAGCGCCCGGTCAGAGCCATGCCCTTGAAGAGTTCCTTCAGGAGCAGGCTGTTGAAGAAGTCCTTGATGGCGAGCAGCATGACGATTGCTTCCTAATGATTCCACAGGGCGCCGCCGGATGCGGCTGCGCCCCTGCTTTGGCCGTTCAGTGCCAGATATTCCAGGGCGACCGGATCCAGATCGCCACGATGATCAGCCAGCCGACCGTGAGCGGAATGAAGATCTTCCAGCCCAGGCGCATGATCTGGTCATAGCGGTAGCGCGGGAACGACGCGCGGATCCAGATAAACACCGACAGCAGCAAAAATACCTTGGCGAGCAGCCAGAAGAAGCCCGGGATCGCGTTCGTGATGAAGCTCTCGAACGGCGGCGCCCAGCCTCCCAGGAACATCAGCGCGGTCATCGTCGAGATGACGATCATGTTGATGTACTCGGCCAGGAAGAACAGCGCGAAGCCCATGCCCGAGTATTCGATCATGTGGCCGGCCACGATTTCCGATTCGCCTTCCACCACGTCGAACGGGTGGCGATTGGTCTCGGCCACGCCGGAGATGAAGTACACGCCGAACATGGGCAGCAGCGGCAGCCAGTTCCACGACAGTACGTTGATCCCCATATGGGCGAAGTAGCCGGTGTTCTGCGAGTTGACGATGGCCGACAGGTTCAGGCTGCCCGACACCATCAGCACGGTCACCAGGGCGAAGCCCATGGCGATTTCATACGACACCATCTGCGCCGCGGCGCGCATGGCGCCGATGAAGGCGTACTTGGAGTTGGAGGCCCAGCCAGCCAGGATCACGCCGTAGACGCCCACCGAGCTGATCGCCATCACGTACAGCAGGCCGGCGTTGACGTTGGCCATCACCACTTCGGCCTGGAACGGGATCACCGCCCAGATCGCCACGGCGGGCATCAGCACCATCAGCGGGGCAACCAGGTACATGCCCCGGCTGACCTGCGTGGGCATCATCACTTCCTTGAGCAGCAGCTTGAGCACGTCGGCGATCGGCTGCAGCAGGCCCAGCGGGCCGACCCGGTTCGGGCCGATACGCACGTGCATCCAGCCAATCAGCTTGCGCTCCCACAGGATCAGGTAGGCCACGCACAACAGCAGCGGCACCACAATGACCACGGCGCGAATCAGGATCCACAGCGGCGTCCAGGCGCCGCCGAAGAGATTCTGTCCTTGCGAGGTAATCCAGTCGATCATGTTTCTTTCTCGCTCTTCTTATGCCGTGGCCGCCGGCTCGGCCGCGCCCTTCGCGGTGGCGGCCAGGTCGATGGCTTTCTCTACGGTGACGGTACCGAACGTGGCGCCCAGGCTGGCCGCGGCGATGGTGCCGGCGGACACACGCACGGTGCCGGCAGGCAATGCGGCTTCGAGGGCGGCCGGCAGCACCACGCTGCCCTGCCCCTGCGTCACGCGCACCGGGTCTCCCGCCTGCACGCCCAGCGAGGCGAACAGGTCGGCCGACAGGCCGGCTTGCATGGCGCGGCGCGCGGCTGCGGTCAGCTGCAGCGAATCGGCACGGCGCACGATCGGGTCGGCGTGGTAGATCGGCACATCGGCGACGCGTTCGATGCCACTGGCAGCCGCGGCGGTAACGCGGATGGCCGCGTCGGTGCCGTTGTCCAGTTGCGCGGCGACCGGCTTGGCCAGCACTTCGTCACGCACGTTTTCGGCGGTTTCGAAATCAAAGCCAGGCACGTCGAGCAGGTTACCCAGCACGCGCAGCACCTTCCAGGCCGGGCGGGCATCGCCCAGGGCGCGCACCACGCCGTTGAAGCTTTGCGGCAGGCCTTCGCAATTCACGAAGGTACCGGCGGTTTCCGTGAACGGCGTGACCGGCAGGATGACGTCCGCATACTGCAGGGCGGCTTCCGAGCGGAACGGCGACAGCACCACCACGGTACCGGCCTGGCCCAGCGCGGCCAGGGCCTGGCGCGGGTTGGCGGCATCGAACTCGGGTTCCGTGTTCAGCAGCACATAGGCGCGGCGCGGCGCGTCGAACATGGCCTGCGCGTTGGCCCCGCCCTTCTGCGGCAGCGCGCCGGCGATATGGCCGCCAACGGTGTTCGCGGCTTCGGTCAGGAAGCCCAGCGTGGCGCCGGTTTCGGCGGCGATCCACTGTGCCAGCGCATGCAGCGTGGCGAATTGCGGGTGACGCACGGCCTCGTTGCCGAGGAACACGGCGCGGCGCTCGCCCGACAGCAGCGCATCGGCCACTGCCTTGGACTTGTCGTCGCCGTCGAAACCATCGGTACCCGCCGGAGCGGCCACGCCCTTGGCCGCAGCCACGGCGCGGGCGATGCCGGCCAGCGCTGCGGTCCAGCCGGACGGCGCTACGTCGATGCGTGCGGCCAGCGGCATCAGCAGGTCGTCGGCGCTGGCGCCGAGCACGGCGACGCGGGCGCCCTTCTTGCCGGCCTGGCGCAGACGCGCGGCCAGCAACGGGTGATCCTTGCGCAGGGCCGAGCCGATCACCAGCACGCGTTGCAGCATGGAGACGTCGGCGATCGGCAGGCCCAGCCACGGCGCACCCTTGGCGGCGGCCGAGAAATCGGTCTGGCGCTGGCGGAAGTCGACGTTGTCGCTACCCAGGCCACGTACCAGCTTGCCCAGCAGGTAGAGTTCTTCCAGCGTGCTGTGCGGGCTGGCCAGCGCGGCGATCTGGTCGGCGCCATGGTCGCGCTTGATGCTGGCGAGGCCATTGGCGACGTATTCGAGCGCGGTCTGCCAGTCGGTTTCCATCCACTCGCCACCCTGCTTGAGCAGCGGCTTGGTCAGGCGGTCGGCGCTGTTCAGGCCTTCGTACGAGAAGCGGTCCTTGTCGGACAGCCAGCATTCGTTGACGGCTTCGTTGTCCAGCGGCAGCACGCGCATCACGCGCTGGTTCTTGGTCTGCACCACCAGGTTCGCGCCCAGGCCATCGTGCGGCGACACCGATTTGCGGCGGGCCAGCTCCCAGGTACGGGCCGAGTAGCGGAACGGCTTGCTGGTCAGCGCGCCGACCGGGCACAGGTCGATCATGTTGCCGGACAGTTCCGAATCCACGGTCTGGCCGACGAAGGTGGTGATCTCGGAGTGCTCGCCGCGGCCCAGCATGCCCAGCTCCATCACGCCGGCCACTTCCTGGCCAAAGCGCACGCAGCGGGTGCAGTGGATGCAGCGGCTCATCTCCTCCATGGAGATCAGCGGTCCCACGTTCTTGTGGAACACGACGCGCTTTTCTTCCTTGTAGCGCGATTCCGATGCGCCGTAGCCCACGGCCAGATCCTGCAACTGGCACTCGCCGCCCTGATCGCAGATCGGGCAATCCAGCGGGTGGTTGATCAGCAGGAATTCCATCACCGACTTCTGGGCCTTGACTGCCTTCTCCGAATTGGTGAAGACCTTCATGCCAGGGGTGACCGGCGTGGCGCAGGCGGGCAGCGCCTTGGGCGCTTTCTCCACCTCGACCAGGCACATGCGGCAGTTCGCCGCGATGGACAATTTACGGTGGTAGCAGAAGTGCGGGATGTAGGTGCCCAATTGGCGGGCTGCTTCCATCACCAGGCTGCCTTCAGCAACCTCAACCTTCTTGCCGTCGATCTCGAGTTCAACCATGTTCTGCCACGCTTAAGAGTAGGCCGGAACCATGCACTGCTTGTGTTCGACGTGATACTCGAACTCTTTCCAGTAGTGCTTGAGCATGCCGCGGACCGGCATCGCTGCCGCATCGCCGAGCGCGCAGATGGTGCGGCCCATGATGTTTTCAGCGACGTTATTGAGCAGGTCCAGGTCTTCCTGGCGCCCTTCTCCGTGTTCGATACGATTCACCATGCGATAGAGCCAGCCGGTGCCTTCGCGGCACGGCGTGCACTGCCCGCACGATTCTTCAAAGTAGAAATACGACAGGCGCAGCAGCGAGCGAACCATGCAGCGCGTTTCGTCCATCACGATCACCGCGCCCGAACCCAGCATCGAGCCGGCCTTGGCAATCGAGTCGTAGTCCATGTCGGACGCCATCATCAGGTCGCCCGGCACCACCGGCGCGGACGAGCCGCCCGGGATCACTGCCTTGATGCGCTTGCCGCCGCGCATGCCGCCGGCGAGCTCCAGCAGGGTCGCGAACGGCGTGCCCAGCGGGATCTCGTAATTGCCGGGACGCTCGATGTCGCCGGAAATCGAGAAGATCTTGGAGCCGCCGTTGTTCGGCTTGCCCATCTTCAGGTAGTTTTCCGGACCGATCGCCAGCAGGAACGGCACCGCGGCAAACGTCTCGGTGTTGTTGATGGTGGTCGGCTTGCCGTACAGGCCGAAGCTGGCCGGGAACGGCGGCTTGAAGCGCGGCTGGCCTTTCTTGCCTTCCAGCGATTCGAGCAGCGCGGTTTCCTCGCCACAGATGTAGGCGCCGTAGCCGTGGTGCGCGTGCAGCTGGAAGTTGAAGCCCGAATCCAGGATGTTGTCGCCCAGGAAGCCGGCTGCGCGCGCCTCTTCGAGCGCCTGCTCGAAGATCTTGTATTCGTTCCAGATCTCGCCGTGGATATAGTTGTAGCCCACGGTGATGCCCATCGCGTAAGCGCCGATGGCCATGCCTTCGATCAGCGCATGCGGGTTGTAGCGGATGATGTCGCGGTCCTTGAAGGTACCGGGCTCGCCCTCGTCGGTATTGCAGACCAGGTATTTCTGGCCGGGGAACTGACGCGGCATGAAGCTCCACTTCAGGCCGGTCGGGAAGCCTGCGCCCCCGCGGCCGCGCAGGCCGGAGGCCTTGACGTCCGCGATCACCTGCTCGGGCGTGATCTTCTCGGTCAGGATGCGCTTGAGCTGCTGATAGCCACCGCGCTTGACGTAGTCTTCGAGATGCCAGTTGCTGCCATCGAGGCCCGCCAGGATCAGCGGCTTGATGTGGCGGTCGTGCAGAGAGGTCATGTTACTTGTCCCCCTTGGCGGTGGCCTTGAGTTCGTCGACCAGCGCGTCCAGCTTGGCGTTGCTCATGTGGCTGCACATGCGGGTATTGTTGACGATCATCACCGGTGCGTCGCCGCAGGCGCCCATGCACTCGCCTTCCTTGAGGGTGAAGGTACCGCACGGGGTGGTTTCGTTGTAGCCGATGCCAAGCTTTTGCTTGAGGTAGTCGCCGGCCCGTTCGCCGCCGGACAGCGCGCACGGCAGGTTGGTGCAGACGGTCAGCTTGTACTTGCCGACCGGCTTGGTGTCGTACATGTTGTAGAAGGTTGCGACCTCCTCGACCCATACCGGCGGCATGTCGAGGTAGCTGGCAACGAACTGCATGACTTCCGGGGAGACCCAGCCCACTTCGCCCTGCGCCACGGCCAGCGCCGCCATCACGGCCGACTGCTTCTGGTCAGCCGGATACTTGGCGATCGCGCGATCGATTTCCTTGAGAGCTTCTGCTGATAGCATGGTCGTTGCTGTAATACGCCGAGTCATTTGCGGAACTGCACCGCCACATGGCGCGCATCCGCAGGTTTGCAGCCGTCGCTGCCGTTGCGGCCCGCATGTCGAAGCATGCTGGGCCCACCGCGGGTTTCCCGTGGCCGGACACCGTTGCTCCGGGTCCTTGCCAGGGGCGCCCGGATCGTCGTCCGGGGCCGGCGGTACTTGTTAGCGGTCGATCTCGCCGAAGACGATGTCCTGGGTACCGATGATCGTTACCGCGTCCGCAATCATGTGGCCCTTGGCCATTTCATCCAGGGCGGCCAGATGGGCAAAGCCCGGGGCCCGGATCTTCAGGCGATACGGCTTGTTCGCGCCGTCGGAGATCGCATAGATGCCGAACTCGCCCTTCGGGTGCTCCACCGCCGCGTAGCTCTCGCCTTCCGGCACGTGAATGCCTTCGGTGAAGAGCTTGAAGTGGTGGATCAGCTCTTCCATGTTCGACTTCATGTCCACGCGCGACGGCGGCGCCACCTTGTGGTTGTCGCTCATCACCGGGCCCGGGTTGCGGCGCAGCCAGTCGACGCATTGCCTGATGATGCTGTTGGACTGCCGCATTTCCTCGACACGTACCAGGTAGCGGGCATAGCAATCGCCGCCCACGCCAACCGGCACCTGGAAGTCCATGCGCTCATAGACTTCGTAGGGCTGCTTCTTGCGCAGATCCCACTCGATGCCCGAGCCGCGCAGCATCGGGCCGGTAAAGCCCATCTGCAGCGCGCGTTCCGGGCTTACCACGCCGATGCCCACCAGACGCTGTTTCCAGATCCGGTTGTCCGTCAGCAGCGTCTCGTATTCGTCGACGTACTTCGGGAAGCGATTGGTGAAGTCCTCGATGAAATCGAGCAGCGAACCCGAACGCGCCTCGTTCATGGCCTTGATGGCGCGCTCGTTGTGGATCTTGGACGCCTTGTATTGCGGCATCGTGTCCGGCAGGTCGCGATACACGCCGCCCGGACGGTAGTAGGCCGCGTGCATGCGCGCGCCCGACACCGCCTCGTACATGTCGAACATGTCCTCGCGTTCGCGAAAGGCGTACAGGAACACCGCCATGGCGCCAACGTCCAGCGCGTGCGAGCCGATCCACATCAGGTGGTTCAGCAGGCGCGTGATTTCGTCGAACATCACGCGGATGTATTGCGCGCGGATCGGCACTTCGAGACCGAGCATCTTCTCGATGGCCATCACATAAGCATGCTCGTTGACCATCATCGACACGTAGTCGAGGCGGTCCATATACGGCACGCTCTGGATCCAGGTCTTCTGCTCGGCCAGCTTTTCGGTGGCACGGTGCAGCAGGCCGATATGCGGGTCGGCGCGCTGGATGACTTCGCCGTCAAGCTCCAGCACCAGGCGCAGCACGCCGTGTGCCGCCGGGTGCTGCGGGCCGAAGTTAAGGGTGTAGTTCTTGATGTCTGCCATTGCGCGTTCTCAGTGCTGCAAGCCGCCGTAATTCTCTTCGCGGATGACGCGCGGCGTTACCTCGCGCGGCTCGATCGTGACGGGCTGGTAGATCACCCGCTTCTGTTCGGGGTCGTAGCGCATCTCGACGTAGCCCGATACCGGGAAATCCTTGCGGAACGGATGGCCGACGAAACCATAGTCGGTCAGCAGGCGGCGCAGGTCGTTATGGCCTTCGAATACGATGCCGTAGAAATCGAAGGCTTCACGCTCGAACCAGTTGGCCGAGTTCCAGACCTCGTTCAGCGAGGGCACCACGGGCACATCGTCGTCCGGCGCGAACACGCGCAAGCGCACGCGCCAGTTATGCGTCACCGACAGCAGGTGCGTCACGGCGGCAAAACGGGGACCTTGCCAGGCGCCATCGCCATAGGAGGAATAGTCGACGCCGCACACATCGATCAGCTGCTCGAAACGCAGCGTGGGATCGTCGCGCAGCATCAGCGCGGTTTCCAGCGAGTCCTCGGCCTTGACGATAAGGGTAATCTCGCCTAGCGCCTCCACCAGTTTCTGGATACGCTTGCCCAGTACCTTTTCGAGCGCGGCCTTCAGAGTATCGAGATTCGACATGTCAGCCCTTGCGCGCGATGGTGTTGGTGCGACGGATCTTGTTCTGCAGCTGGATGATGCCGTAGATCAGCGCTTCCGCCGTCGGGGGGCAGCCAGGCACATAGATATCCACCGGCACGATACGATCGCAGCCACGCACCACTGAATACGAGTAGTGATAGTAGCCACCGCCATTCGCGCAGGAACCCATCGAGATCACCCAGCGCGGCTCCGCCATCTGGTCATAGACCTTGCGCAGCGCGGGGGCCATCTTGTTGCACAGCGTGCCGGCCACGATCATCACGTCCGACTGGCGCGGCGACGGGCGGAAAATCACGCCGAAGCGGTCCATGTCGTAGCGCGCGGCGCCGGCATGCATCATTTCCACAGCACAGCACGCCAGGCCAAAGGTCATCGGCCAGAGCGACCCGGTGCGGGTCCAGTTGATCAGCTTGTCAGCGGTAGTCGTGACGAAGCCTTCATTGAGAACGCCTTCGATTGCCATATCACATCACTCCCAATCGAGCGCGCCCTTTTTCCAGATGTAGACGAAGCCCACGATGAATTCCAGCAGAAACACGCCCATGGCGAAGAAACCCTGCCAGCCGATATCCCGCAGGGCTACACCCCAGGGAAACAGGAAGGCGGTTTCGAGATCGAACAGGATAAACAGGATAGCGATGAGGTAGTAGCGCACGTCGAACTTCATGCGCGCGTCCTCGAACGCTTCGAAGCCGCACTCGTACGGAGAGAGCTTCGCGGAATCAGGTTTGTTGGGACCGAGAATTCGGCCGATCGACATCAGTGCAATGCCGAGCACGACACCGAAGATGATGAAGATGAGGACGGGGAAGTAGGCTTCGAGATTCAAGGTACGGCCAGCCTTATCTGGAATGTTGTCAACAGCACCAGCGGAAAGCGGCGTCCTGTTGCCCACCCCAAGCGCCATTCCGTAGAAATTACGACGCCGCCTTGCGGACTGGCCGGGCTACCGATCCGGGATGGACTCCGGACAGGTAACCCGATCAAGTTGTTTGGTGCCGACGGCGAGACTCGAACTCGCACAGCTTTCGCCACTACCCCCTCAAGATAGCGTGTCTACCAATTTCACCACGTCGGCTGGGGGAGAAACAATATTGCCTGGCGCTGGGCTTTAAGGGCCCAGGGTTTTTACACCCTTCGGAACTCTTGCGGGGAGGTCTTTTTCCCTGCTGGAGCCCCGTCGCTGGGGGATCGTTTCAAGCCTTGTATTCTAACTGAAAATTCTTGTTTTGTTCAATGCACAACAACAAAAAACTTCAAGAATCCGTCACAAGGCTGCTTGATTATTTCGGTACGGCAGGCGCCGACGGGGCCGAAGCCGCGACGGCCGAAGCTGCAGGCGCCGAAGCCCCTGCCACCGCCGGTGCAACCTGGGGCGCCGCGCCCATCACGCCCAGCGAAGCCGTCGGGCGATAATTGCCCAGCATCGTCAGGCTCAGCGTGCAGATGAAGAACAGCGTCGCCAGCACAGCCGTGGTACGCGACAGGAAGTTGGCCGAGCCGGTGGCGCCGAACAGGCTGCCCGAAGCACCTGAGCCAAACGCCGCACCGACATCGGCGCCCTTGCCATGCTGCAGCAGCACCAGGCCGATCACGCCGAGCGCGGACAGTACCTGCGCCACTACCAACAAAGTTTTGAAAATTGCCATTTGGTTCGATTCGCTTGCCTGATCAGACCCGATGAGCGGCCGGCATTCAGGCGTTGCCGATCGCGAGGAAATCGTCCGACTTCAGTGAGGCGCCTCCGATGAGACCCCCGTCGATGTCGGGCATGGAAAACAGTTCTGCCGCATTGTCCGGCTTGACGCTGCCGCCGTACAACATGGCCATGCGCCCGGCGACGCCGGCATCGCGCGCCGCCACCTGGCCGCGCAGGAAGGCGTGCACGGCCTGCGCCTGCTCGCTGCTGGCGGTCTTGCCGGTGCCGATCGCCCACACCGGCTCATAGGCCAGCACGATTTGCCCGAGCTGCTCGAGCGAGAGGGCCTCGAGCACGGCACCAAGCTGGCGGCCGACCACAGCCTCGGTTTGGCCAGCCTCGCGCTGCGCCAGGGTCTCCCCCACGCACACCACAGGCACGATGCCGAACTCGAGCGCACGCAGCGCCTTGGCCGCCACCGTGGCGTCGGTTTCGCCGTGGTAGCTGCGGCGCTCGGAATGGCCAACCAGGACGTACGATACGCCGAACTCGGCCAGCATGGACGCGGCCACCTCGCCGGTGAAAGCGCCACGCGCCTCTGCGGACACATCCTGCGCACCCCAGGCCACATTGGAAGCAGCCAGCAACGACTGGCACTGCGCCAGGTAAGGGAACGGCGCGCACACCGCAAGGCGGGCACGTGCCGGTACAGCCTTGATACCTTCCAGCAAGGCCGTATTGGCGGCCAGGCTGCCGTGCATCTTCCAGTTGCCGATGACGAGCTTTTGTCTCACAGGACGCCCCTCTCAATCAAACCGGCTATTGTAGCGCGGGCCAAGGCCCTACGCCACCGAAGCGCCCTGAAATCGGCCCGGGAGCGCCAGCGCCAGACCGCGCCCCGCCCTCCCGCGCATCGGGACAAGGCGTGCCCGCCCTCGCCATCCACCCTCCCGGCTTACCAGGTCAGGACAATCTTGCCGATATGCTCGCTCGACTCCATCAGGCGATGGGCATCGGCGGCCTGCGCGGCGGGAAAGGTCTGGTGGATCACCGGCTTGATCTTGCCCGCGGCCAGCAGCGGCCACACATGCTGATGCAGCGCCTGCGCGATCTGGCCCTTGAACGACACCGGGCGCGGGCGCAGCGTCGAGCCGGTCACGCTGATGCGCCGGCGCAGGATATCGCCCAGCGGGATTTCGGCCTTGGCGCCGCCCAGCAGCGCGATGATCACAATGCGGCCGTCGTCGGCCACGCAGCCAAGTTCGCGTGCCAGGTACGGGCCAGCCACCATGTCGAGGATGACGTCGGCGCCGCGGCCGCCGGTCAGGGCCTTGACCTCGGCCACGAAGTCCTCGGTCTTGTAGTTGATGGCGCGGTCGGCACCCAGTGCTTCGCAGGCACGGCATTTGTCGGCGCTGCCGGCAGTCACGAAGACCTTGTGGCCCAGCGCCTTGGCGATCTGGATGGCGGTCGTGCCGATGCCGCTGGAGCCGCCCTGGATCAGCAGGGTTTCATCCTTGCCCAACGGGCCGCGGCCCAGGTAGCCACGGTCGAACACATTGCTCCACACGGTAAAGAAGGTTTCCGGCAAGGCCGCCGCTTCGATATCGGACAAGCCGTCGGGCACCGGCAGGCATTGCGCCACCGGCGCCACGCACAGCTCGGCGTATCCGCCGCCCTGCACCAGCGCGCAAACGCGATCGCCGGGCTTGAGGCCGAAGCGATTGTCGGCATGCGCCAGATCGCCCCCGACCACCACGCCGGCCACTTCCAGGCCCGGCAGGTCGGAGGCACCAGGCGGCACCGGATAGTTGCCGGTGCGCTGGAACACGTCGGGACGGTTCACGCCGGAGGCGGCGACGCGAATCAGGATTTCGCCGGCCTTGGCGACGGGATCGGGACGCTGCGCCGGTTGCAGGACTTCAGGGGCGCCGTATTCGCGGATTTCGATGGCTTGCATTGCTGCTCCTTGCTTTGCGCATGCGGCGGGCTCGCGCACGCATGGCGGGGGATCAATCTGCGCATCCGCCGCGCTGGGGGCCGGTCGGCCGTGCTGCGCGGGGCGGGACTGGCGGCAGTGTAAACAAAAAAACGGCTGGACATCGCCAGCCGCTTTCCTTGCCACGGATACTGCGAAACGCTTACTGCTGTTGCTGGTCCGCCGAAGGCGCCGCCGGGGCAGCAGGCGCTGCCGGCGCTGCCGGTGCTTCGCTGGTGTTGGCGATCTGGCTGATGCTACCGCCCTCTTCGGCCAGCGCGGCCTTCAGGGACAGGCGCAGGCGGCCCTTCTCGTCAGCCTGGATCAGCTTCACGCGAACCTGCTGGCCTTCCTTGAGCCAGTCCTTGATGTCCTTGACGCGCTCGTTGACGATCTCGGAGATGTGCAGCAGGCCGTCCTTGCCCGGCAGGATGTTGACGATGGCGCCAAAATCCAGCAGCTTCAGCACGGTGCCGGCGTAGATCTTGCCCACTTCGGCTTCCGCGGTGATGCCTTCGATGCGGCGCTTGGCTTCGGCCATGCCTTCGGTCGAGGTCGAGGCGATGGTGATGGTGCCGTCTTCCTGGATGTCGATGGTGGTGCCGGTTTCCTTGGTCAGCGCCTGGATGGTCGAGCCGCCCTTGCCGATCACTTCGCGGATCTTGTCCGGATGGATCTTCATGGTGATCATGCGCGGTGCGTGCTCCGACAGCTCGGTGCGCGCGTGTCCCATCGCGTCCTGCATCTTGCCCAGGATATGCAGGCGGCCTTCCTTGGCTTGCGCCAGCGCGACTTGCATGATTTCCTTGGTGATGCCCTGGACCTTGATGTCCATCTGCAGCGCGGTGATGCCGGCGTCGGTGCCGGCCACCTTGAAGTCCATGTCGCCGAGGTGGTCCTCATCGCCCAGGATGTCGGTCAGCACGGCGAACTTGTTGCCTTCCAGGATCAGGCCCATGGCCACGCCGGCCACATGCGCCTTGATCGGAACGCCGGCGTCCATCAGTGCCAGGCAGCCGCCGCAAACCGATGCCATCGACGACGAGCCGTTGGATTCGGTGATCTCGGACACCAGGCGAATGGTATAGGCGAATTCGTCGTCCTTCGGCAGGACCGGGATCAGCGCGCGCTTGGCCAGGCGGCCGTGGCCGATTTCGCGGCGCTTGGGGCTGCCCACGCGGCCGGTTTCGCCGGTGGCGAACGGAGGCATGTTGTAGTGGAGCATGAAGCGGTCGCGGTATTCGCCGGCGAGCGCGTCGATGATCTGCTCGTCGCCCTTGGTGCCCAGTGTGGCAACCACCAGCGCCTGGGTCTCGCCACGGGTGAAGATGGCCGAGCCATGGGCGCGCGGCAGCACCGACGAGCGGATCTCGATCGGGCGCACGGTGCGGGTGTCGCGGCCATCGATGCGCGGCTCGCCCGACAGCACCTGGCTGCGCACGATCTTGGCTTCGATGTCGAACAGCACGTTGCCCACTTCGACCTTGTCGGCTTCCACGCCGGCCTCGGCCAGCTGCGCCGTCACGGCTGCGTAGACTTCCTTCAGCTTCTGGCTGCGGGCCGACTTCTGGCGCAGCTGGTAGGCGTCCTGCAGCAGCGGCTCGGCGATCTCGCCGATCTTGGCGATCAGCGCTTCATTCTTCGGTGCCGCGGTCCAGTCCCACTCCGGCTTGCCGCCGTCGCGCACCAGGTCATGGATGGCGTTGATGGCGGTCTGCATCTGCTCGTGGCCATAGACCACGGCGCCCAGCATCACGTCTTCCGACAGCTGGCGGGCTTCCGATTCCACCATCAGCACGGCGCGCTCGGTACCGGCAACCACCAGGTCCAGTTCAGACGTGGCGATCTGCGAGCGGGTCGGGTTCAGCAGGTACTGGCCGTCCTTGTAGCCGACGCGGGCAGCGCCCACCGGGCCGCTGAACGGGATGCCCGACACTGCCAGGGCAGCCGAGGCGCCAATCAGGGCGGGGATGTCGGCCGGCACTTCCGGGTTCAGCGACAGCACGTGGATCACCACCTGCACGTCGTTGTAGAAGCCTTCCGGGAACAGAGGGCGCAGCGGGCGGTCGATCAGGCGCGAGGTCAGCGTCTCGTTTTCCGACGGGCGGCCTTCACGCTTGAAGAAGCCACCGGGGATCTTGCCGGCAGCGTAGGTCTTCTCGATATAGTCGACGGTCAGCGGGAAGAAGTCCTGGCCGGCCTTGGGCGACTTGGCGGCCACCACGGTGGCCAGCACCACGGTGTCTTCCACGTCGACGATCACGGCACCGCCAGCCTGGCGGGCGATTTCGCCGGTTTCCAGGCGCACCTTGTGCTGACCCCACTGGAATTCCTTGACGATCTTGTTGAACATGGTCATGAGCGTTCCTTTTGTTCGTGCTTGCACGCTTGTGCAACGCCCGCGTTAGCAGCCGCGGGCGAACTGCCGGATGCGCGCCGGTCGCAGTTACAGGGAAGTGCTATGCCATTCCAGCGCGGTACCTGACAGCTGATACCTGGCACCCGCCTGGGCGGATACCGCGCTGGAATGACACAAAGCCCCGTTTCCTTGTCCGACTCCGGTATGGATTAACGGTAAACAGCTAAAAAAAGCTAAAGAACAAACTAACTTACTCCGTTGCACGTCTTGGCGCAACGTGTGCCCGACCCGGGGTCATGACACCATCAAGTGAAACAAAAATCACTTGCAACAGCGCCGGACTTCAAACGGACGGCGGCCGGACCTGCGGCATTCCAGCCGCGAAATTCATCCGCAAAAACAAAATGCCTGCATCAGCGGGGCTGACGCAGGCATTAGTGGCTCACGCGAAGGCGTGCAGTGCATCCATTCGTGCTGCCATCCGGACGATCCTGGCTGCTTACTTACGCAGGCCGAGCTTCTCGATCAGCGAACGATAACGGTCGGCGTCGTTGGCCTTGAGGTAGTCCAGCAGGCGGCGACGACGGCTCACCATGCGCAGCAAACCGCGGCGGCTGTGGTGATCCTTCATGTTGGCCTTGAAGTGGGGGGTCAGTTCGTTGATGCGCGTGGTCAGCAGGGCGACCTGGACTTCGGGGCTGCCCGTGTCGTTGGCGGCGCGTGCGAACTGCTTGATGACTTCGGTTTTGCTGCTGGTTTGGGCTTCTGCCATGGTGATTTCCTTTTCACTTGCGAACGCTACAGCGCGGAATGTGCCGTATGCGTCGTGCCTTTGCGTTTTTCAGGCATTTGCCGCGACCGCACCGGATGCCTGGGCAGGCGGCTGGCTACGACAAGCGGGCGATTATAGCGGAAAACGGAAGCGGGATGGGATTGCGGCGAGCGACAATACGGTATCCGGCTCGAACCCCGATACGCGGCTCGCCGGATATGCCGCTTGGCCGACACCCGGGTTTCATGGCCATGGCTTAGCCCCCTCCCGGCGCCGCGCAGGCGTGCGCTACGCCCCGGGCCGCGTCAGGGCCCGGGGCCAAGGGAATATGGTCAGGCCGAGGCCGCCTGCGTGCCGTCCCACAGCATGGGCAGCACCACGCCCGCCGGCCCGCGCAGCACGATGTCGGCGGTCTGGTCCAGCGCCGAAGGCTCGGGATTGACCACAATGACGTGCGCGCCGTGGTCCTTGGCTATGCCGGGCAGCCCGGCTGCCGGGTAGACCAGGCCAGAGGTGCCCACCACCAGGCAGAGGTCGGCCGTCTCGGCCGCATGCTCGGCACGATAGCGCGCCACGCGCGGCAGCGCTTCGCCGAACCACACCACGCCCGGGCGCATCATGGCGCCGCAAGCGGAACAGCGCGGCGGCACGCCGGGCACGGCCGCGGCCGGATCGCAACGGCCACAGCCATCCAGCCATTTATCGGCGAACAGGTTGCCGTGCAGTTCGATCACGTCGCGGCTGCCTGCGCGCTGGTGCAGGCCATCGACGTTTTGCGTGACCAGGGTAAGGGGCTTCTGCGCAGACAGCGACGCAAGGGCCACGTGCGCGGGATTCGGATGGGTCGCCGCCACCAGTGCGCGCCGGTGCTGGTACCACTCCCATACCAGCGCGGGCTGGCGCCGGTAGGCATCTTCCTGCGCCAGTTCCTCGGGGTTGAAGCGCGACCACAGGCCGGTCATGGCATCGCGGAAGGTCGGCACGCCGGATTCGGCGGAGACGCCCGCCCCGGTCAGCACCATGATATTCCCGGCCGCGGCGATCAGCCGGCGCGAGGCCGACAGCGCCTGCGCGTCGATTTCCGCCTTCATGGGACCATTCCCGGGATCAGCGCGGCAGGCGGCGCTGGCGTACCGCTTCGTACAGGCACACGCCGCTGGCAACGGAGACATTGAGGCTTTCCACGCCGCCAGCCATCGGGATGCCGACCAGCTCGTCGCAGGTTTCGCGGGTGAGACGGCGCATGCCCTCGCCTTCGGCGCCCATGACCAGGGCCATCGGGCCCTTGAGGTCGACGTCGTACAGCGTTTTCTCGGTGCCGTCGGCGGTGCCGATCACCCAGATGCCGCGCTCCTGCAACTCGCGCAGGGTGCGCGCCAGGTTGGTGACGGTGATGTAGGGGACGGTTTCCGCGGCGCCGCTGGCGACCTTGGCCACCGTGGTGTTGAGACCGACGCTGCGGTCCTTGGGAGCGATCACGGCATGCGCGCCGGCGCCGTCGGCCACGCGCAGGCAGGCGCCCAGGTTATGCGGGTCGGTGACGCCGTCCAGCACCAGCAGCAAGGGCGTGCCCTCGATGCCATCCAGCAGTTCGTCGAGATTGAGGGCCAGCGCCACGTCTTCGGCGCGGGCGACCACGCCCTGGTGGCGGTCGGTGCCGGCCATGCCGCGCAGGCGCTCGGCGTCCACCGGGTGCAAGCGCACCTTGAGGCTTTCGGCAAGGCGGATGAAGTCCTGCATGCGGCGGTCACGCCGTGCGGATTCTACATAGACATCGGTGACGCCGGCGGCGTCCTGGCGCAGGCGCGCGGTGACGGCGTGAAAGCCGATCAGGAGTTTTTGTTTAGCCATGGCGGGATTGTACCTTCCCGCCAGCGCTTGCCCGGAAGTCGGAGCCGGTGCCGGAGCGCGTTATTGCCGCCCCGGCACCGGCCGCGCCATCAGCGCTTGCGCGAGGCGCGGCTGCTCTTGCCGGCCGGCTTGCCGCCGCCCTTGTGCGCCGGGGCGAGATGCTGCGGCTTGGGCTTGGCGGCGCGCTTGGCCGGCTTGCCGCTGGCCTTGGCACCCTGCCCCACGCGTGACTTCACCGGCGTGATGACGGCTTCGAACACCGGCTGCTCTTCGATCACGCGGTCCAGCGTTTCGTCGAACGATTCTTCCGGCTTGGAGCTGCCGCCGAGCAGCGCGGCCAGCTGGCGGCCCTTCTTGCGCGCGGGCACGGCATGCGCTGCAGGCACGCGCGGCGCCACCTCCGAGGTGGGCGCGCGGCCGCGCAGGTTCTTGGCCGACGGCTCCTGCACCAGGCGGAAGTCGATCTTGCGGGCGTCCAGGTCCACGCGCGAGACCTGCACGCGGACGCGGTCGGTCAGGCGGTAGCGGATGCCGGTGCGTTCGCCGCGCAGTTCGTTGCGCGCCTCGTCGTACTGGAAGTAGTCGCTGCCCAGCTCGGTGACGTGGACCAGGCCTTCGACATACAGCTCGTCGAGCTGCACGAAGATGCCAAACGAGGTAACCGAGCTGATGGTGCCCGAATACTCGCTGCCGAGCTTGTCGCGCATGAAGTAGCACTTGAGCCAGGCTTCGACATCGCGCGAGGCTTCGTCGGCGCGGCGCTCGTTGGCCGAGCAGTGCAGACCGAGTTCGTCCCAGATGGCCTCGTTGCGCTTGGCGCGCGCGGCGGTCTGTTCCGCCTTGGCCGCGGCGTCCTTGGCCTGCAGGCGGCGCGCCTTGGGCGCGATCGCCGTGTTCAGCGCAGTACCCGGGGCAAACGCCGGCACGTACTTGGTATGCGCCAGCACAGCCTTGATCGCGCGGTGCACCAGCAAGTCCGGATAGCGTCGGATCGGGCTGGTGAAGTGGGCGTAGGCCTCGTAGGACAGGCCGAAGTGGCCGATATTGTCCGGGCTGTAGACCGCCTGCTGCATCGAGCGCAGCAGCATGGTCTGCAGCATCGGCGCATCCGGACGGCTCTTGATCTTGTCCATCACGTCGGCATAGTCGGCTGCCTGCGGCTTGTCGCCGCCGCCCAGCGAAAGACCGACGGTGCGCAGGAACTCGCGCAGGTTCTTCAGCTTCTCTTCGCTCGGGCCGGCATGGATCCGGTACAGCGTGGGATGCTTGAAGCGCTCGAGGAAGTCGGCCGCGCAGACGTTGGCGGCCAGCATGCACTCCTCGATCAGGCGGTGCGCGTCGTTGCGGGTGCGCGGCAGGATCTGCTCGATCTTGCCCTGCGCATTGCAGACGATATAGGTCTCGGTGGTGTCGAAATCGATGGCGCCACGCTCGCGGCGCGACTTCAGCAGGACCTGGAACAGTTCGTACAGATTCTGCAGGTGCGGCACCAGGTCGGCGCGCTTGTGCGCCTCCGGGCCCTTGGTGTTCGAGAGCACCGACCAGACCTCGTTATAGGTCAGGCGCGCCGCCGAATGCATCACGGCGGGATAGAACTGATAAGCCTTGAGCTCGCCCTTGGCGGTGATCACTGCGTCGCACACCATGCACAGGCGGTCGACCTGCGGGTTCAGCGAGCACAGCCCGTTGGAGAGTTTCTCCGGCAGCATCGGGATGACACGCCGCGGGAAGTACACCGAAGTGGCGCGATCCAGCGCATCGGCGTCGAGCGGGGTGCCCGGGCGCACGTAGTGCGACACATCGGCAATCGCCACCACCAGGCGCCAGCCCTTGGCACGGCCAATCTTGACGGGCTCGCAATAGACCGCGTCGTCGAAGTCGCGCGCGTCTTCGCCGTCGATGGTCACCAGCGGCACGTCGCGCAGGTCGATGCGGTGTTCCAGGTCGGCTTCGCGCACCGTGTCCGGCAGCGCGACGGCCTCCTTGGCGCAGGCATCCGAGAAGGCATGCGGCACGCCGTACTTGCGCACCGCGATCTCGATCTCCATGCCGGGATCGTCGATATCGCCCAGCACTTCGACCACGCGGCCCACCGGCTGCACGTAGCGATCGGGGTAGTCGATGATCTCGACGCTGACCACCTGCCCCACCACCGCCTTGCCTTGCGCCTTGGGCGGGATCAGGATGTCCTGGCTGATGCGCTTGTCTTCCGGCGCCACCACCAGCACGCCGCCTTCGCTGAGCAGGCGGCCGATCACGTAGCGGTTGGCGCGCTCGATGATCTCGACGATCTGCCCTTCCGGCCGGCCGCGCCGGTCGTAGCCGATCACGCGCACCTGGGCACGGTCGTTATGCATGGCCTTCTGCAGCTCACGCTCCGGCAGGAAGATGTCGTCGTCGCCATCGTCGCGGATCAGGAAGCCGAAACCGTCGCGGTGGCCCTGCACCCGGCCGACCACGAAGTTGGGCTGGTGGGCCAGCTCGTAGCGGCCCTTGCGATTGAGTTCGATCTGCCCGTCGCGCTCCATGGCGGCGAGGCGTTTCTGGAAACCGTCGTGCTCCTTGCGCGTGACGGCGAGCGACTTGGCGATATCGCCCGCCGACAGCGGCGACCCGGACGTCCTCAGGACGCCGAGGATTTCTTCCCGACTAGGGATCGGATAGTTATTCTGATTCAATTTTTTCTAGAAATAATTTGACAAACGTTTTGCGGTCGCTATAATGAGCGCTTCGGTTGTTTCGACGCCCGCCCAGGTGGCGAAATTGGTAGACGCACTAGGTTCAGGTCCTAGCGGTGGCAACACTGTGGAGGTTCGAGTCCTCTCCTGGGCACCAGATCAAACGGGAAACCCGCAGCGCTTTCGAGCCCTGCGGGTTTTTTGTTTTCCGGCGTCTGAACTGACAACTTGCACTCCCGATTCGATATTGGCGCGACTGCGCGACTAAATGAAAACTGGCGGCGGCAACCGCCGCTCCGGCACATGGGAACCACTCCCATCCGCCGCCCCACCCGCTCGGGTGGCCCCCGACCACGCGGCCCTGGCGCTCACACGAGCTACCGGGACCCGGGCCAGACTGCGCCGACTGCTGCGCTGCGGGTGAGTGTATCAGCTTCAGTGGCGATCCCGGCATTCTTCCGCCTGTTAAACGCTTGAATGTCGCGTTTTCCAACGTTTTCCGGCACGAACCGCACTATTCCTGCGGCCCATTGCGATACCGGCACCGCACCTTGCCCGCACAGCGGCTTGACAGGCACACCGATCTGTAACTAAGATAGTTTCATATTTTCTTCCCAACCATGAGCAACAGCCGATTCGCCGTCGCCGTCCATATCCTGACCCTGCTGGCCAGTGCCGATACGCCTTTGCCGTCGTCGCTGATTGCTGGCAGCGTGGGCACCAATCCGGCCCTGATCCGCCGGATGGTCGGGCAACTGGCCGAGGCCGGCCTGGTGAGCACCATGATGGGCAGCAACGGCGGCGCCTCGCTGGCGCGTGCTGCGGCATCGATCACCCTGCTGGACGTGTTCCGCGCGGTGGAATCGACCGCCCTGATCGCCCTGCACCACAGCGCCCCCAACCCGGCCTGCATGGTGGGAAGGGAAATCACCGGCGCGCTGAAGCAGGCCGCCGACCGCGCCCAGGCCGCGATGGACGGGGCGCTGGCCGGAATTACGATAGCCGGCATGCTTGCGGACGTGGAGCAGGCCGCGCAGCGCCACAAGCGCTGAATTTTTTTAACCCGATATGTAACCATGGCGGTTTCATATCGATATGATGCCCGTGCCATGCGCGGGCTTGACTATGCTGTCATCACCTTTCGGTGAAGCAAGCTGATCCAGGCAACCAAGCAAGGAGTTGAGCATGAAGATCGCAATCATTGGCGCCACCGGGCGCGTTGGCACCCGCCTCATCGATGAAGCACTGCGCCGTGGCCACACCGTCACCGCCATCGCGCGCCAGGCCGGCAAGCTGCCCGCGCAGCCGGGCCTGAGCACGCGTAACGCCGATGTCGCCGACACCAAGGCGCTGGCCACCGCCCTCGCCGGCCACGACGTGGCGATCAGCACGGTGCGCTTCCTGCAGGCCAGCGCAGAGCAGATCGGCGGCGCGGTCAAGGCGGCGGCGGTGCCTCGCCTGCTGGTGGTCGGCGGCGCCGGCAGCCTTTACGTGGCCCCTGGCGTGCAGCTCGTCGACACGCCGCAGTTCCCGGAAGCCTACAAGGCGGAGGCGCTGGCCGGCCGCGACTTCCTCAACGCGCTGCGCACCGAGGCAGGCCTCGACTGGACCTTCCTCTCTCCCGCCGCGCTGTTCGAGCCGGGCACCCGCACCGGTGCCTACCGCGCGGGCGAGGAAACGCTGCTGTCGGACGCCAGCGGCAAGAGCTGGATCTCGATGGAAGACTACGCCATCGCCCTGATCGACGAAGTGGAAAAGCCAGCGCACTCGCGTGAGCGCTACACGGTAGCGTACTGAGCCTCGACGAAAAAAAGGGCGGCAAACCGCCGCCCCGCTTCGTCACCGGGACCGTCCCGCGCAGCGCGGGGCGGTCGCTTGCGGAATCAGCCTTGAACGCTGCCGCCAGCGGCGTGCTTGCCGCGCTTGAGCCAGGCCGACAGGTTGTGCGGACGCAGGGTATCGAATTCCTCGAAGGGCTGGTGAATCCAGGGGTTGGTCGGCAGGAAGGTGACGTGGTAGTCGGGCTTGACCTTGGAGCAGGCCTTGTACCACAGCACCGAGGAGCGGACTTCCGTCACGGCGGGATAGCGCTCCTGCAGATGGCGGCCCACGCGCTCCAGCGTGACGCCCGAATCCACCAGGTCGTCGACCAGCAGGATCTTGCCGGAGAGGTCGCCCTTGGTCATGGTGATGTACTGCGCGATGTCGAGGTCGCCTTGCTGGGTGCCGGCTGCCTCGCGATAGCTGCTGGTGGCGAGAATGGCGAGCGGCACGTCGAAGATGCGGGACATCTGGTCGCCCACGCGCAGGCCACCGCGCGCCAGGCACAGGATCTTGTCGAACTTCCAGCCGGACTCATGGACGGTCAGCGCAAGGCGCGCGATCAGGCTGTGATATTCGTCCCATGAAACCCACAGGTTCTCGTCGTCGTTCGATGGCAGGGTCATATTTTTCAGCGCTTCGGCTTGAGGCTTGAGGTCTGTCGACCGATAAAGTTTCGGCCCGCTTGCGCGGGCCGATTTGCTCTTGTGCTTTCGCAGCCTGTCTGCGGGCACCGCCTTGCAGCGGCGCCGCGCCCTCGCGGGCTCAGGCGTCGTCAGGCCACGTACGGGTGACGCAGCAGGATGGTTTCGTCGCGGTCGGGGCCGGTCGAGATCATGTCGATCGGGATTCCGACCACTTCCTCGACGCGCTTGAGGTAGGTGCGCGCCTGTTCCGGCAGCGCATCCCAGGCCTTCACGCCGAAGGTGGATTCGTTCCAGCCGGGGAATTCCTCGTACACCGGCACGCAGCGCGCCACGGCATCCGAGCCGCGCGGCAGGATGTCGACGGTCTTGCCGTCCAGTTCGTAACCCACGCACAGCTTGAGGGTTTCGAGGCCGTCGAGCACGTCGAGCTTGGTCATGCAAAGGCCCGACACGCCATTGATCTGCACCGAGCGCTTGAGCGCGGCGGCATCGAGCCAGCCGGTGCGGCGCGGACGGCCGGTCACAGAACCGAATTCCTTGCCGACATTGGCCAGGCGCACGCCGATGGGATCCTGGCGCTTGGGATTGTCGTTATCGTACAGCTCGCTGGGGAACGGGCCCGAACCCACACGGGTGCAGTAGGCCTTGGTGATGCCCAGGATGTAGTTCAGGCGGCCCGGGCCAACACCGGCACCCGCGGCGGCGGCACCGGCCACGCAGTTGCTCGAGGTGACGAAGGGATAAGTGCCGTGGTCGACGTCGAGCAGCGTGCCTTGCGCACCTTCGAACATCAGGTTGTCGCCCGCGGCGTTGACGGCATACAGCTCGGCGGACACGTCCGCCACCATCGGCGCCAGGCGCGGCGCGAAAGCCAGCATCTCGTCCAGGGTCGTCTGGAAATCGACCGCTTCCGCACCCAGGTACTGGGTCAGCATGAAGTTATGCAGGTCGAGGTTCTCACGCAGCTTTTCGGCGAAGGCATTGGGATCGAACAGGTCCTGCACGCGCAGCGCGCGGCGGGCCACCTTGTCTTCGTAGGCGGGACCGATGCCGCGGCCGGTGGTGCCGATCTTGTCGGCGCCACGGCGCGCTTCGCGGGCCTTGTCGATGGCGACGTGGTACGGCAGGATCAGCGTGGCTGCTTCGGAAATGCGCAGGCGGTTCTGCACCTGCAGGCCGGCGGTTTCCAGTTCCTCGATCTCGCGGAAGAGCGCCTCGGGCGACAGCACCACGCCGTTGCCGATGTAGCAGACCGTGCCGGCACGCATGATGCCCGACGGGATCAGGCGCAGGATGGTCTTCTTGCCGCCGATGATGAGCGTGTGGCCAGCGTTGTGGCCGCCCTGGAACCGCACCACGCCCTTTGCATGATCGGTAAGCCAATCGACGATTTTACCTTTGCCTTCGTCACCCCATTGGGTGCCGATCACGACGACATTGCGTCCCTGGCTTACTGCAGAAGCGGACATGTTGATTTTGGTCAGTGGGTTAAAAACGTATTTTACTCTCGTTGCCGGTCAACTCCCCGATTTTGGGGAGATCGGCCTGCAATGCGGGGGAATTCCGCGGCCCGGCGTTGATGCTCAGGCCCCGGCGCTGCGCGGGATTACCGTCCAGCCACCATCCTCGCGCACCAGTTGGCGGTCGCAGTTGAACTCGTCGAGCTGATGCGTATGTCCCGGCAGGGACTGGATCACGATCTCGCCGGCCGCGCGCAGCGCGGTGATCGCCGCGCGGAGCGCGGGATCCGCATCCCACGGGGCAAAGATGGCGAATGCGCGCACCTCGAGCGGGGACAGCGCCGCAACTTCGCGCAGATCCAGCGAGAACCCGGTGGCCGGCCGCGCGCGGCCAAAGGCCTCGCCGACCTTGTCGTAGCGGCCGCCGCGCGCCACGTAGTTGGGCAGGCCTGCCACATAAGCAGTAAACATCACACCGCTGTGGTAGTGGTAGCCGCGCAGGTCCGACAGGTCGATATTGACGCTCGCCCCGCTCACTTCCGCCGCCAGCGCCGCCAGTTCGTCCAGCGCGCGGCCGATGGCCGGGCTCGCAGGCAGCGTGGCGCGGGCGCGCTCGATCACCTCCACGCCGCCGTAAAGCGTGGGCAGGGCACGCAGCGCATCGCGCTCGGCCTCGGGCATGCCCTCGGTCAGCTCGCGCAGCGCGGAAACATCCTTGGTTTCCAGCGCGGCGAACAAGACGTCCTCGATCTTGCGGCTGGACGGCAGGCCATCCAGCAGCGCCTCCAGGATGCCCGCGTGGCACAGATCGAGGCGGATCTCGGCCAGTCCCGCAGCCTGCAGCGCGGCCAGCATCAGGGCCTGGATCTCCACGTCGGCCTCGAGGCCCGCGTGGCCATAGATTTCGGCGCCGACCTGGAGCGGCTCGCGGGTCGCGCGAAAGCCGGCCGGCCGGGCGTGCAGCACATTGCCTGCATAGCACAGCCGGGTCACGCCCGAACGGTTCAGCAAGTGGGCGTCGATACGGGCGACCTGGGGCGTGATATCGGCGCGCAGCCCCATGGTGCGGCCGGAGAGCTGATCCACCAGCTTGAGGGTGCGCAGGTCGAGGTCGTGCCCGGTACCGGTCAGCAGCGATTCCAGGTATTCCAGCATCGGCGGCATGACCAGCTCGTAGCCGTAGGTGCGGAACAGGTCCAGCATGCGGCGGCGCAGCTCTTCGATCTTGCGGGCCTCCGACGGCAGCACGTCGGCAATGTTTTCGGGCAGAAGCCAGTGGTTGGACATGGTAAATCTCTTCACGTCATACGGTTGCCGGGTGCCCTGCGGCCCCCGTTGATTTCGATCCCGCCCCCCTGCCCCGCCGGGCTCAGGAGACGGCTG
>NZ_JARJLM010000130.1 GCF_029335485.1 Cupriavidus basilensis
CACTGGCTACGGCTACGCCAGCAGCTTGTTGATGCGGCGCACGTAGGCCGACGGGTCCTCGAGCGTGCCGCCCTCGGACAGCAGGGCCTGGTCGAACAGCACATGCACGCGGTCGCCGAAGGCTTCGTCGGCGGGGCCCGCTTCCGCCAGCGCGCGCAGCTTCTGCACGAGCGCGTGGTCCGGGTTCAGTTCCAGGATGGGCTGGGCGTCCGGCGCCTTCTGGCCGGCCTGCTTCAGCAGGCGCTGCAGGTAGCCGCTCATGTCGCCTTCGTCGGAAACCAGGCAGGAGGCCGACTCGGTCAGGCGCAGCGTCACGCGCACGTCCTTGGCCTTGCCGTCCAGCACGGTCTTGGCGCGCTCCAGCACGTCCTTCCAGTCGCCTTCGGCCTTTTCCTGCTCGGCCTTTTCGTCGGCATCGGCCAGCGTGCCCAGCTCCAGGTCGCCGCGGGCCACCGAGACCAGTTCCTTGCCGTCGAACTCGCGCAGGAAGGACAGCATCCACTCGTCCACGCGGTCGGTCAGCAGCAGCACCTCGATGCCCTTCTTGCGGAACACTTCCAGGTGCGGGCTCGACTTGGCCGCGGCCCAGCTATCGGCCGTGACGTAGTAGATCTTGTCCTGGCCTTCCTTCATGCGGGCGACGTACGCGGCCAGCGCCACGCTCTGCTCGGCGTTGTCCTGGTGCGTGGAGGCGAAGCGCAGCAGCTTGGAGATACGCTCCAGGTTGCCGGCGTCCTCGCCCAGGCCTTCCTTGAGCGCCTGGCCGAACTGCTGCCAGAAGGTGGTGTACTTGGCGCGTTCGGCTTCGTCCTCGCTGTCGGCCAGCGTTTCCAGCATCGACAGCACGCGCTTGGTGCAGCCTTCGCGGATCGCCTTCACGTCGCGGCTTTCCTGCAGCAGTTCGCGCGAGACGTTGAGCGGCAGGTCGGCCGAATCCACCACCCCCTTGACGAAGCGCAGGTAGGACGGCAGCAGCTGCTCGGCTTCGTCCATGATGAAGACGCGCTTGACGTAGAGCTTGAGGCCGCCCTTGTGGTTGCGGTCCCACAGGTCGAACGGCGCGCGTGCCGGCACGTACAGCAGCTGGGTGTATTCGCTGCGGCCTTCGACGCGGTTGTGGGTGTAGGCCAGCGGCGCTTCGTTGTCGTGCGCGATGTGCTGGTAGAAGGCGGTGTACTGCTCTTCGGTGATATCCGACTTGGACCGCGTCCACAGGGCGCTCGCCTGGTTGACGCTTTCCCACTCGCCGGTGGCCTTGTAGGCGCTGGCCTCGGCATCCCACACCTCCTTGGGCATGCGGATCGGCAGCGAGATATGGTCGGAATACTTCTGGATGATGCCCTTGAGCTTCCAGGCGGAGAGGAAATCGTCCTCGCCTTCGCGCAGGTGCAGCGTGATGGTGGAACCGCGCTCGGCACGGTCGATGGCGTCCACGCTGAACTCGCCGTCGCCGGCGCTTTCCCAGCGCACGGCTTCGCTGGCGGGCAGGCCGGCGCGGCGGGTTTCCACGGTGACCTTGTCGGCCACGATGAAGGCCGAGTAGAAGCCCACGCCGAACTGGCCGATCAGGGCAGCGTCCTTCTGCTGGTCGCCGGAGAGCTGCTGGAAGAATTCCTTGGTGCCCGAGCGGGCGATGGTGCCGAGGTTGCGGATGGCCTCGTCGCGGCTCATGCCGATGCCGTTGTCGGTGATCTTCAGCGTGCGCGCCGCGGGATCGGCCTCGATGCGGATGGCCAGATCGGCGTCGTTCTCGAGCAGGGCCGGATTGGCAATCGCCTCGAAGCGAAGCTTGTCGGTGGCGTCGGAAGCATTCGAAACCAGCTCGCGCAGGAAAATTTCCTTGTTGCTGTACAGCGAGTGGATCATCAGGTGCAGCAATTGCTTCACTTCCGCCTGGAAGCTCATCGTCTCGTGCGGTGCGGTCATGGTTCTCCTCTTGGCAAACTTGGCTGACTTGGGAATCTTGGCAATGTGGCGGATCGGATACGGAAACGTCCGAAGAGGTTCCCGAATCCAGCCCGCACAGGGGCTTGGCGACACCGGGTGGCACCCCCGGTGCCGCCCGGTGTCAGGCCGATGTCCGGAAACATAGGGGCGGCTGCGCGCTTTTCAAGATCCGGCGCGCCGCCATCCCGGCTAGCGCCGCTCCAGCTGGCGCGCCAGGAAGGCCAGCATGCCGGGATCCTGGCTGCTGGCCACGTTGAAGCGCATCCAGCCGGAGGGCATCTGGGACGGTGAAAACAGGCTGCCGGGGGCGAACAGGTAGCCCTCCTCGTGGCCGGCGGTGGCGATGGCGTTGGTATCCCGCCCGGTGTCCGCCCACAGGTACATGCCGGCATGCTGGCCGGGAAACAGGGACAGGCCGAGCCGCTCGATGGTGCGCCGGGTCTCGTCGCGGGCGCGGTCGAGCCGGTTGCGCACCCGTTCCACGTGCTTGCGGTAGTGCCCTTCCGTCAGCACCTTATAAAGCACACGCTCGTTGATCTCGGGTGAGGCCAGGCCCGCCAGCAGCTTGCTGTCGGTCAGGGTGGCGGCCAGTTCCGGATGGGCCGCGATAAAGCCCACGCGCAGGTTGGCGGCAAGCGTCTTGGAAAAGCTGCCCAGGTAGATCACGCGGCGCAACTGGTCCAGGCTGGCCAGCCGGGTGGCGACGTGGCCGGGCGGGCACAGGTCGCAGTAGATGTCGTCCTCGACGATCAGCAGGTCGTACTGCTCGGCCAGCCGCAGCAGCTGGAAGGCCTTGGCGGCCGACAGCGAGGTGCCGGTCGGGTTGTGCAGCACGGAATTGATCACCATCAGGCGTGGCCGGCGCGCCTGCAGGATACGCTCCAGCGCCTCCAGGTCCGGGCCTTCGGCGGTATAGGGCATGCCGATCAGCTGCGCGCCCTGCGCGGCGAAGCGGCCGAACATGACGAACCAGGCCGGATCGCCCACCAGCACCGCGTCGCCCGGACGCAGGTAGAGCCGGGCAATCAGGTCGAGCGCCTGGGTGATGCCGGAGGTCAGCACGATCTGGTCGGGGGTGGCGCCGATCTCCAGCTCCGCCAGGCGGTTGCGCAACTGCTGGCGCAGCGGCAGGAAGCCCTGCGGCGTGCCGCTGGCCAGGAAATGGCTGCCCGGCTGGCGGCCCAGGCCGCGCAGCGCGCTGGCGATCAGTTCGCCATCGAGCCAGTCGTTGGGCAGGAAGCCCATGCCAGGCGACTTATAGGGCTCGGTCGAGTGGAACATGCTGCGCAGCAGCCAGGTCACGTCGATATTGCGCGCACCGTTGGCCACCGGCGCCACCGGCGTCACCTGCGGAGTCCGTTCGCGCACATAGAAGCCCGAGCCGCGGCGGGATTCCAGGTAGCCCAGCGCCACCAGCCGCTCGTAGGCCTCGACCACGGTGAAGCGGGAGATGCCCTTTTCCTGCGCGAGCTGGCGGATCGAGGGCATGCGCATGCCGGCACGGAACACCCGCTCGTCGATGCGCAGCCGCGCCCATTCGGTCAGCTGCTCCACCAGCGTCATCTGCGCCGAGGGCACCGGATCGGGCATGCGCTCGGTGGGCGGCGGCAGCACCAGGCGCAGGGAGCGCGCCTTTTCGGCGGCCGGCGTGACCGCCGCGGCTCCTTTATCCTCGAGGCCTGGCGCCATCGGATCCTTGCTGCTCATTGCCTTGCTCCCGCCACTGTACTGAGAATGTTCTGCATAACTGTATCGGTACTGTACCGACAACCTTGTCTACCATCAACACACAATGACAATCGCCCTCGACCATCTCGTGATCGCCGCCCCCACGCTTGCCGCGGGGGCGCAGCACGTCGCCGACGCACTTGGCGTGGCGCCCCAGCCAGGCGGTGCGCACCCGGGCATGGGCACGCACAATTGCCTGCTGGGCCTGTTCGGCGGGGCCTACCTGGAGGTGATCGCCATCGATCCAGAGGCGCCGCCCCCGGCCCGCCCGCGCTGGTTCGGCATGGACACCGAGGCAGTACAGGCGCGGCTGCGCCATGGCCCCTTCCTGCTGCACTGGGTCGCGCGGGTGGAGCGGCCGACCGACCTGTCCCTGTGGCAGGCGCAGTATCCCGGGCGCATCGCGCCGGTCATCCCGATGACCCGCGGCGACCTGCGCTGGCGTATCACCGTGCCCGAAGACGGCAGCCTGCCGGCATGGCCGGCTGACGACGTGGGTGGCGCGGCGATCCCGGGCGACGGCATCCTCCCCACGCTGATCCAGTGGGATGTAGCGACCCATCCTTCGTCCCGGCTGCCGAACCAGGGCCTGGCGCTGCGCTCGCTGCGGGCGCGCCATCCGCAGGCGGCCCGGCTTGCCGAAGCCATGCAATGGCTGGGCGGCGGCCCGTTCGTCCCGGAGGCGTCCACCCTCGCGGAACTGAGCGCGGAGATAGAAACGCCCGACGGCGTGCGCACGCTGCGCTGACCCAGGTGCGCCGTAGCGAGAGACCAGCACCAGACAACAACCACTGCCGCACAGGAGACCCGACCGATGTCCTCCACCCACAAACGCTTCGACGACGACGCCTATCTGGGCAACTGCACCGCCACCGTGGTGGCCGTGCACGCCGGCGGCATCGAGCTCGACCAGACCGTGTGCTACGCGCGCAGCGGCGGCCAGGCGGGCGATACCGGTACGCTCAAGCTCGCCAACGGCGCCACCATTGCCTTGCTGGAAACGGTGCACGCCCCGGATCGCAGCCATATCCTGCACGTGCCCGAGCCTGGCGCCGCGCTGCCGGAGCCTGGCGACATCGTCGCCGTCGCCATCGACTGGGAACGCCGCCACCGGCTGATGCGGCTGCACACCTGCCTGCACCTGCTGGGTTCGCTGATCCCGGTGCCGGTGACCGGCTGCGGCATCTCGCCCGACTCGGCACGCATCGACTTCGACCTGCCTGAATCCACGCTGGACAAAGCCGTGCTCACCGAGCGGCTCAACGCGCTGATCAGCGCCGACAGCCGCGTCGGCATCGAACGCATCACGCCCGAGGCGCTGGCGGCGCAGCCGGAGCTGGTGCGCACCGTGGGCGCGGCGCCGCCGGCCGGCAGCGGTGCCATCCGCATCATCGACATCCCCGGCGTGGACCGCCAGCCCTGCGGCGGCACCCATGTCGCGGCCACCGGCGAGATCGGTCGGGTGGTGGTAACCAAGATCGAGAAGAAGAGCCGTACCAACCGCCGCGTGGTCGTGCAGTTCGCAGCGTGACAAGGGCATGGCCACCATGCTCTTTGACCCTGCCCTGCTGACCGGGCTGTCGGCGGCCCAGTTCGTTGCACTGCTGTCGCTGATGACGGTGGGCTCGTTCACGCCCGGCCCCAACACCACCATCGCCGCCGTCACCGGCGCCAACTTCGGCCTGCGCGCCACCCTGCCCCATTGCGTGGGCGTGGCGTTCGGCTTCGCCAGCATCCTGGCGCTATGCGCGGCCGGCGTGGGTGCGCTGGTGCTGGCCAGCCCCACGCTGGCGCTGCTGGTGCACGTGGCCGGCGTGCTTTACCTGCTGTGGCTGGCGCTCAAGCTGGCGCGCAGCACCACGCTGTCCGACAAGCAGGTGCTGCGCCCGCTGTCGGCGTGGCAATCGGCGGTGCTGCAGTACGCCAATATCAAGGCCTGGATGCTGGCGCTGGCAACGGCCGCCTCGTACGTGGCCGGCGCCCAGTCGCCGTTGCACCGGGCCTTGCTGGTCTGCGCGGTGTTCGGCGTGTTCGGTTTTGTCAGCAACGGCGTGTACGGCGTGATCGGCGCCTCGCTGCGGCAATGGCTGCAGGTGGGCCATCGCATCCGCTGGTTCAACCGTGGCATGGGACTGGCGCTCGCGCTGACCGCGCTGTGGATCGCGCTCGCCGGGCGACCGGCCCTTCACTGACGACCGGCCATGACTGCCAGATCCGCACCCGTTGCGCACCGCGCCGCTGCTGCCCACGATAGCGGCCATGGCGGCGGCATGCTGCTCGGCTTTATCGGCGTGGCCGTGTTCAGCCAGACCTTGCCCTTCACCCGCATGGCGGTGGCGGAACTGGACGCGACCTTCGTCGCACTTGGCCGCGCCGTGGTGGCCGCGCTGCTGGCGCTGGCGCTGCTATGGCAGCGCGGCGCCTTCGCCGGCACGCGCCGGCCCCGCGGCGGCCAGTGGTGGCGCCTGGCGGTGACCGCCTGCGGCGTGGTGGTCGGCTTTCCACTGTTTTCCTCGCTGGCCATGCGCGAAGTGCCGGCCGGCCATGGCGCCATCATTACCGGCCTGCTGCCGCTGGCCACCGCGGTCTTTGCCGCCTGGTTCGGCCGCGAGCGGCCCTCGCCCGCGTTCTGGCTGTCGGCCGCCATCGGCAGCGCGCTGGTGATCGCCTTTGCCCTGTGGCAGGGCGCCGGCGGACTGCAGCATGCCGACTGGCTGCTGTTCGCGGCCATGGTGCTGGGCGCGCTGGGCTATGCCGAGGGCGGCAAGCTATCGCGCGAACTGGGCGGACTGGAAACGATCAGCTGGGCGCTGGTGGTGGCGCTGCCGCTGCTGCTGCCCGCGGTGGCATGGCTCGGCCTGCGGCACCTCGATCAAATCGCCGCCGCCTCGCCGCGCGCCTGGCTCGGCATGGGCTATGTGTCGGTGTTCTCGATGTTCATCGGCTTCCTGTTCTGGTACGGCGGGCTTGCAAAAGGCGGCGTGGCGCGCGTGGGCCAGATACAATTGCTGCAGCCGTTCCTCACGCTGGCGGGCGGCGCCCTGATGCTGGCCGAGCCGCTCGATGCCATCACCCTCGCTTTCGCGGTGGCGGTGATCGGCGTGGTGGCGCTGGGCCGCCGAACCGCCGTGCGCAGCGCGCCCGCGGGCTCCCTGCCCACGCCGGCCGTCGAAGAACCCCACCCCTTCCCCACGGGACGATCCCACTGACTGGAGACCCTATGTCCGTCTACGACACCCTTGCCCGCCTCGGCATCGAACTGCCCACCGCCGGCGCCCCGGCCGCCGCCTATGTGATGGCCGCGCAAACCGGCAACACCGTATTCCTTTCCGGCCACATCGCCCGCAAGGATGGCAAGCCGTGGGTGGGCAAGCTAGGCAAGGACCTCACCACGGAAGACGGCAAGGCCGCCGCACGCGCCATCGCCGTGGACCTGCTTGCCACGCTGCATGCCCACCTGGGCGGCGACCTGAACCGCGTCACCCGCATCGTCAAGGTGATGAGCCTGGTGAACTCCACGCAGGAGTTCACCGAGCAGCACCTGGTCACCAATGGTGCCTCGGAATTCCTGGCGGAAGTCTTTGGCGACACGGGCAAGCATGCCCGCAGCGCCTTCGGCGTGGCGCAGATCCCGCTGGGCGCCTGCGTCGAGATCGAGATGATCGTCGAAGTAAAGTAAGCAAGGCAAGCAAAGTGAAGTGAAGAAAGGGGGCAGGCATGCGCGCCGGACAGCGCGGCCCGCTCTCCGCCTCTGGCAAGCAAAAGCACCCACCCCACACATGCGCATCGACAACCTGCCTTTCGGCACCACCGACTGGTCCGATATCACCCCGACCCGCCACCCCGGCGACAGCGGGGAAGCCCTCTGGCGCACCCGCCAGTTCGGCGACATCCGCGTTCGCATGGTGGAGTATTCTGCCGGGTATCTCGCCGATCACTGGTGCACCAAGGGGCACATCCTCTTTGTGCTGGAAGGCGAGCTGCATACCGAGCTGGAAGACGGCCGGCACTTCGTGCTCCGCGCGGGCACGAGCTACCAGGTTGCCGACCACGCCGAACCGCACCGTTCGTCCACACCGACCGGCGCTCGGCTTTTTATCGTTGACTGAGTCGATGCCACTCGACTCCCACACCAAGAGAACATCATGAACTGGGCCATCTCCCGCCGGGCGCAACAGTTGACCAGCTCGGCCATCCGCGAAATCCTGAAAGTCACCGAGCGTCCGGAAGTCATTTCCTTCGCCGGTGGCCTGCCCTCCCCTGCCACCTTCCCGGTGGCGGCCATGGAACAGGCGGTGGCCCGGATCTTCGCCGGCAACCCGCAGGCGGCACTGCAATACGCCGCCACCGAAGGCTACCTGCCGCTGCGCGAATTCATCGCCAAGCGCCACAACGTCGGCGTGGAGCGCGTGCTGATCACCACCGGTTCGCAGCAGGCGCTGGACCTGATCGCCAAGGTGCTGATCGATCCGGGCAGCCCGATCCTGGTGGAAACGCCGAGCTACCTCGGCGCGCTGCAAGCCTTCTCGCTGTTCGAGCCGGAATTCGTCTCCGTGCCGGGCGACGACAAGAGCCTGCTGCCGGAAGCCCTCACCCCCGAGCTGACCGCCGGCGCGCGCTTCCTCTACGCCCTGCCGAACTTCCAGAACCCCACCGGCCGCCGCATGCCGCTGGAGCGCCGCCAGGCGCTGGTGGCGCGCGCGCGCGAACTGGGCGTGCTGCTGATCGAGGACGATCCCTACGGCGAACTGAGCTACCACGGCGACCAGTTGCCGAGCCTGCTGTCGATGAACCCCGACGGCGTGATCTACATGGGCTCGTTCTCCAAGATCCTCGCCCCCGGCCTGCGCCTGGGCTTCGTGATCGCGCCGCCCGACCTGCACTTCAAGCTGTGCCAGGCCAAGCAGGCTTCCGACCTGCACACCCCCAGCTTCACGCAGATCCTGGCGTACGAGGTGGTGCGCGACGGCTTGCTGGACACGCACATCCCGACCATCCGCGAGCTCTACGGCAAGCAATGCCAGGCCATGCTGGATTCGCTGGCCCGCCACATGCCCGAGGGCGTGACCTGGAACGCGCCGGAAGGCGGCATGTTCATCTGGATGGAGCTGCCCGAAGGACTGGACAGCATGGAGATCCTGCAGGAGGCGGTCAAGCGCAATGTGGCCTATGTGCCGGGCGCACCGTTCTACGCCAGCAACCCGCGCCGCAATGCGCTGCGGCTGGCCTTCGTCACGGTGTCGCCGGAGCGCATCGAGCAAGGCGTGACCATCCTCGGCGAAGTGTTCCGCGCAGCGATCGCCAAGCAAGCACCTCAAGCCAAGGCAGCCTGAGCAAGGCCGCCTGAGGCACTGCGCCAGCGGCGCAGATGCGCACCGGGCCGGCGGCCCGGTGCGCGGCACGGATACTTCTCCCTACCGGTTTCTCGGCGGCGGGCTTCATGGCAAGATAGCGGCCATCACACCCGTCAGCCCGGGCCGCGGCGCGGCCCAAGCCATAAGGAGAAGATCTTCGTGCTACGTATCTGGGGTCGGCTCTCGTCGATCAACGTACAGAAGGTAGTCTGGTGCGCGCGCGAGCTGCACCTGGACCACGAACGCATCGACATCGGCATTCGCGAGGGCGACCTCGATACCGAAGCCTATGTGCGGCTCAACCCGAATCGCAATATCCCGGTGATCGAGGATTTCCGCGGCACCGATGTCGGCGGCGAGCCCTTTGTGCTGTGGGAGTCGAATGCCATCGTGCGCTACCTTTGCGCGCATGACGGCGAGGACTCCCTGTGGCCCGGGAACGTCAAGGCGCGCGCGCTGGCGGACCGCTGGATGGACTGGCAGACCAATACCTTCAGTCCGGCCATGACCGACGCCTTCCGCCAGCTGGTGCGGCTGCCCGCCGGAGAACGCGACGCGGCCCTGATCGCCCAGTCCCTGGCGCGCACCGAACCGCTCGCAGCCCGGCTCGACGAAGCCCTGGCCAACCGCGAGTTCATCTGCGGCGACCGCTTCACCATGGCTGACATCCCGCTGGCCTGCGCGGCCCACCGCTGGCTTGGACTGCCGGTGACGCATCAGCCCCGAGCGCACCTGGAGCGCTGGGTTGCCGCCATGCGGGCCCGGCCTGCCGCAACGGGCATCCTGGTACTGCCGCTGACCTGACTGACGCACCGCCCTCTCCTCCTGTCCCCTGCCGTTGCGCGCACCACGCACTTCGGCAAGCCGCGCCGGCCCGATCATGCCGCCTTGCTGACCGCTTCCGCCACCGCGGAAGCGGCCAGCATACATTTGCGGATGGTGCAGTTTGGAGTACTCTGGCTAAAGGATTGCGAGTGCGCCAGCCTGCCCCCGTGCAAACCCTGATTCCTGAATCCGGCTCACGATCCCGGTGATCCGATTTTGGGCGGCGCGGCGGGAACCCATCCTTAGAATCGCGAAGTTTGCCGGGCGTGCGGCTGGCACGGCACGCCAGGACAAGGAAAAAAACGGCAGGCCGGGCAAACAGAAAACAATCCTGCCGCCCAACCCGAGGAGGATTCAATCGTGTGGAGTCAAGTCTATGACCCGCTAGGCAGCATGGCGCTATCCACGCTGGCTGCCGGGGTTCCTGTCGCCGTGCTGCTGGCCGCGCTGGCGTTCTTCCATCTGCAGGCCCACCTCGCGGCCGGGCTGGCGCTGGTGGTCGGCGTGGTCATCGCCTCCGCCGTGTTCGGCATGCCTGCCGAGATGGCGGGCAAGGCTGCCGGCCTGGGCATCGTGTCGGGCTTGTTCCCGATCGGCTGGATCGTCCTGAACATCATCTTCCTGCACCGGCTGACCACCATCAACGGCTCCTTCAAAGTGCTGCAGAACTCGATCTCCGGCATCACCGAGGACCGCCGCCTGCAGCTGCTGCTGGTGGCCTTCAGCTTCGGCGCCTTCTTCGAGGGTGCGGCCGGCTTCGGCACGCCGGTGGCGGTGACCGGCGCCATCCTGATCGGCCTGGGCTTCTCGCCGCTGGCCGCCTCGGGCCTGGCGCTGATCGCCAATACCGCGCCGGTGGCCTACGGCGCGCTGGGCGCGCCGCTGATCGGGCTGGCTTCGGTCACCGGCCTGGACCTGCTGCAGCTCTCGGCCATGGTCGGCCGCCAGCTGCCGTTCTTCTCGGTGCTGGTGCCCTTCTGGCTGATCTGGGCGTTCGCGGGCTTCCGCGGCATGCTGGCGATCTGGCCGGCGATCCTGGTGGCCGGCGTCACCTTTGCCGTGCCGCAGTTCCTGGTGTCGAACTACCATGGCCCCTGGCTGGTGGACGTGATCGCCGCGCTGGTCTCGATGGGTTCGCTGGCGATGTTCCTCAAGGTCTGGAAGCCCAGGGAAATCTGGACCTCCACCAAGATCCTGGGCCGCAAGGACGACTCCAAGGTCGACGACCCCGAAGCCGTGGCCGCCGAAGCGCGCGCCAGCACGGCTTCCGCCAGCATCTCCGTGGTCAAGGCCTGGATGCCGTGGGTGATCCTGACGGTGTTCGTCTTCGTCTGGGGCATCCCGGAATTCAAGAAACTGATGGACGGCCTGTGGCAATGGAAGTTCGCCATTCCCGGCCTCGACAAAGCCGTGCTCAAGGTGCCGCCGGTGGTGCCCAAGCCCATCGCCGAAGGCGCCGTATTCAGCTTCAACGTGCTGTCCATGGCGGGCACCGGCATTCTCGTCTCGGCCTTGCTGGGCGGCTTGCTGATGGGCTATTCGGTACCCCGCCTGATCAAGGAATACTGGGAGACCATCAAGCTGGTCAAGTACTCGCTGCTGACCATCTGCGCCATGTTCGGCATCGGCTACCTGACCCGCTTCTCTGGCCTGGACGCCACCATGGGACTGGCCTTTGCCCACACCGGCGTGCTCTACCCGCTGTTCGGCACCATGCTGGGCTGGCTGGGCGTGGCGCTGACCGGCTCCGACACCGCCTCCAACGTGCTGTTCGGCGGCCTGCAGAAAACCACCGCCGAGCAACTCGGGCTGTCGCCCATCCTGATGGCCTCGGCCAACAGTTCCGGCGGCGTGATGGGCAAGATGATCGACGCGCAGTCCATCGTCGTGGCCTCCACCGCCACCAAGTGGTACGGCCACGAGGGCGATATCCTGCGCTACGTGTTCTTCCATTCGATCGCACTGGCGGTGCTGGTGGGACTGTTCATCACGCTGCAGGCGTATGTGCATCCGTTCACGCGGATGGTGATTCACTGAGCGGCCGCGTCGGGCTGCCATGATGAAAATGGCCCCGCCCTTTGGGGGGCGGGGCCAGAGCGCTGGCAGTAGCGGCGGCGATAGCCCGGTGCTCAGCCCTCAAACCAGTTCGCCAGCCGCAAGCCGTCCAGCCCGGCGAAATCCCTGGTATTGCGCGTCACCAACGTCAGGCCGTGCGCCATTGCAACGGATGCGATCTGCCCATCCACGAAGGGCAAGGTGAACCCGGCCCGCTCGCGCGAACTGCGCAGATCGGCATGGATCCGCGCCGCAGCGTTGTCATAAGGCGAGACAAGCAAGGTGCTGACAACGTCCTGTACAAAACGGCCGACCGCGTCCTTGCGCCGGCCTTCTGGCATACGCAGCCAGCCATAACGAAGCTCGTGCCAGACCGGTGCCGGGATGGCCAGTTCGCCGTCAAATCGAGACAGGTTCGCCATGACCCCGGCATCCGGCCGTGGCCGCATCGCCTCGGAAACGATGTTGGTGTCCAGCAACCAGCTTGCGGCGTTCACCATGTGAAGTCGCGTCCCTCGCCGCCTTGACGCAAACCCTCAAATGGGCCGACTTCATCCTCAAGTTGCACATGATCCTTACGCCATTCCGTCAAGCGCGCGAGGAAGCCGGATGAGGATCCGGCAAGCTGCCGGTATTGCGCCCAAGACATCAACACCGCCGCGGCCTGTCCGCGCCGGGAGATAAGGAGGGGCTCCTGCTCCCGCTCAACGTCGCGTAGCGCATCTGCCAGATGCGCTCTTGCCTCTGAGAATGGAATAGTCTGCATAGCGATGCTCCCCGCCCGACATGTACATTTCAATTGTACAACACGCCGTCACTGACGGACCAATGCGTGATTGGCCGGCAGGACACTCACGCCATCAACCGGTACGCCAGCCGTGCCGCGGCCCGTGCGCCGCAGGCGTCGCGGTCATAGAGCGGGTTGAACTCGGCCAGGTCCGCCACGCGCAGCTTGCCGCTGGCGCGCACCAGTGCGACCACCTCCTCCACGACCGGGAGCGGCACGCCGTAAGCGGCCGGGGCCGATACCGCCGGCATCACGGCCGCCGGCAGCACGTCGAGGTCGATGGTGAGGTAGACATGGTCAACCGCGTCCATCAGGCCCTGCAGCTCGGCAAGCCGCGCGCCAAGGTGCCGCTCCTGCATCTGCACGTCCTCGACGTAGTGCACGCCAAGCGCATCCGCATGCGCGAACAGCGCGGCGGTATTGCCCAGGCGGCTCACGCCCAGGCAGGCGTACTCGAAGCGCTGGCCGCGCTCGCGGCATGCCTGCGCGATCTGGTCGAACGGCGTGCCCGAACTGCCGGGACGGCCGGTGCGCAGGTCGAAGTGCGCATCGAGGTTGATCACCAGCACGCGGCCATGGTCGCCGCGCGCATCGAGGTGCGCGCGCAAGCCTTGCCAGGTGCCCCAGGCGATCTCGTGGCCACCGCCCAGCACCAGCGGGGCAGCGCCCCGCGCCAGCTCTGCCGCGACCGCCTGTGCCAGCGCTTGCTGCGCCGCTTCGAGGTCGCCATCGACGCAGGTAACGTCACCTGCGTCGTGGAAGGCGCCCAGCCCGTGGGCGGGAATGCCGGCCAGCGCGCGGCGGATTTCGCGCGGGCCGCCGGCGGCGCCGGCGCGGCCCTGGTTGCGCCGCACGCCGGCGTCGCAGCAAAAACCGATCAGCACGGGCGCGCCGGGTACGCGTTCGCCGCCGCCGGTGCGCACCACGTCGAACAGCCGGCGCGTGTCGCCAGTCTCGTTGCTATCGGTGCGGCCACGCCAGACGGTGCTGGCCGCCGCCTCATGCCCCATGGGTAGCGGGTCCATCGCACTCATGACAGTCGGCGCCCCAGCGTTTCCGGCACCATCGCCAGTCCGAGCAGCGAAACCAGGCCGCAGCCGATCACGTAGAACGCAGGCGCATTCGGATTGGCCGTGAGATGGATCAGCTCGGTCGAGAAGAACTGCGCGAAGCCGCCGAAGATGGCAATCGCCACGCAATAGGCGATCGACAGGCCGGTGGCGCGCAGGCGCTGCGGCAGCACTTCGCTGACCAGCACCATCGAGGCCGGCGAGGTCATCGACATCGGCACCGACAGGCAGCCCACCACCAGCAGCAGGCGCGTCAGGCTAGGCTCGGCGTTGATCAGCACGAAGGCCGGATAGATTATCAGCAGCAGGGCCACGCGCGACCACAGCACCACCGGGCGGCGGCCAACGCGGTCGCTCAGCCAGCCGGCGAACGGCGACAGCACCACTTGCACGGCGGCTGCCACGCAGGCTGCCCAGATGCCCAGCGACAACGGCATATGCAGTTGGCTGACCGCGTAGTTGCTCAGGTAGTACACCACGATGTAGGTCGACGAAGCCACGCCGATCATCAGCAGGATGCTGGCCACCAGCGCGCGCCCGTGCTCACGCAGCAACTGCAGCGTGGAGCCGCGCTCCGACTCGCCCGCGGCCGGCGCGGTTTCTTCCAGGCGGCGGCGAATCACCAGGCCCACCGGAATCACCAGGATGCCAATCACGAAGGCCAGGCGCCAGCCCCATGCTTCCAGCGCCGCCTGTTCCAGCACATTGCTGAGCAACAGGCCAACCAGCGCGCCGAAGAGCGCAGCCAGGCCCTGGCTGAACGGTTGCCAGCTCGTATAGAAGCCACGCGAGCGGTCGTCGGCATATTCCAGCAGCAGTGCCGTGGAAGCGCCCATCTCGCCGCCGATGGCGAAACCCTGCACCAGGCGTGCAAGCAGGATCATGATCGGCGCCAGCATGCCGATCTGAGCATAGGTCGGCGTCACCACGAAGATCACCGAGCTCAGGCCCATCAGCCAGAGCGTCAGCGCCACCGCCGGCTTGCGCCCGACGCGGTCGGCATACATGCCGATCAGCAGGCCGCCCAGCGGACGCATCAGGAAGCCGACGCCGAAGGTAGCGAAGGACAGCAGCAGTTGCCCGGTGGGATCGGATACCGGGAAATACAGGCGGCCGATCAGCGTGGCGAAGAAGGAGTAGACCACGAAGTCATAGAACTCCAGGCCGTTGCCGACGGTGATGGCGGCGATGGCCTTGAACTTCGACAGGGGTGCGGGGGCAGCCCCGCTGCCGGTCGCTGCGGCGGGTACGGTGGTGTTGACGGACACGATTGAGTCTCCCTGGCTTGAAATCCCCGCCTCCTGCTCGGAGGCGGATTTGTGGGGCGCGCGCGGCGGCGCGCCAACCGTTCAGCGGCCCAGCATCGGCAGGTTCAGGCCCTGCTCTCGTGCGCAGTCGATGGCGATGTCGTAGCCGGCATCGGCATGGCGCATCACGCCGGTGGCCGGATCGTTATGCAGCACACGGGCGATGCGGGCCGCGGCTTCATCCGTGCCGTCGCACACGATCACCACGCCGGAATGCTGCGAGAAGCCCATGCCCACGCCGCCGCCGTGGTGCAGCGAGACCCAGGTCGCGCCGCTGGCGGTATTGAGCAGCGCGTTGAGCAGCGGCCAGTCGGACACCGCATCGGAGCCGTCCTGCATGCTTTCGGTTTCACGGTTGGGGCTGGCCACCGAGCCGGAGTCGAGGTGATCGCGGCCGATCACCACCGGCGCCGACAGCTCGCCGCTGCGCACCATCTCGTTGAAAGCCAGGCCGAGCTTGGCGCGCAGGCCCAGGCCCACCCAGCAGATGCGCGCCGGCAGACCCTGGAAGCTGATGCGCTCGCGCGCCATGTCCAGCCAGCGGTGCAGGTGCGCGTCATCGGGGATCAGTTCCTTGACCTTGGCGTCGGTCTTGTAGATATCCTGCGGATCGCCCGACAGCGCGGCCCAGCGGAACGGGCCGATGCCGCGGCAGAACAGCGGGCGGATATAGGCCGGCACGAAGCCGGGGAAGTCGAAGGCATTGGCCACGCCCTCTTCCTTGGCCATCTGGCGGATGTTGTTGCCGTAGTCGAAGGTGGGCACGCCCATCTTCTGGAAGTCCAGCATTGCCTTCACGTGCAGCGCCATCGACTGCTTGGCGGCCTTGACCACCGCGGCCGGATCGGTCTGCGCGCGGTCGCGGTACTGGCCCCAGGTCCAGCCTGCCGGCAGGTAGCCGTTGAGCGGATCGTGCGCGCTGGTCTGGTCGGTGACCATGTCCGGGCGCACGCCGCGGCGCACCAGTTCGGGCAGCACTTCGGCGGCGTTGGCGCACAGTGCGATGGAAACGGCGCGGCCTTCGGCCGTGTACTTTGCGATGCGGGCCAGCGCGTCGTCGAGATCCGTGGCCTGCTCGTCGACATAGCGCGTGCGCAGGCGGAAATCGATGCTGGCCTGCTGGCATTCGATGTTGAGCGAGCAGGCGCCGGCCAGCGTGGCGGCCAGCGGCTGCGCGCCGCCCATGCCGCCCAGGCCCGCGGTCAGCACCCAGCGGCCCTTCAGGCTGCCGTTGTAGTGCTGGCGGCCCGCTTCCACAAAGGTCTCGTAGGTGCCCTGCACGATGCCCTGGCTGCCGATATAGATCCAGCTGCCGGCGGTCATCTGGCCGTACATGGCCAGGCCCTTGGCATCCAGTTCGTTGAAATGCTCCCAGGTGGCCCAGTGCGGCACCAGGTTGGAATTGGCGATCAGCACGCGCGGGGCGTTGCTGTGGGTCTTGAACACGCCGACCGGCTTGCCGGACTGCACCAGCAGGGTCTCGTCGTCGTTCAGGGTCTTGAGGGTTTCGACGATCTTGTCGTAGCACTCCCAGTTGCGCGCGGCACGGCCGATGCCGCCGTACACCACCAGCTCCTTGGGGTTCTCCGCCACTTCCGGGTCGAGGTTGTTCATCAACATGCGCAGCGGCGCTTCGGTTTGCCAGCTCTTGGCATTCAGCTGGCTGCCGCGCGGGGCGCGGATTTCTACATCGCGAAAGCGGTGGGTATTGCTCACGGCAACTCCTTCGGTAAATGCAGCCGGATCGGATCCGGTCTGTTCATCTGTCATAGGTATGTATAGTGTTGTATAGACAAGTTCAGAGAAATTGGGGTATTCCCGGAGGCTGTCTCCTGCCGCCCAGGAAAAGTGCAGTAAAAGTTGTCTGGCGACGGTTGGCGATGCGCTCAGGGACAGCGGCACGGCCATCGCCCGCTGCGGGATCGCGTTGCGCGCGCTGACCGGGCACTGGGCCACGCATTCCCCATCCCCGTATGCCGGCGCGGATCTCGCCATCCGCAACCGCTGTATCATGCTCCTGATACGCCGCATGCCCTCGCACCCCCCAACACCGTGCCCATGGCATCGATACGGCTCCTGCCCGCACCGCGGCAACCCGGAATGCCGCGCTCGCCGCGACCCAATGGACTCCCATGCTGATGCGTTTCCTGGAACGATTGATCGACCCGTTTCGCGCCCTCCCCGACACCGAGCCGCCCGCGCAGATCTGGCGCTTCTATGCCTACTACCTGCGCGAGGTGTGGCCCGTCTTCGGCCTGCTGCTGGCGGTCGGGCTGGCCGGCGCGCTGATCGAAGTCTCGCTGTTCGGCTTTCTCGGCCGCCTGGTCGACCTGGCGCAGGCAACGCCCGGCGCCGGCTTCTTCCGGCAGCACGCCGGCGAACTCGCATGGATGGCGGCGGTGGCGCTGGTGCTGCGTCCGCTGTTCAATGGCTTGCACGACATCCTGGTGCACCAGGTCATCAATCCCAGCCTGGGCAACCTGGTGCGCTGGCAGAACCACCGCTATGTGCTCAAGCAAAGCCTGTCGTTCTTCCAGAACGACTTTGCCGGCCGCATCGCCCAGCGCATCATGCAGACCGGTTTCTCGCTGCGCGATTCGTCGGTGCAGGCGGTGGATGCGATCTGGCACGTGCTGATCTACGCGGCCAGCTCGCTCTACCTGTTCGCGGCGGCCGACTGGCGCCTGATGATTCCGCTGCTGGCGTGGATCGTGTGCTACGTGGCGGCGATGGTGTATTTCACGCCGCGCGTGAAGGCACGCTCGGTGGCCGCCACGGGCGCGCGCTCTCGCCTGATGGGGCGCATCGTCGACGGCTATACCAATATCACCACGCTCAAGCTGTTCGCCCACACCCGCCACGAGGAAGACTACGCGCGCGAAGCCATGGCCGACCTGACCGACAAGGCGCGGCTGTCGGGACGCATGGTCAGCGCCATGGATTTCACCGTGACCACGCTCAATGGCGCGCTGATCGCCAGCACCACCGGGCTGGCACTGTGGCTATGGAGCGAGGGTCATGTCAGTGTGGGGGCGATCGCGCTGTCGAGCGGCCTGGTGATCCGCATCGTCAATATGTCGGGCTGGATCATGTGGGTGATCAACGGCATCTTCGAGAACGTCGGCCAGGTGCAGGACGGCCTGCAGACCATCTCGGTGCCGCGCAAGGTGACCGACCGCGACGGCGCGCAGGCGCTGAAGGTGAGCCGCGGCGAGGTGCGTTTCGAAGGGGTGGGCTTTCACTACGGCAAGGGCTCAGGCGTGATCGAGAACATCGACCTGGTGGTGCGGCCAGGCGAGAAGATCGGCCTGGTCGGCCCCTCGGGCGCCGGCAAGTCGACCCTGGTCAACCTGCTGCTGCGGCTGTACGACGTCGAGCACGGACGCATCCTGATCGACGGCCAGGATATTGCCGGCGTCACGCAGGAAAGCCTGCGCGCGCAGATCGGCATGGTGACGCAGGACACCTCGCTGCTGCACCGCTCGATCCGCGACAACCTGCGCTACGGCCGGCCCGGCGCCAGCGAGGCTGAGTTGCTGGCCGCGGCGGACGATGCCCATGCCGGCGAATTCATTCCGCAACTGCGCGACGCGCATGGTGCCACGGGCCTCGATGCCCAGGTGGGCGAGCGCGGCGTCAAGCTCTCCGGCGGGCAACGCCAGCGCATTGCCGTGGCGCGCGTGCTGCTCAAGGACGCGCCCATCCTGATCCTCGATGAAGCCACCTCGGCGCTCGACTCCGAAGTGGAAGCCGCCATCCAGGAAAACCTGGAAACGCTGATGCAGGGCAAGACCGTGATCGCCATCGCGCACCGGCTCTCCACCATCGCGCGCATGGACCGGCTGGTGGTGCTGGACAACGGCCGCATCGCCGAGAGCGGCACCCACGCCGAACTGCTCGCGCGCGGCGGGCTCTACGCGCGGCTGTGGGCCCACCAGACCGGGGGCTTCGTCGGCGTGGAGTAAGCCACTGCCAGCAGGGATCAGTCCGCCGCCTGCCGCTCCTGGAAGAACAGCAGCGCGCCATGGGCTGGCGCCGCCGCGGCGGCTGACACGCTGCACCTCCAACCTGCTGTTCAGCAGCCTGCTGCTGGAGACCGATGCGGTGGTGCCGTTGTCGCTGGCCTCGCTGCAGGCCAGGCTCACGGCCAGGCAGCTGCAGGCGCTGGCCTTGCCCGAGAGCCCGCCCGACCTGCGCCTGGCGTTGATGGTGCGCGAGGGCGCCATCCTCACGCGCCCCGCCGACTACTTCATCCACTGCATCCGCGAGCTTGCCGCGCAAGCGGGCTGAAGGGCCGCGTTCACACCAGGCCCAGCAGCCCCGCGCCCGCGCCGAGCGCCACCAGCGCCAGCGGATGCACGCGGGTCTTGAGCATCAGCACGATGGTGACCGCCGTCACCGCCACCGCGCTCCAGCGATGGTCGACGCTGGCGGCAAGGATCCACCCGGTGGAGAACAGCAGGCCGATGGTCAGCGTGGCGAGCCCGCGCCGGATCAGGCCGGGCCAGCGCGCCTGCGGCGAGCGCCCCGCAAAATACTCGAAGCCCAGCGCGATCACGCTGGACGGCCCGCAGATACCAATCATGCCGACCATGGCACCGGCCAGCCCGGCGACCTGCCAGCCGAACAAGGCGACGAACAGGATATTCGGCCCCGGCGCGGCCTGCGAGATGGCGTACATGGCGGAAAACTGCGCATCGCTCATCCAGGCGTTCGACTCCACCAGGAAACGGTGCATGTCGGGGATGGTGGTGCTGGCGCCGCCGATGGCCAGGAAGGACAGCGTCAGGAAATGCGTAAGCAGGCTGGAGAGGACGTTGGGGGAACTCATTGGCGCGGCTCCCCGGTCACCGCCGGCACCGGATCGATGCCGTCGTCGCTGGAAGGACTGGCAGGCAGGGGCGGCGCAGGCGCGCGCCGCGCCTGCTGCTCCGTGCGCCACTCGAGCGCCAGGCCCAGCGGCACCAGCACCGCCATCACCGGCACCAGCGGCCAGCGCAGCAGCCCGATGCCGGCGAAAGCCGCGCCGCCGATCATCAGCCCGCGCAGGGTGCGCGGCTGGCTCTGCGCCAGCTTGAAACCGGTCGACAGCACCAGCCCCGCCGACACCGCGGTCATGCCGGTCAGCATGCGCTGCACCGCCGCCACGTCGCGGTAGTGCTCGTACAGCAGCATCAGCGACAACACGCCCACCATCGGCACCATCACCAGTCCGGCAAAGGCGGCCAGCGCGCCGCGCAACCCCGCGAAGCGCAGGCCCAGCATCAACGCGAGGTTGATCACATTGGGGCCGGGCAGCACCTGCCCGAGGCTCAGCAACTCGACGAACTCGCGGTCGCCAAGCCAGCGGTTGCGCTCCACCACGGCACGCCGCACGAAGGGCAGCACGCCGCCGAAGCCGGACAGGCCCATGCGGGCAAATTCGATGAACAGGCGGCGCGGCGTGGGGGGCGGTGCGGCCGCATCGTCGCCGGCGGGGGGAGGAGAAACAGGCATCACGGGTAGCAGGAGGCGGCATTGCCGGCCGGAAACGTCCGGGCGGTCCGGCATCAGCAAATAAAAAAGCCCCGCGCAAATGCGCAGGGCCAGGTTGGGTCGAAGAGGCTTAGTTGCCGCCCGCCGGAGGATCGATCCGGACCGGGTCGATGCGTGGCTCCTTGAGCCGGGTCTCGAGCGCGCGGCCCTTGCGGGCGCGCTTGCCGACATAAGGCAGCAGGTTCTGGCCCGCCAGCTTCTGCGAACTCGGCTTGCCGCCGCGTCCGGCGCCGGACAGCACCAGGCCCGGCGCACCCACCGCGATCGCCTGCAGCAACGTTTCCTTGGGCTCGAGTTCCATCAGGATCACGCCGCGGCCACCGGCCGAGAGCGACTTGATTTCATCGAGCGCCACCAGCAACAGGCGGCCGTTGGCCGACAGGCAGGCCACATGCGGGGCCGCGGCGCCGATCGGCGCCGGCTCCAGCGGGGCATCGCCCTCGTCCAGCGTGAGGTAGGCGCGGCCGCCCTTCTGGCGGCTGACCATATCACCCACCTTGGTCTGGAAGCCATTGCCGCCGCGCGTGGCGATCAGCATGCGCTGGTCGACGCTGCCGGCAAAGGTGTGGGCGATCTGGCTGCCGGGCTGCAGCTCGATCAGCGTGGTCACCGGCACGCCGTCGCCGCGCCCGCCGGGCAGGCTGGCCACCGGCACCGTGTACGCGCGGCCATTGGTGCCGAACACCAGCATCACATCCACCGTGCGGCACTCGAAGGTGCCGTAGAGAGCATCGCCCGCCTTGAAGGTGAACTGCTGCGCATCGTGGCCATGGCCCTGGCGCGTGCGCACCCAGCCCTTCTGCGATACCACCACGGTGACGGGTTCATCCACCACGCGCACCTCGGCGGCGGCGCGGCGTTCTTCCTGGATCAGCGTGCGGCGCGGGTCCTTGTCTTCCGGGCTGTATTGCTTGGCGTCGGTCTCGATCTCCTTGATGATGCGCCGGCGCATCATGGTCTCGGACTTGAGCAGCACGTCCAGCTCGGCCTGTTCTTCGCGCAGCTCCTTCAGCTCCTTCTCGATGCGCAGGGCTTCGAGGCGGGCCAGCTGGCGCAGGCGGATTTCCAGGATGTCCTCGGCCTGGCGGTCCGACAGGCCGAAGGCCTGCATGAGCGCCGGCTTGGGCTCGTCGCTCTCGCGGATGATGCGGATCACCTCGTCGATATTGAGCAGCACCAGCATCCGGCCTTCCAGGATGTGGATGCGGTCCTCGACCTTGCCGAGGCGATGGCGCGTGCGGCGGGTGACGGTGGCGAAGCGGAAGGCGATCCACTCGCGCAGGATCTCGGCCAGGCCCTTCTGGCGCGGCCGGCCGTCGGTGCCGATCATCACCAGGTTGATCGAGGCGCCGGATTCCAGGCTGGTATGGGCGAGCAGCGTCTGGATGAATTCCTGCTGCTCGATGTTCTTGCTCTTGGGCTCGAACACCAGCCGTACCGGCGCGTCCTTGCCGGATTCGTCGCGTACCGCGTCGAGCACGGCCAGCATGCCTTGCTTGAGCTGCAGTTGCTCGGGCGTGAGCGACTTCTTGCCGGCGCGCACCTTGGGGTTGGTGATCTCCTCGATCTCCTCCAGCACCTTCTGCGCCGACGTGCTTGGCGGCAGCTCGGTCACGACAAGTTGCCACTGCCCGCGCGCCATGTCCTCGATGATCCAGCGCGCGCGCACCTTCAGGCTGCCGCGGCCGTTCTCGTAGATCGCGGCGATGTCCGATGCGGGCGAGATGATCTGGCCGCCACCGGGATAGTCCGGCCCGGGCATCAGCGCCAGCAGCTCGGCCAGCGTGATATTGGGGTTGCGGATCATCGCCACCGTGGCGGCCGCGACTTCGCGCAGATTGTGCGGCGGCACTTCGGTGGCCATGCCCACGGCAATGCCGGAGGCGCCGTTGAGCAACACGAAGGGCAGCCGCGCCGGCATCAGCCTGGGCTCTTCCATCGAGCCGTCGTAGTTGGGCACGAAGTCCACCGTGCCTTCGTCGATCTCGTCGAGCAGCAGGCGCGAGATCGGCGTGAGCCGGGCTTCCGTGTACCGCATGGCCGCGGCGCCATCGCCGTCGCGCGAGCCGAAGTTGCCCTGGCCGTCGATCAGCGGGTAGCGCAGCGAGAAGTCCTGCGCCAGGCGCACCAGCGCGTCGTAGGCGGACTGGTCGCCGTGCGGGTGGAATTTACCGAGCACGTCGCCAACCACGCGCGCGGACTTGACCGGCTTGGCGTCGGCGCGCAGGCCCATCTCGTGCATGGCGTACAGGATGCGGCGCTGCACCGGCTTCTGGCCGTCGGCCACCTCCGGCAGCGCGCGGCCCTTGACCACGCTGATGGCGTAGTCGAGATAGGCGCGCTCGGCGTAGTGAGCGAGGGTCAGCGAGTCCGCGCCGCCATCGGGCGAACCTGGGTCAAACGGAATATCTTGTTGTTCCATGGATTGGCAAGAAGACGGCGCACCGCATCATTGGCCGGTGCGCCGGTTGCATGTTGTTCGATTTCGTTGTCGGGATCAGGGCATGTTGCGGCGGCCGCCGATCACCATCTTGACGCGACTGACTCCGCCCTCCCCGACGCCCATGGGGGCGCCGCCCGGACGATAGAAGCGGTAGAACTGCAGCACCGTGCTGACATACTGCTGGGTCTCCGGGAATGGCGGAATCTTGTTGTTGTAGCGCTGCACCGCACCCTCGCCGGCGTTGTACGCTGCCAGCACCAGTTCGAGGTTGTTGGGAAACAGCTCCATCAGCCAGCGCAGGTAACGCACGCCGGCCGAGATATTGGTGCGCGGGTCGGCCAGCTTCTGCCCGACCGTGCGCTTGGCGTCGGCGCTCACGCCGAAGCGCGCGCCGGTATCGGGAATCACCTGCATCAGCCCGATCGCCCCCTTGGGCGAAACCGCGCCGGCATTGAAGCCCGACTCCACCGCCATCACCGCCTTGACCAGCGCCGGGTCGACGTTCTGCGCGTGCGCGATCTGGCGGATCATGGGTTCGACCGTGGCGATATTCGGATGGTTGACGACATAGCGGTAGAGCTTGTGCGTCTCCAGGTCGATCTGCTGGCCGATGCTCTGGCTTTGGCGCCCCAGCGACGGGCTCTTGAATTCCCCGCCGTTCTTCATGAACAGCGTGTAGCGGTCGTCCAGCTTCTCGTCGGAGAAATGCGCCACGCCGTCGTCGTCGATGTAGCCGTACAGCGCCGCGTGAGCCGCCGGGACGCACGACAAGCCGGCCAGCACCAGGCCCGCGGCAAGCCACTGTCGCGGCCGGATGCTGGTGTATCGGGTCTTTGTCATCGGGGCTCTCCTCGCGTTCGCGTTGTGCCGGTCAAAGGGTTGCCGATCAGATGTCGGCCACCACCTCGTTGCCACGCTCTTCGAGCCAGGTGCGCCGCTGCGCGGCCTCGCCCTTGCCCATCAGCATATTCATCACGCCCACGGTCTGGGGCAGGTCGAAGCTGCCCAGCGCCACAGGCAACAGGCGGCGCGTATCCGGGTTCATGGTGGTTTCCCACAACTGCTCGGCATTCATCTCGCCCAGGCCCTTGAAGCGGGAAATCTGCCAGCCGCCTTCCTTGATGCCGTCCTTCATCAGCTTGTCCTGGATCGCCACCAGCTCGCCGTCGTCCAGCGCGTAGAGCTTCTGGGCCGGCTTCTTGCCGCGCGCCGGCGCATCCACCCGGTAAAGCGGCGGGCGCGCCACGCACACGTTGCCGTTGTCGATCAGCTTGGGGAAATGGCGGAAGAACAGAGTCAGTAATAGCACCTGGATGTGCGCGCCGTCCACGTCAGCGTCGGACAAGATACAGATCTTTCCATAGCGCAGGTTGGACAGGTCGGGCTCGTCGCCGGGACCGTGCGGATCCACACCGATCGCCACCGCGATATCGTGTACCTCGTTGTTGGCGAACAGCCGGTCGCGCTCGGTCTCCCAGGTATTGAGCACCTTGCCGCGCAGCGGCAGGATGGCCTGGAACTCCTTGTCGCGGCCCATCTTGGCCGAGCCGCCGGCGGAGTCGCCCTCGACCAGGAACAGTTCGTTGCGGGTGACGTCGGTGGATTCGCAGTCGGTCAGCTTGCCCGGCAGCACGGCCACGCCCGAGCCCTTCTTCTTTTCCACCTTCTGCGCGGCGCGCGTGCGCGCCTGCGCCTGGCGGATCACCAGCTCAGCCAGCTTCTTGCCGTACTCGACATGATGGTTCAGCCACAGCTCCAGCGCGGGACGGCTGAAGGTGGACACCAGCTTCACCGCGTCGCGGCTGTTCAGGCGCTCCTTGATCTGCCCCTGGAATTGCGGGTCCAGTACCTTGGCCGAGAGCACGAAGGAAGCGCGCGCGAAGACGTCTTCGCTCATCAGCTTGACGCCCTTGGGCTGCAGCGCGTGCATCTCGATAAAGCTCTTGACCGCCTGGAACAGCCCTTCGCGCAGGCCGGACTCATGCGTGCCGCCGGCCGGCGTGGGGATCAGGTTGACGTAGGATTCGCGCACCGGCGCGCCGTCCTCGGTCCAGGCCACCACCCAGGAAGCGCCCTCGCCCTCGGCGAAGCCCTCTTCCGCCAGGTTGGCGTCGGGGTCGGCAAAGTGCTCGCCCTCGAACATCGGCACCACGAGTTCGGCGCCGCTGCCCTGCGCCAGGGCTTCCACCAGGTAGCCCTTGAGCCCCTGGTCGTACTGCCAGGTCTGGCGCTCGCCATTCTTCTCATGCAGCAGCGTGACCTTGACACCGGGCAGCAGCACGGCCTTGCTGCGCAGCAGCCGCTGCAGCTCGGCCATCGGAATGGTGGCGGAATCGAAGTATTTCGCATCCGGCCACACCTGCACCCGGGTGCCGCTTTTCTTCTCGCTGCGCTCAAGCTTGCGCGTGGCCAGCGGCACGGTGACGTCGCCGCCCGAGAAGGTCAGGGTGGAGCAGCTGCCGTCGCGCCATACGGTCACGTCGAGCTGGGTCGACAGTGCATTGGTGACGGAAACACCCACGCCGTGCAGGCCGCCGGAGAAGGCATAGGCGCCGCCCTTGCCCTTGTCGAACTTGCCGCCCGCGTGCAGGCGGGTGAAGACGATCTCCACCACCGGGACCTGCTCCTCGGGATGGATGCCGACCGGGATGCCGCGGCCATCGTCCTCCACGCTGACGCTGCCGTCGCGATGGAGGGTGACCATGATCTCGGAGCCATGGCCGCCGAGGGCTTCGTCGGAAGCGTTGTCGATCACCTCCTGCACGATGTGCAGGGGGTTGTCGGTACGGGTGTACATGCCGGGTCGTTGCTTGACCGGCTCCAGGCCCTTGAGGACCCGGATGGAAGATTCGCTGTACTGACTGGTTTTGCTCGCCATGGAGTCGCTTGCTTAGTGGGATTCTCGGCCAGCCTGGCGGGGGCGGTTGCCGCACGCTAGCCCAGGCTGGCCGGGCAGCCTGCATTGTAATGGAAGCGCGTAGCCGTCTTGCTGCCATTCGTCATTCGCTTAAAAGTACATCATGAATCACTTTAATGCGAACCGGTCAGGCGGGAGGGCCTCACCACGCACCTGGCGGATGCGGAGTACACTCGCTCGCACCGGGGCGGGCCCTGAGGGGCCAGACCACGGAGAAAACTAGAAATAGCGGTACGCACACCGAGCCAGGAATGCAGAAGACAATGCACAACGACATACAGAACGGCGCGCAAGGCGCCATACGGAAAAAACAACTCTCCCTCACCGCCGTCCTCGTCTGCGGTGGCCTGTTGGTCACACTATCGATGGGCATCCGCCACGGCTTTGGCCTGTTCAACCTGCCGATCACGCAGGCGCACGGCTGGACCCGCGAGACCTTCGCTTTCGCGCTGGCGCTGCAGAACCTGATGTGGGGCGTGACCCAGCCGTTCACCGGCGCCCTGGCCGACAAGTTCGGCGCGTTCCGCATCATGCTGGTCGGGATCGCGCTCTATGTGGGCGGGCTGCTGGTGATGGCCATGGCCAGCTCGGGCACCGCCTTCGCCTCCGGCGCCGGCATCCTGATCGGCATCGCGCAATCCGGCACCACCTACAGCGTGGTGTACGGCGTGATCGGGCGGGTGGCCAGCGCCGAGAAGCGCGTCTGGGCCATGGGCATCGCCGCGGCCGCGGGCTCCTTCGGGCAGTTCCTGATGATCCCGGTCGAGCAGACGCTGATCTCCACCGCCGGCTGGCAGAACGCGCTGTTCGTGCTGGCGGTGATGGCCTGCCTGATGCTGCCTCTGGCCTTCAGGCTGCGCGAGCCGCAGGCCGACGCGCACGTGGCCGGCTTCCAGCAGACCATCGGCCAAGCCGTGCGCGAGGCCTTCGGCAACCGCAACTTCCAGCTGCTGACGCTGGGCTACTTCGTGTGCGGCTTCCAGGTGGTGTTTATCGGCGTGCACCTGGCGCCCTATCTCAAGGACCGCGGCCTGACCGATCCCAAGGTGGCGACGGTGGCGCTGGCGCTGATCGGCCTGTTCAATGTGTTCGGCACCTACACCGCGGGCGCGCTTGGCCAGCGCATGCCCAAGCGCTATCTGCTGTCGATGATCTATATCACCCGCTCCGTGGTGATCGCCGCCTACCTGCTGCTGCCGCTCACGGCAGCCAGCACCTGGATCTTCGCCGCCATGATGGGCTTCCTGTGGCTGTCCACGGTGCCGCTCACCAACGGCATCATCGCGCAGGTGTTCGGCGTGCGGTACCTGTCGATGCTGTCGGGCGTGGTGTTCTTCTCGCACCAGATCGGCAGCTTCCTGGGGGCGTGGCTGGGTGGATTCCTGTATGACCGCACCGGTACCTACAACACTGTCTGGATGATTGCGATCGGGCTGGGCGTGGTGGCCACGCTGGTCAATCTGCCGATACGCGAGCACGCGATTGCGCGCCCGCAGGTGGCCGCGGCATGAGCACAGGGAGCAGTATTGTCGTGCGGGCCGCCGGCTTTGCCGCGCTGGGCGGCGTGCTGGCGCTGGCCTTCATGGCTTACTTGCGGCCGGCCTTCGTGGTGGACCTGACGAATATGGTGCTGGCCTGGTGCGGGTGAGGATCTCGGGCAGGGCGTAGCACTCGCTGAGGTGTGCGCCCCTCTCCCGCAAGCGGGGGGCTGGCGGAAGTGGCTAGTGCGTCATACCCCACCGAACTGGATAAAACCGCTGGCTTCGGATTCTGTGGCTCCTGGCTGATCCACCCCGCTCGCCACCCCTCCTCCCATGAGGGAAGAGGGAGTGACAACCGCCGGGCACTTCGTGCGGCACGGGCGCATCCTGGCAGCTTCGTCCAGCGCTTCGCGGTCTCCCCCGGACGCCCCACACAAAGTTGACGCGTTCCGCGCACGGCGCTAGCGGACTCCTATTGCGCCTCGCCCTTCGTCTTCGCTTCCAGCACTTCCCAGCGCTCCAGCGCCCCCAGCAGTTCCAGTTCGATCTCGTCGTGGCGGGTTGCCAGTTCCGCGGCCTTGCCCGGGTCGCTGGCGTACAGCGAGCCGTCCGCAAGCTGCGTGCTCACGGTCTTCTGCTCGTTTTCCAGCGAGGCAATGCGCTCGGGCAGCCCGTCGAGTTCGCGCTGTTCCTTGTAAGACAGCTTGACCACGCGGCTGGGCCCGCGCGTTTCGCGCGGTTTCGGCGTTTCCGCGCCCTTGCGCTCGCCGCCGCGCGCGTCCTGCATGGCCGCGCTGCGTGCCGACTGGACTTGCCAGTCGGAGTAGCCGCCCACGTATTCGCGCCAGCGGCCATCGCCTTCGGCGGCGATGGTCGAGGTCACCACGTTGTCCAGGAAGGCCCGGTCGTGGGAGACCAGGAACACGGTACCGCTGTAGTCCTGCAGCAGTTCCTCCAGCAGTTCCAGCGTATCGATGTCGAGGTCGTTGGTGGGCTCGTCCAGCACCAGCACATTGGCCGGCCGGGCGAACAGGCGCGCCAGCAGCAGCCGGTTGCGCTCGCCGCCGGACAAGGACTTGACCGGCGAACGCGCGCGTTCGGGCGCGAACAGGAAGTCGCCCAGGTAGCTCATGACGTGCTTGCGCTGGCCATTGATCTCGACCCAGTCGCTGCCCGGGCTGATGGTGTCGGCCAGCGAGCGCTCGAGATCCAGCTGGGTGCGCATCTGGTCGAAGTACGCCACCTGCATATTGCTGCCGTTCTTGACCGTGCCGGCGTCCGGCTCCAGCTCGCCCAGGATCAGGCGCAGCAGCGTGGTCTTGCCCGCGCCGTTGGAGCCGATCAGGCCGACCTTGTCGCCGCGCATGATGGTGCCGGTGAAATCGCCCACCACCACCTTGCCGGCGAAGGCCTTGCTGACATCGGTGAGCTCGGCGACGATCTTGCCGGAGCGCTCGCCTTGCGACACTTCCAGCTTGACGTTGCCCTGCACGTCGCGGCGCGACGCGCGTTCATTGCGCATCGTCACCAGGCGCTGGATGCGGGCCACGCTGCGCGTGCGGCGCGCTTCCACGCCCTTGCGGATCCAGACTTCTTCCTGGGCCAGCAGCTTGTCGAACTTGGCCTGCTCGACCTGCTCGGCGGCCAGTTGCTCGGCCTTGCGCGTCTGGTAGGCGGCAAAGTTGCCGGGGAAGGAAACCAGCCGGCCGCGGTCCAGCTCGACGATGCGGGTCGCCACGCGGTCAAGGAAGGCGCGATCGTGGGTGATCAGCAGCACGCTGCCCCGGAACGCCAGCAGCAGGTCTTCGAGCCAGCGGATGGCTTCGACGTCCAGGTGGTTGGTGGGCTCGTCCAGCAGCAGGATGTCGGGCTCGGCCACCAGGGCCTGCGCCAGCGCCACGCGCTTTTGCATGCCGCCGGACAGCGAGTCCACGCGCACATCGGCGCTCAGGCTCAACTGCGCCAGCGTGGTCTCGACCCGCGTGCGCAAGCCCCATGCGCCGGCGGCGTCGACTTCGGACTGCAGGCGGTGCAACTCGGCCAGCGCGGCCTCGTCGTGGCTGTCGTCCAGCGCCGCCAGCGCCGCTTCGTAGGCCACCAGCAGATCGTGGACCTTGCCCAGGCCCTGGGAGACCGCATCGAACACGGTCTGGCCGGGCTCGAACTGCGGCTCCTGCGGCACATAGGCCGAGGTGACGCCGTTCTGGCGCGCGATCAGGCCGTCGTCCGGCGCGGCAAGGCCGGCCACGATCTTGAGCAGCGACGACTTGCCGGAGCCATTGCGGCCAATCAGGCCGACGCGCTCGCCGCCTTCCAGGGAGAAGTCGGCATGGTCGAGCAGGGCCACATGCCCGAAGGCGAGCTGGGCGTCGGAAATCGAAAACAGGGCCATGGGAGCAGTACGAAAGGAGGCAGCGAAAGGGTGGGAGCGAAGGTGGCGATTCCCGCGGCTTGCATCCGCGGGCTGGCCGCCGGCGGTGGATACGGCCAGGCGGCGGGACGCCAGGTAGCCGGCATTGTAGACCACCGCCGCCGGCCCTCGCCCGCAGGCGCCGGCAGCCGCCGGCTGCGGCGGCCGAAAAAAATAAGGGCCCGCGCTCGCGCGGGCCCAAGAGTCTCTCCTCGGTGCCCTGCTCGCAAGGCACAGCCGAAGCATAGCAATGCGCCTTGCGCGGCTGTAGTCGGACAAGTCCGTAAGGGAAAGCCCCGTCAACGCGGCACCGGACAACTGCTTGCCATCGCGCATGCCCCGGGAGGCGTCTCCCCTGCAATCCCGTCCTGGCCCCGCAATGGATATTGTCGTCCCTCGCGCCGCCGTGGAGCGGCGGGGCAAGTCATGCGAAGATGGCGTCCCAGCCGCTTTCCCCGCGTGACGCCAAGTCCCTCCCATGTCCAACGCCCCCCTGAAACTGACCGACCTCTCCGTCTCCGCCCTGGTCGCCGGCCTGATCGCCATGCTGACCGGCTACACCAGTTCGCTGGTGCTGATGATCCAGGCGGGCCAGGCGGCGCACCTGTCGGACGCGCAGGTCGCCTCGTGGATCTGGGCGCTGTCCATCGGCATGGGCGTGACCACCATCGGGCTGTCCCTGCTGACGCGCGCGCCCATCGTCATTGCGTGGTCCACCCCGGGCGCCGCCCTGCTGATCGCCAGCCTGCCCGGCGTGCCCTACCCGGAAGCGATCGGGGCCTTCGTGATGGCGGCGGCGCTGATGACGGCGGCGGGCCTGACCGGCTGGTTCGACAAGCTGATGCGCGCGCTGCCGGCCAGCATTGCCTCGGCCCTGCTGGCCGGCATCCTGTTCCGCATCAGCATCGACGTTTTCGTGCAGGCCCAGCAGCAAACCCTGCTACTGCTGCCGATGTTTGCGCTCTACCTGGTGGGCAAGCGCTGGTGGCCGCGCTACGCGGTGCCGGGCGTGCTGCTGGTGGGCGTGGTGCTGGCGGGTGCGCTCGGGCAATTGCACTTCGAGTCGTTTCACTTCGCGCTGGCGGCGCCGGTCTGGACCACGCCGGCCTTTTCCTTGCAGGCCTTGGTCAGCATCGCGGTGCCGCTGTTCATCGTTGCGCTGGCGTCGCAGAACATTCCCGGGCTGGCCGTGCTGCGCGCCGACGGCTACCACGTGGCGGCCTCGCCGCTGATCACCGTGACCGGCATCGCCTCGGTCCTGCTCGCGCCGTTCGGCTCGCACGGCATCAACCTGGCAGCGATCACGGCGGCCATCTGCACTGGTGCGCAAAGCGATCCGGACCGCAACCGGCGCTATACCGCCGCCGTGGTGTGCGGACTGGGCTACCTTGTGGCAGGCGTGCTGGCGGCAAGCATCGCCGCGCTGTTCGCGGCCTTCCCCAAGGCGCTGGTGGTGGCGGTGGCGGCCTTCGCCCTGCTCGGCTCGATCGCCGGCGGCCTGACCACGGCCATGCAAACGCCGGCCGAGCGCGAGTCGGCCCTGCTGACGTTCATGATCACGGCTTCCGGCATGACGCTGGCCGGTGTCGGCTCGGCCTTCTGGGGCGTGGTGGGCGGCATGCTGGCGCTGCTGGTATTGCGCCCGCGCACCGCCCCGAAAGCGGGGTGAAAAGCAGGGCTACAGCAACAGGAAGGCAATGTCCTGTGCGCCGATGCCGGAAAGCGGCGTGCCCTTGCGCCGCTGGAACAGGATGTGCTGCAGCACCCGGTCGCGGTGCTCGGCAAAGGTGGCGGCGTCGAAACGCAGCGCCGCCAGGGCGTAATGCTCCGAGAGCAGCTTGTAGACCCGGTGGCGCACCATCAGCATTTCGCTCTCGGCGCGCAAGCGGCTCATCTCGCCGGCGTTATCGTCCTCCAGCTGCCGCATGCCCACCACGACCCGGGCATGCATGCCGCGATACCGATCCAGTTCGGCATGTGCCTTGCGCAACTCCTCGCGCAGGGCCCTCACCTCCTGCTGCAGTTTCAGGTTGTGCTGCACGCCGCGCTGAATGCGCGAAGCTTCTTCCAGTGCCACGTCCGCCGCTGCAATCGTGTTCTGCCAGACCCCCTGCTGCCCCGCCGCCTGGCCATCCATCCGCGGCCAGACGGTGCGAACCTCATCCTCGCCTTTCATGGCGCTCCCCTTCAGAACCTGACTCCCCCGCTGCTGGCTTTATCACAACCGCCAACTGGTCGGGACTACGCGACCACTGCATGCGATCAGGCTGATCGCCGGCACCGCAAACTGCAACCTCTTCGATTGAAGACGGCATGCCCAATGAACGAAACCACCCGAAAGAGGGGATAGCTTATGGACGCGACCAGACTCTCGTGCCTTGTACTGTACACCGACGGACCCAGGGGCCGGCATCCGTAACCCGCCCGTCCCCGCTTGCGGCCAGGCCTATCCCGGCGCATGTGGGAAAATGCGGCCCCGGCGACAGCCAACGAGAAGGATGGATTCATCGATGAACAGCTACATGCTCCTGGCCCTCGCCATCGTGGCCGAAGTCATTGCCACCAGCAGCCTCAAGGCATCCGAGAGCTTTACCCGGCTGATCCCCAGCGTATTGGTGGTGACCGGCTATGCGGGCGCTTTTTTCCTGCTGATACAAGTGATGAAAACCGTGCCGGTGGGCATCACCTACGCCATCTGGTCCGGCGCGGGCATCGTGCTGGTCACCTTGATCGCCAGCGTGCTCTATCGCCAGATACCCGACCTGGCCGCCTGGCTGGGAATCGGACTGATCGTTGCGGGCGTGGCGGTGATCCAGCTGTTTTCGAAGACCGGCGCGCATTGAGCATGCCGATGCCGCCTTCGATGGCGCACTTTGCAATGAAACATCGAACATGCGGAAGATCCCGAGAGCCTGATCGCCGTATCCGGTGGTCTCCTTCGACGAGCGCGGCAATGACATCGGTGCGATTGCCGGCAATCCGGTCGTCCTGACCATTCGGCTGCTCAGTCCGTCGCGCACAGCCGGCCTCTGGTGGACGGGTGGCTTTGAGGAACTGCGGAGAATGAACAAGGGAGAACTGGTCCCGCCGGCAGGAATCGAACCTGCATTTCACGCTTAGGAGGCGCGTGTTCTATCCATTGAACTACGGCGAGCGGATAGACCCCCGAAGATTGCATCAGAGCGTGCATCAACGCGCCTTGGCGGCGCGGATCCGGGAGCAGGCCCGGAGTATATCAAAATCCTCACCGTCAAAGGAACGCGAGAGCGCCGCATGGTTCAGCCCCCGCTCCTTCCTTCCGTTCCATCATGCCAGGCCGGCGCCCTGCCGATCAGCACTCCCCCTTCTTGGCGTGCCCCGGCGGGCAGTGATAGCCCTTGTAGCCCCGCCCCGGGCGGCCATCGCCACGCCCTTCCCAGCGCTCGGGCTGCAGCATCCAGCCATCGCGTGCGTGTATCCAGCGCGGTGCCTCGTATATGTAACCCGCACGCGCGCGCTCCCACCGGCCTTTCTTCCACTTGTGCTTGTGGCCGCGATCGTCCCAATCCCAATAGCCGGGCGCCCAGACATAGCCCGGGCGGGCGACGGGCACGACCTCATAAACCGGGGCCGGTGGCGGGACACCGATGGACACATTGACAGATACCTGGGCGAGCGCACAGGGCGCGGCACCAAGCCCGCCCGCCAAACCCGCCGCGGCCACCGCGCACAAAAGGACTTTCCTCATATCGTCTGCTCCTCAACCGGATTCATTCCGGGCGAGAATAGCGCGACCTGGCGCGGCAAGCTGTTAGCAAAGGTATCAATAGATTACTTGCACGCCGAAAAGCGCGCGGCAGCAAGGAGCGGCGAAGCCACATAGGAAAAGCCCGCCAGTGAACTGGCGGGCTGGCTGCGGACGGGTCCGGACCTTCCAGGTCAAGGCCGCGCTATCCCGGCAAACTGTCGTGCAAGCAGGATTCCCATGATTCCGCCCATGACGCGGACGACCGTTTCGGACTAACCAAAGGGTCGAAGGATCACTGGCAATGGCACCGACTGCCGCGACACCGGCGGCTAGCGGCGCTTAAAGCAAAGCGCCGTGGAAGGTCAGCGGGTGTTCCAGGGTCCACCACCTTGCCGGGCTACGGTGTGCCCGACGGCTTCAGTATAGGCAGGCATCCCGGGGATGCAACGTGCAATGCGAGACGACGCGGACCAGCCAGGACACGTCGAAAGTGCCCGCTGAATCGCATGACGAGGCATTGCCAGCCAATTTAGGAATTCCTATCGCAGTGCAACAAACTTACTTTTGTTTCTGCTATAATTCGCGCCGTGAGTTCGCACTGTGAGTTGTGCAACACGTCTACCGGTTCCGTCCGGCAGGCGATACCGCCCCCGCTCTCAAGCTCTGCTCCCCGGTCCCGCCGGCTGGCCTGCCTCAAGTTGTTGAATCAAGGCCAAGTGGTGATACCCGACAGAACGCATATCTCACCGACGTTGCCTCGTCTCCGATCCTGTTGAATGGCTCTATAGAGCTGTTTGCCTGCCAGGGACCGCGCGCCCGGCCTTGTGCCCGGTGTCGCCCTGCCTGCCGCCGTACTGTCAGCTGTGTCTGTCGTAACGGCCTCACCGATTGGCGCCGAAGCCTTTTTAAGACTTTGCACTGCGCCCGCCCCTGTTCGCTAGTTCGGCATGGGGTGCCATGCATTTAAAGAAAATCACGACATGACCCAGCACGACATTCGTGCGGAGCAAGATTTTGCCTCCGCCGCCGACGCATCGACCGAAGCCGCCGCCATCGCCACGCCCGCTATCCAGGAACCCAGCCCGCTCGACAAGCTCGACGCCATGCTCAGCCCGGAAGCCGCAGTAGCGCCCGCAGCCGCCGCCGTCGACGCTGAAAACGGCTTTGCCAAGCTTGGCCTCGAGGAAGCCATCCTGCGCGCCCTCGTCGAACTGAACTACACCACGCCGACCCCGGTGCAGGCCCAGGCGATCCCCGCCTTCCTGGCTGGCCGCGACCTGCTGGTCTCGAGCCAGACCGGCTCGGGCAAGACCGGCGCCTTCATCCTGCCGGCCATCCAGCGCATCAGCGAGAAAGCTGCCCCGAATCGCCCGCGCTCGGACGAACCGGTCAAGCGCATGAAGGGCAAGCGCCCCCGCCCGTCGCCGGCGCAGCCCGCGCTGCTGGTGCTGACCCCGACGCGCGAACTGGCCCTGCAGGTGACCGAAGCCACCGCCAAGTATGGCCGCCACCTGCGCCGCATCGTCTGCGCCAGCATCCTGGGCGGCATGCCTTACCCGAAGCAGCTGGCCGCGCTGTCCAAGATGCCTGACATCCTGGTGGCAACGCCCGGCCGCCTGCTCGACCACGTCGAAGCCGGCCGTATCGACCTGTCCGCGCTGGACATGCTGGTGTTCGACGAAGCCGACCGTATGCTCGACATGGGCTTCGCCGACGACATCGACGCCATCGTTGCCGCCACCCCGGCCACCCGCCAGACGCTGATGTTCTCGGCCACGCTGGACGGCCGCATCGCCCAGCTGGCTTCGCGCCAGCTGCGCGACCCGCAACGCATCGAGATCGCCGCGACCCGCGCCGACCAGAGCAATATCGAACAGCGCCTGCACTTCACCGACGACATGTCGCACAAGGAAAAGCTGCTCGACCACCTGCTGCGCGACACCACGCTCAAGCAAGCCATCGTCTTCACCGCCACCAAGCGCGATGCCGACTCGCTGGCCGAGCGCCTGTCCGACACCGGCTTCGCGGCCGGCGCGCTGCACGGCGACATGACCCAGGGCGCGCGTAACCGCACCCTGACCTCGCTGCGCCGCGGCAACCTGCGCATCCTGGTGGCAACCGACGTGGCCGCGCGCGGCATCGACGTGCCGGACATCACCCACGTGGTCAACTTCGACCTGCCCAAGCAAGCCGAAGACTACGTCCACCGTATCGGCCGTACCGGCCGTGCCGGCCGCTCGGGTGTCGCCATCAACCTGGTGAACCACGGCGACATGTTCCAGTGGAAGCGCATCGAGCGCTTCACCAACAACCGCGTCGACGCTTCGGTGATCGAAGGACTGGAACCGCGCCGTTCGCCCAAGCCGCGTTCCGGCTTCGGCGGCAAGCCGGGCGGCGACCGCGGCGGCTACCGTGGCAACAGCAATGGCGGCGGCTATCGCGGCGGTGACAACCGCAGCTTCGGCGACCGCAAGTTCGGCGGCGGCGAAAGCCGCGGCTTCGGCAACCGTGACGGCGCTGCGCGCCCCTCGGGCGACCGCCCGTTCGGCGATCGCGACGGCAACCGTGGTTTCGGTGACCGCGGCGGCTTCGGCAATGCCAACGGCAACAGCACCGGCTATCGCGGCCAGGGCGCAACCGGCGGCCAACGCAGCTTCGGCAACGAAGGCGGCGGCTACCGCGGCGGCGACAACCGCGGCTTCGGCAACCGTGACGGCGCGGCTCCGCGCAGCTACGGCGACGGCAATCGCGGCGCCGGCTTCGGCGGCGGTGCGGCCGGCAACGGCGGCAATGGTGGCTACCGTGGCGGCGAAGGCCGCAGCTTCGGCAACCGCGACGGCAACCGTGACGGCGCTCCCCGCAGCTTCGGCGACGGCAACCGCGGCGGCTTCGGCGGCGCACGCAATGGCAACGGCGGTGGCCGCTCGCGTTTCGAGCGTTAATCGCCGCGCCTGAATGGACTCGCCGCGCTCGCGGCGATCCATCGTCAGCCCAAAGAAAAAAGCACCCTCGGGTGCTTTTTTCTTTGGTGCCTGCCGGCGCGCTGCTACATGGGACAACTGCGAAAGCCGACGAACGCGAAATCGTCTTCGGGCAGCAACGCCAGCCGGGCGCGCGCATGGCGCTGCCGCGCCGCGCTGGCGAACGACGCGCCGCGCACGGCCTGGTGCGTGGCGAAGCAGTCCACGAACTCCGCATCGGCAGGACTCGCGGCAAAACCTGCATACGGCTCGTAAGGCGTGGCCGTCCATTCCCGCACCATGCCCCAGCGCAAACCGCCGCGATCCTGCACCGCCGCCAGCTCCCACTCGCTTTCCATGGGCAGGCGCCGGCCCGCCCAGGCGCACCACGCCTGGGCCTCGAACAGGCTGACGTGGCGTACCGCCTCGTCCGGATTGAGCGTGCGAAGACTGCCAAAACGCAGCGCCATCCAGGCCCGCGAATCCGGGTGGCGCGCCCAGTATCGCGGCGCCGAGCGGTCCTGCATCATCAGCCACTGGCGGCCTGCCGCCGTCCACCATGCGGCACGCTCATAGCCGCCATCCTCGACGAACTCCAGGAACTGCGCATTGGTGACCGGCGCGGCATCCATCTCGAAAGCGGGCACATAGGTGGGCTGCGGCGGCAGTTCATCGGGCAGCGCAAAGCCGTCCGGCGCGCTCCAGCCCTGCACGAAGCGCCCGCCGGGAAACTGCAGAGTGCCGCCATGCGGCACCGACACCGAAGGCAGCGCCTCGGCCGGTTCCACGGGTGCGATGCCGAGCGCCTGCAGCAGCGCGGCGACGGCTTCGCCCTGGCGGTCCTCGTGAAACAGCGCACGGCGCCAGGCATAGAGCGTGGCATCGCCATCGTCCGGCTGCACAGCCAGGCGGCGCAAGGTGGCGTCGAGCACGTCGGCGGCGTAGCGCTTGACCACCGCCACGTCCGGCAGCGCTGCCTCCCAGCGGGCGTCGCGGCCGATGCGTCCGGGGTCGAACCATTCGTCCGCGCCGGCCAGCAGCGAAGGCACCCCGGGTACCTGCAGCAGCAAGCCATCCCGCTCCAGCGCGCGCACCTCGCGCAGGCACCACCACTCGGCATGCCAGGCCACATGGCCCAGCGTCCATAAGGGCGGATCGGCAAAGTCCTGGCCTGGCACTTCCCACCCGCGCCGGGTCTGGCCAAAGGCGGCCAGCCACGCCAGGGTGCGGTTGCGCGCCTCCACCAGCGCCTGCGCAAGGCCCTCGCGCGGCAGCCGCCGGGCATCGGCCCAGACGGTCTTGCCGCCATTGAAGTGAAGGTCCGGAAGCATGGAAAAGCCGCTCATCGAAATCCCTGCCGGTGAATGGGGGTCGCCCGCGGTGACACGGCCTCCGGCGGGCAGTGTGCGCGAGGCGCCGCACCCGCACCGGAGGGATGCGGGCATTATGACACCAGCCCCGCCTTGGCCCCGCCGGCCGTCAGGCCCGGGCGTGGAACACCGCAAACCAGCCGCGCGGATCCGTCCACCAGACCGGATCGTCGAAGCCTGCAGCCTCCAGCAGGGCAGCAAATGCCTCCGGGCGATATTTATAGGAGTCCTCGGTATGGATCTGCTCGCCCGCGCAGAATTCGCGCTGGCCCTCCGGCCAGCGCACGGTGACATCCCGCTCGGCCCGCAGGTGCATCTGGATGCGCGAACCCGCCGTATCGAAACGGGCCGCATGGCGCCAGTCCTCAAGCCGGAAATCACTGCCGACGATGCGGTTCAGGTTGCGCAGGACATTGCGGTTGAAGGCGGCGGTCACGCCCAGCGCATCGTCATAGGCCGCCACCAGTGCACGTTCGTCCTTGACCAGGTCCACGCCGACCAGCACGCCATCGCCCCGGACCGCCGCCGCGCGCAGGCGCTGCAGCAGGGCCTGCGCCTGGGCCGGCGCGAAGTTCCCGATGCTTGAGCCCGGATAGAAGAACAGGCGGCGCCCGTGCCGTACTTCCGGCGGGAGATCGAGCGGCGCGCACAGATCGGCGCCAAGGCCGAGCATGGGAATCTGCGGGTGCTGCTGCTGCAGGCAGAACAGCGTACCGCGCAGGAACTCCACCGAGATGTCGAGCGCCACGTATTGCGCCGGCTGCAAGCTGCCAAACAGCCGCGCGGCCTTCTGGCAATTGCCCGCGCCGAGATCGATCAGCACGCAGCCACTGCCGGCCCGCGCAGCCATGGCCGGCGCGAAAGCGGCAAACACCGCGGCCTCCGTACGCGTGGGGTAATACTCGGGCAGGTCGGTAATGGCCTCGAACAGGCGGGAACCGAGCACGTCGTAGAAGAATTTGGGACTGATGCTGGCGGCGCTGGCCAGCAGGCCGCGGGTGATCTCCCCGCGCAAGGCGCCGCTGTCCTCGTGGTACTGCTGGATGAAATCGAGCCTGGGCACCGGTTTGGGCAACGCATGTCCGTTCGCGGCGAGGACGGCACCGGCCTGGCTGCCATTGGATTTCAGGGTTGGGGTGCCATTGTGCTTGGCGTGGGAAGGATCGTGACGCGGGTGCAGCGGGGTCGGGACGGCCGGCATGACGTTTCCTTGATGGTCGATGGGCGATGCATAAAACCCCCAGGTGCCCGCACCTCATGCATGCGCGGGGCCGGCGCGGGATATGCCTCCGGTGACGTCTGGGGCGCATCAGCCTGAAGCCGGTCTTCTCAGGATAGATGGCGAGCGCGGAGTGTGCTTGCCGCAATGCACCAGACCCGCCGGTGAGGCATCCCCCCTCGCTTGGCATAAGCGCCACAGACCGCACATCAGGCGGGCGACCCCGCACGCAGGCAAGTCTCCAAGAGCACCATAGCTCACCTTTGTCTGATGCCTGCCCGATACCTGGTGGCAGCACAAAAGCTATGGCTTCGCTTATAATCCGCCTCAGCGTATCCACTTCGGGCTTGTCCCGGACGGATCGCCCCTCAAAGGGGAGTAGCTCCGGGGCCCAGCCCTTAGCACAATCGTCATTCCGAGACTGACAGTCTCCGGTTGTGCTGACCGCGCCAATGCAGCATCGGCGGTCGAGCAAGACCTTTGCAACCTGGTTTCATGGTTTGCAAAGGCGCCCCCATCGCTCCCGAACAACATGTCTCCAGGCAACCCGGTGCTTGCGCACGGCTTTTGGCTATCGTTGTTTCGAGGAGATTTTATGGAATGGTTTACCGATCTGTTCACGATGCAGTTCCTGACGGCGCTGCTGTCCATCGTCGTCATTGACCTGGTGCTGGCCGGCGACAACGCCATCGTGATCGCGCTGGCGGCGCGCAACCTGCCTCCCCATCTGCAGAAAAAGGCCATCGTCTGGGGTACCGTCGGTGCGGTCGTGGTGCGCTCGGCCATGACGGTCGGCGTGGTGTGGCTGCTCAAGATCCCCGGCCTGCTGCTGATCGGCGGCGCGGCGCTGGTGTGGATCGCCTACAAGCTGCTCTCCGACGACGGCGATGGCGACGAACACGGCGCGGGCGCGACCACGCTGGTTGGCGCAATGAAGACCATCATCATCGCCGACGCGGTGATGGGCGTGGACAACGTGCTGGCGGTGGCCGGCGCGGCGCATGGCAGCTTCCTGCTGGTGGTGCTGGGCCTGCTGATCAGCATCCCCATCGTGGTGTGGGGCTCGAGCCTGGTGCTCAAGCTGATGTCGCGCTTTCCCTCGATCATCTTCGCGGGCGCCGGCGTGCTGGCCTTCACCGCGGTCAAGATGATCGTCAGCGAGCCTCTGGTGAAGCCGTTCTTCGACGCCAACGCCCTGGCTTACTACGGCCTGTTCGTGCTGATCATCGGTGGCGTGCTGGGCGGCGGCTACCTGGCGCAGAAGCGCCGCGCTCCGGAGACGGCCGCGCAGTAACGCCGGACGGCGCCGGCATCTGAAGCGACAGATGACTGGAGCATGAAACGGGCTGCCGCGAGGCGGCCCGTTTTGCTTTGCGATAAAATGCTGACTCTTCAGCAACCTGCATATCCATGCGCAGGTTGCCCCAACCGCGCGCACCGCTGTCGCGTCACTTTCCCCCCAACACCCGCGCCGATGAAACAGTACCTCGACTTCATGCGCCATGTGCAAGAGCATGGCACCGAAAAGGCCGACCGCACCGGCACCGGCACGCGCTCGGTGTTCGGCTACCAGATGCGCTTCGACCTGCGCGAAGGCTTCCCGGTCGTGACCACCAAGAAGCTGCACATGAAGTCGATCATCCACGAATTGCTGTGGTTCCTGAAGGGCTCGACCAACATCCAGTACCTCAAGGACAATGGCGTCAGCATCTGGGACGAATGGGCCGACGCAAACGGCGAACTGGGGCCAGTCTATGGTTCGCAGTGGCGCGCGTGGCCGACGCCGGATGGCCGCCATATCGACCAGATCAGCGAACTGATGGCGCAGATCCGCGCCAACCCGGACTCGCGCCGCCTGATCGTGTCGGCCTGGAACGTGGGCGAGATTGCGCAGATGAAGCTGCCGCCCTGCCACGCCTTCTTCCAGTTCTACGTGGCCGAGGGCCGCCTGTCCTGCCAGTTGTACCAGCGCAGTGCCGATATCTTCCTGGGCGTGCCCTTCAATATCGCCAGCTACGCGCTGCTGACGCACATGATCGCGCAGCAGACCGGGCTGGATGTGGGCGACTTCATCTGGACCGGCGGCGATTGCCATATCTACAGCAACCACGCCGAGCAGGTGCAGACCCAGCTCGCGCGCGAGCCGATGGCGCTGCCGCAGCTCAAGATCCTGCGCAAGCCGGACAGCATCTTCGACTACCGGTTCGAAGACTTCGAACTGGTGGGTTACGAATCGCATCCCGCCATCAAGGCACCGGTGGCCGTATGACGCTGTTGACCCTGATCGTGGCGAAAGCCCGCAACGGCGTGATCGGCCGCGACAACGCCCTGCCCTGGCGCCTGCCGGAAGACCTGGCGCACTTCAAGCGCACCACCATGGGCGCGCCCATCCTGATGGGCCGCAAGACCTGGGAATCGATCGGCCGGCCGCTGCCGGGCAGGCGCAATATCGTGGTGAGCCGCAACCGCGACCTGCGTATCGAAGGGTGCGAGGTGGCGAACTCGCTAGAGGATGCGCAACGCCTGTGCGTTGGCGTCGAGCAGATCTTCCTGATCGGCGGCGCGCAGTTGTATGCGGAGGCGTTGCCCAGCGCCGACAGGCTGGTGGTGACGGAGATCGACGCGGATGTGGAAGGCGACGCGGTGTTCCCCGCGATCGACCCGCGCCAGTGGGTCGCGACCGAGCGCGAACGGCATCACTCCGAAGCCAATGGCTTCGACTACGCGTTCGTCACTTACGAGCGTCCGCCGTCCGGCGAGGAGTAGGCGCGGGAAGCGTCCTGGTTTTGCGCCCATGAACTTGCGCCCATGAACGCGGCGGCTTGCAGCCAGGCCGCCGCGTTTTTTCTTAGTTGCCGGCGATCGTCATCTGCTCGATCAGGACCGAGCCGGTTTCCTTGGTGCCGCGCACCAGGCTGTCGGCGCCGATGGCCACGATCTGGCGGAACATCTCCACCATATTGCCGGCAATGGTGATCTCTTCCACCGGGTACTGGATCACGCCGTTCTCGACCCAGTAGCCTGACGCGCCGCGCGAGTAATCGCCCGTCACGTAGTTCACGCCCTGCCCCATCAGTTCGGTGACCAGCAGGCCCGTCCCCAGCTTGCGCAGCATGCCGGCGAAATCGTCGTCAGGCGTGGTCAGCGCGCTGGACAGCGTCAGGTTGTGCGAGCCGCCCGCATTGCCGGTGGTCTTCATGCCCAGCTTGCGCGCCGAGTAGGTGGAGAGGAAGTAACCCTTGACAACGCCCTCGCGCACCACATCGCGCGCATGCGTCTTCACGCCTTCTTCGTCGAACGGCGCGCTGCCCATGGCACCCGGCAGGTGCGGCTGCTCGTGGATATGGATATGCGGCGCGAACACCGCTTTTCCCAGCGTGTCGTAGAGGAAGGTCGATTTGCGGTACAGCGCACCACCGGACACCGCCTGCACGAAAGCACCGAGCAAGCCGGCAGCCAGAGGTGCCTCGAACAGCACCGGGCAACGGCGCGTGGACAGCTTGCGGGCGTTCAGGCGCGCCAGCGAGCGCTCGGCGGCATAGCGGCCGATGTCCTCGGGCGCGGCCAGGGCGCCGGGGGCGCGTTTGGACGAGTACCAGTCGTCGCGCTGCATGCCGCTGCCGGTGCCGGCGATCGGCGCGCACGAAATAAAGTGGCGGGAATATGGATAGCCGCCCATGAAGCCGCGCGAGGTAGCCAGCACGAACTGCGAATGCTGGGCCGACACGCTGGCACCGTCGCTGTTGCGGATGCGCGGCGAAACCGCGAAGGCGGCCGCTTCCGCGCGGCACGCGATCTCGATGGCCTGCTCGGCGTCGATATCCCAGGGATGGAACAGGTCGAGGTCGCGCGGGGCGCGCTCGAGCAATTCTTCCTCGGCCAGCCCCGCGCAATCGTCTTCCGCGGTGAAGCGGGCGATGTTGTAGGCCGCCTCGGCGGTAGCGCGCAGCGCCGCCGCCGAGAAATCCGAGGTGCTGGCATTGCCGCGCCGCTTGCCGATCATGACCGTGACGCCCACCACCTTGTCGCGGTTCTGCTCGATGGTCTCCACCTGGCCCTTGCGCACCGAGACCGACAGCCCGCTGCCCTCGGAGATCTCGGTTGCCGCGTCGGTGGCCCCCAGCCCGCGTGCCACCCGCAGCACATCTGCGGCCATCTCGCTAAGCTGGGCCTGGGTATAAGTGAAATGGGTGGTCTGATCTGCGGATTGATCCATTGTCGGCGCGGTCATCAAAAGTCCAAACAGGAATCATAGCAAGATAAAATGCTACCCATGACGCGAAACTCCCGCACCTCCCCCCGGAACGCCTCCGGCTTCCCCGGCCAGTTCGCCCCCGAACCCGCCGAAGACGACGACCTGCCCAAGAGCAAGTCCCAGAAAAAACGCGATATGCTCGCCCTGCAGGACCTGGGCGTGGAACTCGAAGCCCTGCCCAAGGACCGCCTGGCACGCGTGCCCATGCCCGAAGCGCTGGCCGACGCCATCCGCGACGCGCGCCGCATCACCAACCACGAAGGCAAGCGCCGCCAGATGCAGTTCGTGGGCAAGGTCATGCGCAAGCTGGATGAAGCCGAAGTGGAAGCGATCCAGCGCATGCTGGAAGGCTTCAAGGGCGCCAGCAAGGCCGAGACCGCCAAGCTGCACCTGGTCGAGCGCTGGCGCGAACTGCTGCTGGCCGACGATGCCGCGCTGACGAAATTCCTGGCCGAGCATCCGGCCAGCGATGTGCAGGCGCTGCGCAACATCATCCGCAATGCGCGCAAGGAACACGAGATGAACAAGCCGCCGCGCTACTTCCGCGAGCTGTTCCAGGCGATCAAGACCGCCCTGGAAGGCAAGCAGGCGGCCGCCGCCGCGGACGAGCCGCAAGCGGCACCCGACGCTGAAGCTGACGAGTAATCCTTCAAGGAGCAGGGACAAGATGACGCAAACCACGACGCCGATGGTCCATCCCGTTGCCCGCAGGCATCCGGACGAACTGCTGGTCGGCTTTGTCTCGATCTCCGACCGCGCCTCGGCCGGCACCTACCAGGACGAAGGCATCCCGGCGCTGCGCGAGTGGTTCGGGCGCACGCTGACCTCGCCCTGGCAGGACGTGGAGCGCCTGATCCCGGACGAGCAGGCCGTCATCTCGCGCACCCTGATCGAACTGGTCGACGTAGCCGGCTGCGATCTGGTGCTGACCACGGGCGGCACCGGCCCCGCGCGCCGCGACGTCACGCCGGAAGCCACGCTGGCGGCGGGCACCAAGGTAATGCCGGGCTTCGGCGAGCAGATGCGCCAGATCAGCCTGCACTTCGTGCCCACGGCGATCCTGTCGCGCCAGGTGGCGGTGATTCGCGAAACCGCCAGCCGCGCCGCCCTGATCATCAACCTGCCGGGCCAGCCGCGCGCCATCCGCGAGACGCTCGAAGGCCTGCGCGGCGAAGACGGCAAGTCCATCGTGCCAGGGATCTTTGCCGCCGTACCTTACTGTATCGACCTGATCGGCGGCCCTTACATCGAGACCGACGAGGCTGTGGTCAAGGGCTGGCGCCCCAAGAACGCGGTTCGCGCCAAGCCGGCGGCCTGAGCCGAAGACGGGCTGCGCCGCAACCGGCTCAGCGCAGCCCCAGATACAGCCCCAGCGGCACGAACACCACCGCGCCGATATTGCCCAGCAGCACGATCGAAGCGACCTGGTCCGGCTCCTGCCGGAAATGATCGGCGACGAGGAAATTGAGCACGGCCGGCGGCAACGACGCGAACACGAACAAAAGCCCGCGCTGGAGCTGGCTCAGCGGCACCACCTGGGCCAGCAGCAAGGCGCAGGCAATACCGGTCAGCGGACAGACCGCCGCCCCGATCGCGCCCATGCCCCAGTTGCGCAGGCTCACATCCTTCATGCGCACGCCCAGCGCGAACAGCATCAGCGGCACGGTCGCATCGCCCAGCAGCTTGATCGACTGCAGCACCGGATCGGGCAGCGCGAACCACGGCCGCGCCAGCGACAAGCCCACCCCCGCCACGGTAGCCAGCACCATCGGATTGCGCGCGATCTGCGTGATCGACGCATGCCGGTTGACGATCTTCATGCCGATGGTGAAGTGCATCAGGTTGGATGCGGCGAACAATGCGACCGCGGGCGCCAGCCCGACCGGCCCAAAGGCGAATACCGACAGCGGCAGCCCCATATTGCCGCAGTTGTTGAACATCATCGGCGGCACGAAGGTGCGGGGATCCGCCCGCAGCAGGCGCGCGCCCAGCCAGGCCAACAGCCCGGAACCCAGCACCACGGCCACCGCGCAACCCAGCAGCACAAGCTGGTCGGCCAGCACGAAATCCTTGCTGACGAAGGCGGACACCACCAGCAGCGGCGCGATCACGTCGAGCGTGGCGCGATTGATGCCGGCCATGTCGGGATGCGCGCGGCGCCCGTAGAGCCAGCCCACCAGGATGATCAGGATGACCGGCGTGATGATCGAGACGATGCGCGCTAGCATGGACAGGGCGGCCGGTAAGCCAAGGCGCCCTAAAGGGCGCCTTGGCAATCACATGGGAAAGGAAGAATCAGCCCGCCGGTGCGGCAGGCGCGGCCGGCGCCTCGCCTGTCGCGGCTGCCGCCGGCGCGGCATGGCGGATGAAGTGGGTGCGGTAGTAGCGCAGCTCCTCCACCGACTCCAGGATATCGGCCAGCGCGGTGTGCATCTGGCGCTTGACGAAGCCCTTGTGGATGGCCGGTTCCCAGCGCTTGCACAGTTCCTTCAGCGTGGACACGTCAAGGTTGCGGTAGTGGAAGAACGCCTCCAGCTTGGGCATGTAGCGCGCCATGAAACGGCGGTCCTGGCAGATCGAGTTGCCGCACATGGGCGACTTGCCCGCCGGCACCCAGCGCTTGACGAAGGCCAGCAACTCGGCCTCGGCCTGGTCCTCGCTCAGGGTCGAGGCCTTGACCTTGTCGATCAGGCCCGAGCGGCCATGGGTGCCCTTGTTCCAGTTGTCCATGCCGTCGAGCACGGCGTCTTCCTGGTGGATCACCAGCACCGGGCCTTCGGCCAGGATATTGAGCTCCGAGTCGGTCACCACGATGGCGACCTCGATGATGCGGTCCTGGTCAGGCATCAGGCCGGTCATCTCCATGTCCAGCCAGATAAGGTTGTTTTCGCTCTTGACGGATTTGACGCCGCTGGGGGCGTGGGTGTTTTGGCTGGTCATCTGGACTGCAGTTGAAGAAGAAGCAAGAAGGGAGCGCGCCGCGGTCCCGGCGCTCTCGGACAAGGAACGCGGGGCAGCAGGCACGAACAACTTATAATTCTCGCATATCCGCTGCCGCCGCCGGCTCAAAGCGGTCGGGAACCCCCCTGTTCCGGATCGCGGCCGTGCGTGCGACGGCTTCACATGACAAGGCTCCGCCCGATGTTCACGTTTCTGTTCCTAGCCGCCCTGATGCTGATGGTGCTGACCAAGCTCTGGCTGGCGGCCCGCCAGGTGCGCCATGTGGCGCGACACCGCCACGCGGTGCCCAGCCGCTTTGCCGACACCATTACGCTGTCCTCGCACCAGAAGGCGGCCGACTACACCATCGCCCGCACCCGGCTGTCGATGCTGGAGGTGCTGGCCGGCGCCGCGCTGCTGATCGTCCTGACCATGCTGGGCGGACTGCAGTGGATCAACCAGTTCTGGCTCGGCACTTTCGGCCCGGGCTACGCCTACAGCGTCGCGCTGATCGCCAGCGTGGCCGTGCTCGGCGGCCTGGTCGACCTGCCCTTCTCGCTCTATGGGCAATTCGGCATCGAGCAGCGCTTCGGCTTCAACCGCATGGGCTGGAAGCTCTGGCTGGCCGACCTCGTCAAGATGACGGCCATCGGTTGCGCGCTGGGCCTGCCCCTGCTGCTCGCGGTCCTGTGGCTGATGGAGCATATGGGCCAGTACTGGTGGGCCTGGACGTGGCTGACGTGGATCGCCTTCACGATCTTTGTGCAGATGATCGCGCCGTCGGTGATCATGCCCATGTTCAATCGCTTCGAACCGCTTGCCAACGCCTCCCTGGAAGCCCGCATCACGCGCCTGCTGCAGAAGTGCGGCTTCCGCAGCCGCGGCCTGTTCGTGATGGACGGCAGCAAGCGCAGCGCGCACGGCAACGCCTACTTCACCGGTTTCGGCGCCGCCAAGCGCATCGTCTTCTTCGATACCCTGATGGAGCGCCTGGCCGACGACGAGATCGAAGCGGTACTTGCGCACGAGCTGGGCCACTTCAAGCGGCGCCATATCCTCAAGGGCATGCTGGTGAGCTTCGCGCTGAGCCTGGCCTTCCTGGCCGCGCTGGGCTGGCTGGCCAGCCGCTCCTGGTTCTACACGGGCCTGGGCGTGCTGCCCAACCTCGGCACCACCAACCATGCGCTCGCCCTGGTGCTGTTCTTCCTGACGCTGCCTGTGTTCACCTTCCTGCTCGGGCCGCTGGCCAGCCAGACCTCGCGCCGCCACGAGTTCGAAGCCGATGCCTTCGCCGCCGGCCAGACGGATGCCGGCCACCTGGTCTCGGCACTGGTCAAGCTGTACAAGGACAACGCCTCGACGCTGACCCCCGACCCGCTCTACAGCGCCTTCTACTACTCGCATCCGCCGGCGGCACAGCGGATCGACCGCCTGCTGGCGCACGCATGAGCCGCGCCGGCCGGAGCGGCCCGCAGCGCGCCGCAAGCGCTGCCAAGGGCAATGGTGCCGCAGCCGAGGAGGCGCTGATCGTCGCCGCGCACGGACGCCACTATGTGATCGAGCTGGACGACGGCAGCCGCCTGCATGGCTTCCCGCGCGGCAAGCGCAGCGAGTGCGCGGTGGGCGACCGCGTCACCATCGAGCGCGCCGCCGCTGACCAGTGCGTCATCACGGGTTTCAAGCCGCGCAAGAACCTGCTGCACCGTTCGGACCAGTTCAAGTCCAAGCTGCTGGCCGCCAATATCGACCAGGTGGTGATCGTGCTTGCGACCGAACCGGGCTTTTCGGAAGACCTGCTGGGCCGGGCCCTGGTATCGGCCGAAGCGCTGGGCATCCGGCCGCTGATCATCCTCAACAAGATCGACCTGACCGAGCGCCTGGAAGAAGCCCGGGGCCGGCTCGAGCTATACCGCGCGCTGGGCTACGAAACCCTGTTCCTGTCGGTACATGGGTCGCCGGACGATACGCTGGCGCAGTTGCGGCCGCAGCTGGCGCATCGCTCCAGCATCCTGATCGGCCAGTCCGGCATGGGCAAATCGTCCTTGCTGAACCTGTTGATCCCGGGCGTGGAAGCGCAGACCCGGGAGATCTCGGCCAAGCTGGATTCGGGCAAGCACACCACCACCTTCACCCGCCTCTACCACCTGCCAGCCAGCGTGGATGGCGCTACAGCCGGCGTCGAGGGCGGTGCCGACCCGCACGCCCGGCAGCGCGGCTGCCTGATCGATTCGCCGGGCTTCCAGGAATTCGGTCTGCATCACCTCAGCGAAGGCATGCTGGAACGCGCCTTCCCCGAATTCCGTCCGCGCCTGACCGAGTGCCGCTTCTACAACTGCCATCACATCAACGAACCCGGCTGCGGCGTGCTGGCCGCGATGAAGGACGGCGCGATCTCGGAGCGGCGCCATCAGCTCTACACGCAGCTGCTGCACGAATCCCGCCAGCAAAAGCCGTGGTAAGGTAGTCGGGCACGCCTGCCCGGCGTGCCCGATTACCATGAAACTACTGCTATCGACCCCTTCCCTCGTCCACGCGGCGCACTGCCAGAACCTGCTGGAAGCCGCCGGCATCCGCGCCGACCTGCGCAACACCTGGCTGGCCGGTGCAATGGGTGATATTCCCTTCCGCGAAAGTGCCCCCCAGGTCTGGCTGCTCGACGACGAGATGGAAACCCAGGCGTGGGCCGTGCTGCGCGCCGCCGCCAATCCGGTGCCGGGCCCAAGGTGGGAATGCAAGTCTTGCGGGGAGTGGCACGAGTCGCAGTTCAACTCGTGCTGGCAATGCGGGGCGCCGCGGCAGCCTTAGTGCAAGGCAGCGGCAGGGGAACGGAAAAGGCGTTGGCGGGACCGTGATCCCGCGCACCCGCCAAGGGGGCCGGCTCAGCCCACCCAGAGCGCCAGCGAAAGCATCGCCAGCAGCAACATCCACAGCACCACGGCACGCCACACCAGGCCGATGGCCGACTGCAGCGTACGCACGCCCGGCTCCGCGCCGAACTCGGGCGCAACCGGCTCGGGCTCGCTATCGTCTTCCATGCCGGGTGCGTAGTCGACCGCCGGGCCGGCCAGGCTGGTACGCAGCACCACGGCGGAATCTTCCTCGGCCAGCGGCACGCCCAGGCGCACGCCCAGGGCTCCGCCGCCGCTGGCGAGCAGGATGCCGTTGACCGCGTCGTTCCACTTGCGCGCGTGGTTGCGCCACGCATAGACGGCATCCTCGAAGTTGCCGACGATGGCAAAGCCGACCGAGGTCAGCCGCGAAGGCACCCAGTCCAGCAGGTAGAAGGCGCGCGCGGCAAACCGCCCCAGCGCCGGGCTGCGTTCGGTGGAAGGCAGGTTCCAGTGGCGTGCCAGATACTCGGCGATGCGGTACAGCACCACCCCGCCCGGACCGATCGGCACCAGGAACCAGAAGAACACCCCGAACACATGGCGGTGCACCGCGACGATAGCGGCCTCCAGCGTATGCCGCACGATCTCGGTGACGGGCATTTCCAGGGTATCGAGACCGGTCCACTGGTGCAGCAGCGCGCGGGCGCGCGGCAGGTCGTCGCGATTCAGCGCTTCGTGGATATCGGTGAAGAAGTGGCTGAACTGCCGGAAACCCAGGGTCAGGTAAAGCAGCAGGACATTCCAGGCGAGCGTGAGCGCGACGCTGATGGAGGCCAGCAGGTAGTGCACCACCATGGCCGCCAGCGTCAGCGGCAGCACCACCGTACACCAGGCCAGCGCGGTATCGCGGGGGCGGCCGGTGTCGAAGGCGTGTTCGGCCCGTTCGGCCAGCACGCGCACGATATCGTAGATCGGGTTGTTGCGGCCCAGGGCACGGAACTGCTCGGCGATCAGCGCGAGGAGAACGGATACAAAGGTCATTCTGGTCTGGGTATCGATGGCCAGGGCGCACCCGTTAACGCATGTGCCGGCCTGACCGCTTAGCTATGACGAGACGATAGCACACGGCAAAGCCGCCCAGACAGAGCATTCCCGCCCGCCGCGAAAACGGGCGGGGCGGGAATGCCGCTCGACAGGCCGCTCAGGGCAGGTCGAAGACAAGCACTTCGGCTCCGTCGCCATGGCTCAGGGTCACCGTATCGATGTCTTCCAGCTGCGCAGCATCGCCCGCCTCCAGCGCTCGCCCATTGACGCTGACACGCCCGCGAGCCACTTGCACATAGGCACGCCGCTGCGGCGCCAGCGCCAGCGTGGCGGACTCATCGCCATCGAACAGGCCGGCATACAGGCGCATGTCCTGGTGGATCACCACCGAGCCTTCGGCACCGTCGCGGCTGCCGACCAGGCGCAGGCGGCCACGCTTGTCGGCCGCCTCGAAGCGCTTTTCCTCATAGCCGGGCTCGAGATCGGCCTTTTCCGGCAGGATCCAGATCTGCAGGAAATGCGTGGTGTCATGCGCCGCGTGGTTGTACTCCGAATGGCGCACGCCGGTGCCCGCGCTCATGCGCTGCACGTCGCCGGGGCGGATCACGCTGCCATTGCCCATGCTGTCCTTGTGGGCCAGCTCGCCTTCGAGCACGTAGCTGATGATTTCCATGTCGCGGTGGCCGTGGGTGCCAAAACCCATGCCCGGGGCGACCCGGTCCTCGTTGATCACGCGCAGCGGCCCGAACTGGACGTGCTTGGGATCGTAGTAGTCCGCGAAGGAAAAGGTATGGTAGGACTTCAGCCAGCCATGATCTGCATAACCGCGCTCGCCCGCCTTTCTGATTTCAATCATTTTGACGGCCCTCCTTCAGGCCACGTCGGCACAGGAACCTAGTCCTGGCCTTGCACTACGTTTCGATGCTAGGCAGTTTAGGATGGCAGGAGTATATTTGGCGGAACGATCTCAGTAGCATTCATTCAGAATTTCTGAACATGGCACTTTCTCTCGAATCCCTGGAAGTTCTCGATGCCATCGAGCGCAAGGGCAGCTTTGCCGCTGCCGCGCACGAGATGGGCAAAGTGCCTTCGGCGCTGACCTACGTGGTGCGCAAGCTTGAAGAAGACCTCGATGTCCTGCTGTTCGACCGCCGCCGCCACCGCGCTGAACTGACGCCCGCCGGGCGTGCCCTGCTAGACGAAGGCCGCCACCTGCTGCATGCCGCCGACGATCTGGCCCGCCGCGTCAAGCGCCTGGCCACCGGCTGGGAGGCGACCCTGACCATCGTGGTGGACGACCTGATCAACTTCCGTGCGCTGCTGCCGGTGATCCAGGACTTCTACGCCGAAAACAGCGCCACCCGGCTGCGCTTCGCCAAGGAAGTGCTGGGCGGCGCCTGGGATGCGCTGGTCAGCAGCCGCGCCGACCTGGTGATCGGCGGCGCCTATGACGCGCCGAGCACCCAGGGCTTCCAGGTGCGCCCGCTCGGCGCCATGCCATTCGTGTTCGCGGTGGCAGCGCATCATCCTCTCGCGACCGAACCCGGCCCGCTGACCACCCTGCAGATCGCCAAGCATCGCATCGTGGCCGTGGGCGACACCTCGCGCAACCTGCCGGCGCGCACCCACGGCGTGCTGGCCGGGCAGGACGTGCTGGTGGTGCCCACCATGCGCGACAAGCTCGAGGCCCAGATCCGCGGACTGGGCTGCGGGTGGCTGCCCGCACCGATGGCGCAACCGTTTATCGAGAGCGGCGTGCTGCAGGCCCGCGAAACGCTCGAGGTGCGCGCACCGGGCAATTTCAAGGTGGCGTGGCGTACCAGCACGCGCGGCAAGGCGCTGCAATGGTGGGCCAACAAACTGGAAGACCCGCGCCTGGCGCAAGCCCTGCTTCAGCAGCAGCCGGGCCAGTCCGACTAAGGCAGGCCAACACGATGTCCGCCTGCCCGAGCCCGGCGCCCGGCTACCGTGGCCGCTTTGCGCCCTCACCCACCGGCCCGCTGCATATGGGCTCCCTGGTCACCGCGCTGGCCAGCTGGCTCGACGCGCGCGCCCACGGCGGGAGCTGGCTGGTGCGCGTCGAAGACATCGACTATCCGCGCTGCGTGCGCGGCGCCGACCAGCAGATCCTGCATGCGCTGGCCCGCCTCGGCCTGCATCCCGACGAACCCCCGCAGTGGCAGAGCCGGCGCGAGGCGCTCTATACCGAGGCGCTGCGCAAGCTGGAAACCGCTCATCGGATCTATCCCTGCGGCTGTTCGCGCAAGGAAATCGCGGACTCGCTCCTGCACGCGCGCGAGCGCCACCAGACCCTGGCCTATCCTGGCACCTGCCGCGACGGGCTGCATGGCAGGCTGCCGCGTGCCTGGCGCGTGCGGGTACCGGACAGCGACGATGCCCTGGTCTGCTTCGACGACCGCTGGCAGGGCCGGCAATGCCAGGATCTGGCGACCGAACTGGGCGACTTCGTGCTGCGCCGGGCCGACGGCCTGTGGGCCTACCAGCTGGCCGTGGTGGTTGACGACGGCCAGCAAGGCATCACGCATATCGTGCGGGGTGCCGACCTGCTCGACTCCACACCGCGCCAGATCTACCTGCAGCACCTGCTGGGACTCCCTACGCCGTCGTACCTGCACGTGCCGGTGGTGACCAACGCCCTCGGTGAAAAGCTCAGCAAGCAAAGCGGCGCGCAAGCCATCGACGAACTGGATCCGCTGGCGGCCTTGCGCAGCGCCGGCGGGCACCTGGGCCTGGCGAGCGCGGCGCAATCCGTGGAGAGCTGGCTGGGAGATGCCACCGCCGGCTGGGCCGCATTGCTGGAGCGCCTGCCCGCGGGCGCACAGCGTGGCGCAACGATGGCCTGAAAAGCCGAAGCGCCGCGACGCCGGGCGCGGCGGGACCATACCGGCGCTTGACCTTGCCCTTGCGTAAAGGCCGACAGTACGCACCTTCTCCCGCAAGGAAACCGCATGCTCACGATAGGACAGATGGCCCGATGCTACGGGCTCACTACCAAGCCCCTTCGCCACTACGACAGCATCGGCCTCTTCAGCCCGGCGCTGACCGGAACGGAAAACGGCTATCGCTACTACCTGCCCACGCAGACCGGCTGCCTGCCGCCGGATTCAAGGTCCTGGAAGGCATAGAGTTTGAATACATGGACGAACGCTTCCTGGGCCCGCAGCACGCGGACACCGTCGTCGAACTGTTCATACCGGTGCAGGCCTGAGGCCCATCTGGCCGGCTGCAGGCAACCCTGCGGCCGGGTAGGTTGCCCCCCTCTTCCCCCGCGGGGCGAGGGAGTCAACTCCGTCGTCATGCCAGACGGCTTTGGCGCACCGAAGACCTCAGGACTTGCGCGGCACACCGCCAAGCAGCGCCGCCAGCGGGCGCTTGGGCGCGGGGCGGCCACGGCCAAAGGCGGCGGCATGGCTCTCCGTGACATCGGGCTGCGCGGCAGCGGCACCGCCGCTGGGCTCGTAGGGACGCGAGAAGAAGGGATCGTCGGACGGACGGAAGGCGTTGCGCGAGCTGGCCGGATCGTTCCGGCGCGGACGCGGCTCATCGCCTTCGCCGTTGGGGCGGGCGCGGCGCACGTCGCTACGGGCACGGCGGCGTTCGCTCTCTTCCGCGCGGGCGTTGGCGCCGGTGGGGTCGAAACCTTCCAGCGGCGTGCGCGGGATATTGCGCTTGAGCAGTTTCTCGATATCGACCAGCAGGCGCTCGTCGGCCGGCACAAAGATCGACAGCGCGTCGCCGCTGGCGCCGGCGCGGCCGGTACGGCCGATGCGGTGAACATAGTCTTCGGCGCTATACGGCAGGTCGAAGTTGATCACGCAAGGCATGTCGGGAATATCGAGGCCGCGGGCCGCAACGTCGGTGGCCACCAGTGCATCGATATTGCCCTGCTTGAAGCCATCGAGCGTCTGCATGCGCTCGGTCTGGGTCTTGTCGCCGTGGATGGCGGCGGCGTTGATCCCTTCGCGCTCCAGATGGCGGGCCAGGCGCGAGCAGCCGATCTTGCTGTTGACGAAGACGATGCACTGGCGCGACAGCCCGTCGGCGGCGCGCTTCTTCAGCAAGTGCACGACCGCGGCCTGCTTGTGGCCGTCTTCGACCTGGAACACCGTCTGGCGCACGTTCTCGTTGGCCGAGTTGCTGCGCGCCACCTCGATGGTGACCGGCTGGCGCAGGTAGCTCGAAGCCAGGCGCTTGATCTCGGCCGAGAAAGTGGCGGAGAACAGCAGGGTCTGGCGCTGTGCCGGCAGCAGGTTGATGATGCGCTGCAGGTCAGGCAGGAAGCCCATGTCGAGCATGCGGTCGGCTTCGTCCAGCACCAGCATCTGCACCTGCGACAGGTTCACCGATTTCTGCTGCACGTGGTCGAGCAGGCGGCCCGGTGTCGCCACCAGGATTTCGACGCCGCGCCGCAGGGCCTCGGTTTGCGGATTCATGTCGACGCCGCCGAACACCACGGTGCTGCGCAGGTCCGTGAAGCGGGCATAGCGGGCCACGTTGTCGTAGACCTGGTCGGCCAGTTCGCGCGTGGGCGTCAGCATCAGGGCACGCACCGGATGGCGCGCCGGCGAAGCACTGGCATTGGACATCGGCAGCAGCCGCTGGATGATCGGCAGCGCGAAGCCGGCGGTCTTGCCGGTGCCGGTCTGGGCCGCGCCCATCACGTCCTTGCCCAGCAGCACCACGGGAATCGCCTGCGCCTGGATCGGCGTGGGCTTGGTATAGCCCTGCTCGGCCAGCGCGCGCTGGATGCGGGCGTCTAGCCCGAAGCTATCGAAGGTGATCTCGGGGGTGGTCTGGTCGGTGGTCGTAGTCGTCATGGTTTCCGTGTCTTGCAGGAGGCGAACCCGGCGCCAACGGACACGCGTCTTGAACCGAGCGGGGAAAGATCTGCGTATGGATTTAGGCCCGGCCGCGGGTGGCGCTGTGCCGCCGCGAACCGTCGCCTGTCCGTGCCTGTGGTGGGCGATTCCGCCGCGAGATCAATAGCTCATGTAAATCAAAGACTTAGATTGTAGCACCAGAGCCCCTCGGAAGGGTAGGCCGGGTGTGTCGGCTACGCCATTTTCAACCATCGGGGTTTCAACTTTGTGTCGCGCGCGCATCAGCTCCGCAAGCCGGGATAGCGTGGCCGCGCCAGCCAGGTATCCGCGCAGACATCGGGAGAGTCCGCGTACCGAAGCCGCATCCCCTCGCGGCCTGGATTCCAATTGTCATTTTTTGCTTGCAAACGTATACAAACGATGACGAGTGACCTATGCTGGATGCGAGTGAGTCATTCCCAGGCATATCCCGATGCAAACCGTCTCCGTCCGTATCCCCGAAGAAGACCTCGCCTGGCTGGCCCGCATCCAGTTGCCTGGCGCCAGCAGCCCAAGCGACAAGATCCGGGCGCTGCTTGCCGACGCGCGCCGGCGCGCTGACGGTTCGTCCGACTACATCGGCTGCGTTTCGCTGCTGCGCGAGCAGGTGCGCCCGCTGCTGGAGGCCGCGCAGATCCTGGAGCAGGACCACCAGCAACATTCTGAAATCGTGCTGATGTTCGCCATGCAGCTACCGGAGCTGATGGCCAGCCTGATAGCAGGCGTGCCGGCCGGCGACCAGGCAGCGGCCCGGGCGCGCGAGCTGGAGGCACGCCTGACCGCACGCGCCATGCGCATGCTGCTCGGCCTGCTGCGCCTGGCCGTGACCCAGCGCACCCCCGCCTATGACCCCACCGTGCTGGACGCTTATGTACCGGAAGTGTTAGAACTGGCAACATTGATTAAAAATGCGCGGCGAACAAGCTGATTTCATCTCTGCCGCGCCGCCGCCAGCGCGGCGCCTGATCGATGCACAGAGGAACCACACCATGACGACCGAAGGCCTGGGTAACCGTGTAAAACGACTGCTGACCGCCAATGTGCACGCGCTGGTCAGTTCGCTGGAGAGCCGCACACCGCAAGCCGTGCTCGAGCAGTACCTGCGCGAATTCGACGACGTGATCGCGCAGGCGCGGGTGGCACTCGGCCAGCAGGAGGCCGCCAAGCACCAGGCCGCCAAGGCAATCGCGCGGATCAACAACGAGATCGAGCGGCTTGACGAACAGGTGGCGGTCGCGCTGAATCGTGGCGACGAGGCTGCGGCGCGCGCGGGAACCGAGCGCCAGATCGACCTGGAGGACCAGCTCGGCACGCTCAACACCAGCCTGCAGGAAGCGGTGGAAAAGTCCACTGCGACCGAGTCCGACCTGCTTGGCCTGCGCGCCAAGCGTGCCGAGATGGAACAGGCGCTGGCCGGCATGATCGCCGCGCACGCCGCCGGGCATGCCGGCGGCGGCGGCGGTGGGCCCGCGTTCAACGCCGGCGTGCGCGCCGAACAGCTCGAGCAAGGCTTCAACCGCACCATGACCAGCGCCACCGGCGTAGCGGGACTGGGGGTTGGCCGTTCGGGTGCCGACGCCTCCCTGCTCAAGCGACTGGAGACATTGCACAGGGAGCAGCGCATCGATGAGCGGCTGGAACGCCTGAAGGCCGGACGCGACGGCAACCGCTCCTGAGCCGGCGGACGACCTGCGCCGGCCCAGCCCATCCCGACCGATTCAGCACAACAAGAAAGCCGAAATGAATCAGCTGTTATTGCCGGGCAATGCCCCGTTCGTGGTCGCGATTGGACTGATGATGGTGATCGGCATGCTGGAGGCACTGGCCATGCTGCTTGGCTTCGGCCTGTCGCAGCATGCCGACAGCTTCCTCGTCACCCACTTTGCCATCGACCACACCGACGCCGCAACTGCGGATGCAGGTGCGGTCGGCCAGTTCCTCGGCTGGCTGCATGTGGGACGCGTGCCGCTGCTGATGCTGGTGGTGCTGTTCCTGATGGGCTTCGCCATCGTCGGGCTGGTCCTGCAATGGGCAATGGGAGCAGTAGCCGGCCATCTCTTGCCGGTGCCCATTGCGGTGGGGCTGGCCACCCTCGGCGCCCTGCCCTTCGTCAGGCAGACCGGCGCCCTGGTGGCACGCTACTTCCCGCAGGACGAATCATCCGCGGTATCCGAACTCGATTTCGTCGGCCGCGTCGCCCAGGTCACCGTCGGCGAAGCGGCCGCCGGCAATCCGGCGGAGGCGCGGCTGATGGACGAGTACGGGCAGCCCCACTATATCCGCGTCGAACCGGACCAGCCGGACCAGCGCTTCCCGCGCGGCGAAAGCGTGCTGATCGTCGCGCGCGTGTCGGGCACCCTGTACCGCGTCATCGCCAACCCGCGGCCCGACCTGCTGTAGCCCGCCGGCCCGCGGCCTTGCCTTTCCACGATTTTTTCCTAGTCAAAAAGGAGCGTCAGAACCAATATGGATTCCATCATCTTCTGGGGTGTCATCGGCCTGGCCGGCGTGATCGGCGTGTGCATCATCGGCTTGATCTTCTCGCGCCTGTACACCCGCGCATCCGCCGAACGCGCCTTCGTGCGTACCGGCCTGGGCGGGCAAAAGGTGATCATGAGCGGCGGCGCCATCGTGTTGCCGGTATTCCATGAAATCATCCCGATCAATATGAATACGCTCAAGCTCGAGGTCAGCCGCGCCTCGCGCGACAGCCTCATCACCAAGGACCGCATGCGGGTCGACGTGGTGGTGGCCTTCTTCGTGCGCGTCAAACCCACCGTGGAAGGCGTTTCCACCGCCGCGCAAACGCTGGGCCAGCGCACGCTGGCGCCGGAAAGCCTGCGCGCGCTGGTCGACGACAAGTTCGTCGACGCGCTGCGCTCCACCGCCGCGCAGATGAGCATGCAGGACCTGCAGGACGCGCGCGAGCAGTTCGTGCAGGGCGTGCAGAACACGGTCGCCGAAGACCTGGGCAAGAACGGCCTGGAACTGGAAAGCGTATCGCTCACCAACTTCAACCAGACCTCGAAGGAATTCTTCGATCCCAACAACGCCTTCGATGCCGAGGGCCTGACCAAGCTCACGCAGGAAACCGAGCGCCGCCGCAAGGAGCGCAACGAGGTCGAGCAGGACACCGAGGTCTCGGTGCGCGAGAAGAACCGCGACGCCCTGGCCAAGAAGCTGGGGATCGAGCAGCAGGAATCGTTCATGAAGCTCGAACAGGAACAGCAGGTGAAGACCCGCACCGCCGAGCAGAACGCACGCATTGCCTCCTACGAAGCCGAGCGCCGGCAGGAAGCCGAACAGAGCCGCATTACCGCCGAGCGCCAGGTACAGGAGTCCGAGATCCAGCGCGAACAGGCTGTGCGCACGCGCAAGGTGGAAGCCGAGCGCGACGTGCGGGTCAAGGAAATCGAGCAACAGCGCGTCACCCAGATGGCGGCCATCGAGCAGGCCAAGGTGACGGAGATCGCCGAGCAGGAAAAGGCCATCGTGATCGCCTCCAAATCGGAAGCGCAGTCCCAGGCGCAGGGCCGCGCCAACGAGGCGCTGGCCGAAGCGGTCAAGGCAGAGCAGATGGTGGAGACCACGCGGCGCACCGCCGAAGCGGACCGGGCCAAGCAGGTGGCCCTGATCGAGGCCGCGCAGGAGGCCGAGACCCAGGCCGTGCACGTCACCACGCAGGCACGCGCCGAACGCGAGGCGGCACAGATGCAGGCCATGGCCATTGTCGAACTGGCCGAGGCGGCACGCAAGAAGGGCCTGGCGGAAGCGGAAGCGCAGCGCGCGCTCAACGACGCCATCAACGCGCTCTCGTCGGACCAGACCAGCCTGAAATTCAAGCTGGCGCTCTTGCAGGCGCTGCCCGGCGTGATCCAGCAGACCGTCGAGCCCATGAAGGCGATTGATGGCATCAAGATCATCCAGGTCGACGGCCTGAACCGCGGCGGTGCCGCATCCGGGTCGGGAGACGCCGGCAACGGCAACGGCGGCGGCAATGGCAACGGCAATCTTGCCGAGCAGGCGATGTCGGCCGCGCTGTCGTACCGCGCGCATGCGCCGCTGATCGATTCGCTGCTGAAGGAGGTGGGATTGTCCGGCGGCTCGCTGCAGGGACTGGTCCCAGGCCTGGCGGCGGCTCCGCATCCGGAAGCAACGGCGGCGCATCAGCAGGCAACGGCTCCGCGCCTGGAGGCAACGGCGCCGCATCATGACAACAATGCCGATGTGTTGCCGCTGACGCATGCAGACTACGCTGCGGGCACGCCGAAGATCGGCCCCGCAAGCACCGCAGGCTAACCGCTGCCAGGCAAAAGAAAAGGCCGGACAACCCCGCATGTCCGGCCTTCCCCCACTACAGATCCAGTCCTGGCTGGCGCCAGTAGAGACCATCGCCGATCGATGCCGTCGTCTCAGTCGCTCTTGATACCGTTGTCCTGGATCACCTTGCCCCACTTCTTGTAGTCGTTGCGCATGCGCGCGGCCAGCTGCTCGGGCGGCTGGTAGGCCGCGACCGTGCCGGCGCCCAGCATCTTTTCCTGCACCACGGGATCGGCCAGCGCGGCCTTGAGTTCGGCCGACAATCTGGCGATCACGTCCTTGGGCGTGCCGGCGGGGGCCAGCAAGCCGCCCCAGGCGGTTGCCTCGAAGCCGGGGAAGCCCTGCTCCGCTACTGTCTTCACATCGGGCGTAAAGCTCACGCGCCTGGCCGAGCCTACCGCGATGGGCCGCAGCTTGCCGGCCTTGATATGCGGCAGCGCCGCGATCATGTCCGAGAACATCATTGGCACCTGTCCGGCCAGCAAATCCGAGATCGCCGGCGCGCTGCCCTTGTAGGGCACATGCTGGACATCGAAACGCCCCAGGTTCTTGAGCAGCTCCGTGGACAGGTGGCCAAAGCTGCCATTGCCGGCGCTGGTGTAGTTGAGCGCGCCAGGCCGGGCCTTGGCGCGGGCGATGTATTGCTGCAGGTCCGTCACGTCGGGCATGGCCTGCGGATTGACCACCATCACGATGGGCAGGTCATAGGCGGCACCGACCGGCGTGAAATCCTTGAAGATGTCGTAGCCCTTGCGGCTGATCAGGTGCGGCGCCAGCAGCGTGGGCGTGGCCAGCACCATCAGGGTGTAGCCATCCGGCACGCTCTTGGCGACCGCCTCCGCGCCGATCGTGCCGGAGGCGCCCGGGCGGTTGTCCACCACCACTGTCTGCTTGAGCGATTCACCCATTTTCTGGCCGATGATGCGTGCGGCGGTATCGGTCGGGCCGCCCGGCGGGAACGGCACGACAAGGCGGATCGGCTTGGAGGGATAGGCCTGCGCGAATGCTTGCGATGCGCACAGCGGCAGCGCGGCAACCAGGAGGGCCGCGCCTGCGCGGCGCGTGAAAGTACGACGGCTTGTCTTCTGCATGATGGGTATGAAACGGTATCCAGCAATGACGCGTGCCGGCTCAACAGCCCCCGCGCGCGTCGGCGATCCAGCAAACTAACGGGAAAGACAGGACAAAGCTTCGATGGCCTCCTCCATGACCGGTCACGGCCGGTCTTATCGTTTTTGGACGGCAAACCGGCTGGCATGCGCCCGCCGGCTTCAGGGTGTCAGAGCTTCAGCGGGCCGGGGCGGAACAGCCGCGCGTCCATGACGCGCAGGTCGGCCGCCACCGTGACCGGCGTGGCGCACTGATCCAGCACATCGCGCTGCAGGTCAATGCCGGGCGCGATCTCGATCAGCGTCAGGCACTCGGCGCCAATCGCATCGGGCCGCATCTCGAACACCGCACGCTCGGTGATGTAGAGCACGGGGATGCCCAGCGAGGCCACGTAGGGACCGTTGAAACTGAGATGCGAAACCTGCGGCACGATCTTCTTGACGCAGCCCTCGCGCACGATGCGCAGGGCGCCATCCTCGGCGCACGCCTCGAGGCCGCCGGCGGTAAGCGTGCCGACGAACACCACGGCCTTGGCACTCTGCGTGATATTGATAAAGCCGCCGACACCGGCGATCAGGGCGTTGTCGCCTTCGCCGAACTTGCTGACATTGACGTTGCCATGCCCGTCCAGCTCGGCCAGCCCGAGGATGGCGAGATCGATGCCCCCGCCCTCGTAGAAATCGAACTGCGCCGGCTGGTCGACCACCGCCTCCGGATAAGCCGAGGCGCCAAAGCTGAGGCCATCGGCCGGCGTGCCGCCGATCGGGCCGGCCTCAACAGTCAAGGTGAAGCCGTCGAGGCCGGCTTGCGCCGCCAGCATGCCGACGGCGGCAGGCATGCCGACCCCCAGGTTCACCACGCGCGGCTGCCGGCGCGCCAGTTCCAGCACCGCGCGGCGCTGCACGATGGTACGGGCGTCAAGCGCGGGGGCTGCAGCCGGTGCGGCCGCGGCACTCGCTGTCTCGCCCTGCCACGGCGCGATATAGGCCGGGTTGAATGACTCGGCGAACGTCATCTGGTGATGCGCCGGGTCCGTGCTGACCACCACGTAGTCGACCAGGATGCCGGGCACATGGATGGCGTGCAGGTTGTCGTGACGATCCACCAGCGACTCCACTTGCGCGATCACGATGCCACCCGAATTGTGGGCCGCCTGCGCCATCGCCAGCAGTTCGTGATGAAAGGCCTCGCGGTGCGTGCTCAGGTTGCCGCGGCTGTCGGCCGCGGTGCAGCGGATCAGCGCGCAGTGGATCGGGAAGCTTGGATAGAACAGGTATTCGTCGCCACGAAACTCGATCGCCTCGACCCAGTTGGCGCGGTTCCCGGCGATCGCCTGCTGCGCGCTGCGGTTGATCGCGCCGCCATGGTAGCGGCTGTCCTGTGCCGTGCGCGGATCGACGAAGGTGTGCAGGCCGATCCTCGTCATCACGCCAGGCTTGCCGCCGGCGATGGCACGGTACAAGTGCGTCAGCACACCCTGCGGCAGGTTGTAGCCCTCGCACTGCTCGGCCATGGCCAGCGCCGCCAGCCGCGTGGCGGAACGCCAGTGCCCGCCGACGATACGGCCGGTCATGCCGGCATTGCCAAAGTGGTTGACCCCGCGCGCGCCCTGGTCGCCCTGCCCCGCCGAATACACCAGCGTCAGGTCGCGCGGCATGCCGCTGTCCAGGAAGCGCCGCTCGAGCGCCTCCGTCACGGCCTCGGCATGCCCGGCCCCGACAAAACCGGCACTGGCCACGGTCCATTGGGATTGCACGAGCGCAGCGGCCTGCTGCGCGCTGATGACCTTCATGGCTGTCTCCATCGTATTCTTTTCGCCGGCCGCATGGCGGCGGGCTGGTTGGCCCGCGTTGCGTCTCACCACGTTTTGCGAACATTTGTTCGCAAAACGCATATCATACGGAGTCATGCCGGCATCGCGCAAGTACGTTCAGCGCACTAGAATCACGCTATTTCCTCCACTCTCCGCCAATGAACAGCCCCGACACGCCCCAGGACAACCCGCAAAAAAGGGACGAGCTGCTCGATTCGCTGACCAAGGGACTGGCGCTGCTGCGGCTGTTTGCCTCCGGCGCATCGAGCCTCACCGTGCAGGATGTGGCGGAGCAGCTTGACGTCACCCGCGCCGCGGCGCGGCGCCTGCTGCTGACATTGCAGCACAATGGATACCTCGCGCAGGATGGCCGGGAGTTTTCCATCACGCCACGCGTGATGGACCTGGGCTTTGCCTATTTCGCCTCGATGAACCTGCCGCGCCTGGCCGGGCCCTACCTGAAAGCGCTGTCGGAAGAAGCGGGCGAAACCTGCTCGCTGGGCGTGCTCGATGGCGAATCGGTAGCACTCGTCGCGCGCGAGGAGCCGCCGCAGATCCTGCGCGTCGACATGGGCGTGGGCCGCCGCATGCCGGCCTACGCCCACTCCCTGGGCCGCGTGCTGCTGGCGGGACTGGACGACGCGGCACTCGAGGCCTATCTCGCCACGGCACAACTGCGCAAGCTCACGCCGTTCACGGTCAGCTCGCGCACGGCGCTGGCGCGCACCCTCAAGCAGGTGCGCAGCGACGGCTATTGCACGCTCGTCAGCGAACTGGTCGATGGCTTCGCCGGCATCTCGGTGCCGCTGCGCGCGGAATCGGGCAAGGTGGTAGCCGGGCTGGGTTTCAGCATGGTGCTGGGCAGCCGGGATAAAGCGCATCTCGTGCGCCACCACTTGCCGGCGCTGAGGCGCGCGGCCGGTGACATCGAAACGCTGCTGCGCAGGCGCTAAGCCCTCGGCAAGAACCGCCGGCCCGGCGCCACGCCGCGAGAGCCCGGACGCCGGTCCATGGCATGGCCGCCGCGCAGGGCCTAGGATGGCGCCGCGTAAGCCGGCACGCCCCCTCCCTGTCGGACCGGCTGCGCGGCAGGAAGCCACACGTCACAAAGAAAAAAGAAGCCCCGCAGGTTTCCCTGCGGGGCTTCTTTTTTCCAACAATGGTGGGCCTCCCGTGAGTCGAACACGGCACCAACGGATTATGAGTCCGCTGCTCTAACCAGGCATGAGCTAGAGGCCCGGGGAAGTCAGACCGGCGAACCGATCAGCTGCCTTCGAGGAAACTCTTCAGCTTGTCGGAGCGGCTTGGGTGACGCAGCTTGCGCAGTGCCTTGGCTTCGATCTGGCGAATCCGTTCACGGGTGACGTCGAACTGCTTGCCGACTTCTTCCAGTGTGTGATCCGTGCTCATTTCGATACCGAAGCGCATCCTCAAGACCTTCGCTTCGCGCGGGGTCAGAGAGTCTAGCACGTCCTTGACCACATCGCGCATGGATCCATGCAGCGCTGCTTCGGCCGGGGCCAGCGTATTGGTGTCTTCGATGAAGTCGCCCAGATGGGAATCGTCGTCGTCGCCGATCGGCGTTTCCATGGAGATCGGTTCCTTGGCGATCTTCATGATCTTGCGGATCTTGTCTTCCGGCATCTCCATCTTCTCGGCCAGCGTTGCCGGATCCGGCTCGTTGCCGGTTTCCTGCAGGATCTGGCGCGAGATGCGGTTCATCTTGTTGATCGTTTCGATCATGTGCACCGGGATACGGATGGTGCGCGCCTGATCGGCGATCGAACGGGTGATGGCCTGGCGGATCCACCACGTGGCGTAGGTGGAGAACTTGTAGCCGCGGCGGTATTCGAACTTGTCCACAGCCTTCATCAGGCCGATATTGCCTTCCTGGATCAGGTCGAGGAACTGCAGGCCGCGGTTGGTGTACTTCTTGGCGATCGAGATCACCAGGCGCAGGTTGGCCTCGGTCATCTCGCGCTTGGCTTCGCGGGCGCGCTTCTCGCCCTCGCTCATCTTGCGGTTGACGTCCTTCAGTTCCTTCAGCGGCAGTACCACGCGCGCCTGCAGGTCGATCAGCTTTTGCTGCAGCTCGTGCACGGCCGGCACGTTGCGCTCGACGATGGTGCTGTACGGCTTGCCATCGGCGATGATGGTGCCGATCCACTCGAGGTTGGTTTCATTGCCCGGGAAACGGGCGACGAAATCCGCGCGCGACATGCCGCACTTGTCCACCACGATCTTCAGGATGGAGCGTTCGAGCTTGCGCACTTCGTCCACCTGGCCACGCAGCGTGTCGCACAGGCGTTCGACGTTGCGCGCGGTGAAGCGGATGGTCATCAGCTCGTTCTGGATGGCTTCCTGGGCCTTGACGTAGGCCTTGGACTTGTAGCCTTCCTTCTCGAAGGAACGACGCATCTTGTCGAACTGCTCGGCGATCACGCGGAATTTCTCCAGCGCGCCCTGCTTCAGTTCCTCGAGCTGGCGCGCGGAAGCAGCCAGGCCGCCGGCGTCGTCGTCCTCGTCTTCCTCGGACTCTTCGTCGTCCGATTCCAGGTCCTCTTCCTCGGCCGCTGCCGCCACCACGGGCGCGGGCGCGGCCGCGGGCACGTCGTCGGCGTTCGGATCGATCAGGCCATCGACGAACTCGTCGATCTTGATCTCGTCGCTGGCAACGCGCTCGGCCAGCGCCAGGATCTCGGAGATCGTGACGGGGCAGGCCGAGATCGCCATCACCATGTCCTTCAGGCCGGCCTCGATGCGCTTGGCGATTTCGATTTCGCCTTCGCGCGTGAGCAGTTCCACCGTGCCCATTTCGCGCATGTACATGCGCACGGGATCGGTGGTGCGGCCAAATTCGGAGTCCACCGTGGACAGGGCGGCTTCAGCCTCTTCCTCGGCCTCTTCTTCGCTGGTGGCCGACGGCGCGTTGTCGTTGAGCAGCAGGGTTTCGGCATCGGGCGCCTGTTCGTAGACGGCGATCCCGATGTCGTTCAGCGTGGCAACCAGCGTGTCGATCGTTTCCGAATCGACCATGTCGTCCGGCAGATGATCGTTGATTTCCGCGTAGGTCAGGTATCCGCGCGACTTGCCCAGCTTGATCAGTGCCTTCAGCTTCTGGCGGCGTGCTTCCAGTTCTTCCTCGGTGCCCTGCTGGGTCGACGCGAACTCCTTGAGCAGGGCCTTTTCCTTGGCCTTGCGGTCGCGGGCCTTCTGCTTTTCGCTCCTGGGCGCGGCCGCCGGCGCTGCAGCGGGCATCTCGTCTTCGTAAAGCTCTTCAGTCACGTCGTCTGTTGTGCTGTCGTCGTGCTGCATCCCGGCCTTGGGCTTGCGGCCACGCTTCTTCGGCTCCGGCTTGACTGCCGGAGCGGCGGGACGCTCGGATGCAACGGGGGCGGAAGTGGTGGCATGCGGCGTGGCCTCGGGCCCGGTCGTACCCGCCGTGGGGCTGCCGGTCTTGGCGCTGGTCGCTGCCGTTCGCTTGCTCTCGACTTCGGTGTTCTGCTGTTTCGCCACGGTGATACTCTTGCCTTTCACTGGTACAGATGCGGCGTGCTTGCCGCTCGTATTGGCGCTATTGCCGCTCTCGCGTGCCGAAGTCGAGGGCATCGGGTTTTCGGAATTGCGGGTTCCGGTGGAAGCGGTCGCAGCGGGCGCCTTGGCGCTCCGAGCGGTCTTAGCTGGCACAGGCTGGGCTGGCGTCCTGACTGACGCGGCTGTCTTCTCAGCCGCCGCTGATGTCACGGACGCCTTGCCGCTCCCTGATTGGGGAGCTTTAGTGGAAACCTTTTCGGTTGCTTTGGCCTTTGCCATTGGCACGCTCACTTTCACCAGAACTGGAGAGAAAGATTTCGCAATCCAAACCGGTAATTGTAGCACGTCACAATTAGCCGGCTTCCCATCAGGTGAGGTTTTCACCTGAAAAATCAAGGCTTAAGCTCAGCAATGCCGGGCCAAGCCCTTATTTATTCTTCATTCGCGCATAACCTATCCGTCACACCGCGCCCTCCCCGGTTTGGCGTGCCGGACCTCAACCCAGCTGCCGCCGGCGGTTGATCTCCGTGACCAGCCAGCGCATGCGGCTCTTGGCCGCCTCGTCCGCCGTCCCCATGACCACCGACGCCTGCAGGCTGTCGAGTTCGCGGCGCAAAGGCCCGGCCAGCAGCTTGGCGATGGCGGCGTCGAACTCCTGCTGCGCCGGCTCCTCTTCGATCTCTTCGCGCAGCACCGCCACGCGCACATTGGCATAGACCTCGGCGTACGGCGACTGCGCCAGATGCTCGCTGAAGGCGGCAAAGTTCACCTCGCCCCGCAACTCGTCGCACGCCGACACCAGGTGCGCCAGCACTTCGGCATCGGCCTGCTCGTCCTCCAGCAGCAGCACGCGGCTGTCGGCGTCGAGCCGGACCGAGAGCTGCGGATAGCACATCAGCAGCTGCAACACACGCTGCTCCAGCCCGGTCGGCGCCTGGCGCTTGCTGCGCGGCCGCGGCTGGGCGAAGCGGCCGACCCGTACCGGGTCGCTGGCCAGCCCGCAGACCGCTTCGATCTCGGCAGGCGTCGTTCCGGTCGCGTCCGCCAGTTCGCGCACGATCTGCAGGCGCAGGCCGCCGCCGGGCATCGCCTGCAGCAGCGGCTTGGCCTCGTACTGGGCGCGTGCGCGGCCTTCCGGCTGCCGCAATTCCTGCCCCTCGGTCACCACCTGGAGCAGGAAGCGCGACAGCGGCATGGCATCGCGCACCTGCGCGGCAAAGGCATCGGTACCCTGCTCGCGCACATAGCTGTCCGGATCGTGCTCGGCCGGCAGGAACAGGAAGCGGATGGTCTTGTTGTCCGCCACATAGGGCAGGCACGCCTCCAGTGCACGCCGCGCCGCCCGGCGTCCGGCGGCGTCGCCGTCGAAGGAGAACACCACGGCATCGGTCTGCCGCAACAGCTTTTGCACATGCACCGCGGTGCAGGCGGTGCCGAGCGTGGCCACGGCGTTGGCAAAGCCAAGCTGGGCCAGCGCCACCACATCCATATAGCCTTCGACCACCAAAACATAGCCGGTTTCCCGGATCGCATGGCGCGCCTCGAACAGGCCATACAGTTCGGTGCCCTTGCTGAACAGCGGGGTCTCCGGGGAATTCAGGTACTTGGGCTCGCCCTGCCCCATCACCCGCCCGCCAAAGCCGATCACCTGGCCCTTGGTGCTGCGGATGGGGAACATGATGCGGTCGCGGAAGCGGTCGTAGCGCCGCGGCTTGCCGTCGGCGTCGCGCTTCTCGGCGTTTTCGATCATCAGGCCGGCCTCCACCAGGGGGCCGGCGATGGCGTCGTCGCGATAGCTGCCGAATACCGGTTCCAGCCCCTGCCAGTCGTCCGGCGCGTAGCCAAGGCCGAACTGCGCGGCGATCTCGCCGGTCAGGCCGCGGCCCTTGAGGTACTGGATGGCTTGCGGGGCACTGCGCAACTGGCGCCGGTAGAACTCGGTGGCGCGGGTCATGGCGTCGGACAGCGCGAGCGAGCGCGCCTGGTGCTCGGCACGCTGGGCCGCCGGCAGGCGGTCACGCTCCTCGGGCACCGACAGCCCGACCGATTGCGCCAGCTCGCGCACCGCGTCGGGGTAGGACTGGCCGGAGTATTCCATCAGGAAGCCGATGGCCGAGCCATGCGCGCCGCAACCGAAGCAGTGGTAGAACTGCTTGGTCGGCGAGACCGTGAAAGACGGCGATTTTTCGTTGTGGAAGGGGCACAGCCCCATGAAATTGGCGCCGCCCTTCTTCAACTGCACGTATTTGCCCACCACATCGACTATGTCGACACGGTTGAGCAGGTCCTGAATGAAGGATTGCGGAATCACCCGGCTTGTCGTCCTCATGCACAGCCACCCGCGAGACCGGGCGCCGGCAATATCATCGTGATGAAAGGCGTGACCGGAACTACGCTTTCCGGCCCTTAACACTACATTGTAGTGCAGACGCAACGGATTGCAGCCAGCCGCGGCGTGGGGTGTCGGGCGGCCGGGGCCGGGGCACGCTCATGGCCCCGGATGTACCGGCCAGGCGCGAAGCACGCCGGCTCCCGACGGCACCCCTGGCTCAAGCCCCGGCCAGCGCGGCCTTGACCAGGCCGGATACG
>NZ_JARJLM010000131.1 GCF_029335485.1 Cupriavidus basilensis
CAGATCCTCCATGCCTGGAAGGCAGGCCCGCAGACCGTGGGCCTGCGCCGGCAGCTCGAGGCCATGCCGGACGGCGGCACCTTTGCCATCACCATTCCGCTTGCCCCGTATCGCTGCCCGCCCGGCCCCTATGAGCGCGCCTGCCTGGTCGCGGACTATTTCAAGCAAGCCAAGCCCCGCAGCAAGGTGCTGATCCTCGACGCCAATCCCGACGTCACCTCCAAAGGCGCGCTGTTCAAGCAGGTCTGGGCCACACGCTACCAGGGCATGATCGAGTACCGGCCGCAATACAACACCGTCGACGTGGACCCCGCCACGCGCACGCTCAAGTTCGAGGTACAGGACGACGAGCGCGCCGACGTGCTCAACGTGCTGCCGCCGCAGCGCGCCGGCGCCATTGCGGTGGCAAGCGGGCTGGCCACCGCCAACGGCCGCTGGTGCGAAGTCGACTTCCTCACCTTCGAGTCGAAGGCCGCGCCGGATATCCATGTGCTCGGCGACGCCATCCAGATCGCCCCGCTGATGCCTAAATCCGGCCATATGGCCAACCAGCACGGCAAGGTGGCCGCAGCCGCCATCGTGTCGTTGCTGGCCGGACAGGCGCCGAACCCCGAGCCGCTGTACAACAACACCTGCTACAGCTTTACCTCGGGGCGCGAAGCGATCCACGTCGCCAGCGTGCATCGCTACGATGCCGCGCAACAGACCATGGTCACGGTGGCCGGCGCAGGAGGACTGTCAGCGGCACCGAACGCGCTGGAAGCCACTTATGCACAGGCGTGGGCGGATGCGATCTGGAGCGATATGCTGGGCTGAAGGCATATCGCAACACCGCGCGGTGACGTGCAAGGCGCGCAATGTGGATGCGCCTTGCATAGGCTCCCGCGATAGCAGGCCGGCACCAGTTCGGCTGCGCCGCACAAAGGGGTAAACACTATATGCGCAATTACGCATATACGAATATATTGAACGGCATGGACGAGATGGATCGCGTGTTCGAGAAGGTGTCGGGGTATTTCAGCCTGCTGGCGGAGCCCACCAGGCTGAAGATCCTGCACGCGCTGTGCGATGGCGAAAAACCGGTGGGCACCGTGGTGGAGACGGTGGGATCGTCGCAGACCAATGTCTCCAGGCATCTCACGGCGATGTACCGCGCAGGCGTGCTGTCACGCCGCAAGGAAGCCAACCTGGTCTTCTACGCGATCGAGGACGAGAGCGTGGTGGAGCTGTGCCGCACGGTCTGCGTGCAGGTGGCCAGCCGGCTGGAGGAGAGCGCCTTGCCCGTGGGCATGGTCGACCGCTTCATGCCGCAGCCAGCCCCCGCGCCGCGCCGCCGCGCCCGCCAAGGCCGCTAAGGCAAGGCGGACGGCGGCACCGGCTCCACGCTCGCACGCAGGTTTTACGGCGGCAGTCCGCATGCGCGGACGCCGGCCGACAACAGGCTGGCCGACGGCACTTGCTGCCGGACGAGCGAGCCGGAGGAGACCGCAGTGCCGGACCAGAGCCGCCCTGGGCGCATCGTGCGTGCGCCGGAGCATTTCGTCAGCGCATCGCAGCAGCGGGACATCGCGCAGCACGGCCTGGGCGCGCCGGACAGCCCGCGCCGTGCTTTCCTGCGCCAGAGCTTCCTGGGCGCCGCGACCGCGCTTGCCGCCGGCGCTGTGGGCAGGGCGCGCGGCGCGGATACCGCACCCGCAGGCGACGGCGACGAAGCCATCCTCAAGCCGCAACCCTGGGCCACCACGCTTGGCCAGCCGGTTGCCGCGCATCCCTACGGCCAGCCTTCCGCTTACGAGAAGAACCTTGTGCGCCGCGAGTCGCCGGGGCTGACGCGGGTGTCCGCCGCCTCCGTGGCCTTCGCGCCGCTGCAGGGTTTCTTCGGCATCATCACGCCCAACGGCCTGCATTTCGAGCGCCACCACCAGGGCTGGCAGGATATCGATCCGGCCCGCCACCGCCTGATGATCAATGGCATGGTGAAGGCGCCGCGCGTCTACACCATGGACGACCTGATGCGGCTGCCGGCGGTATCGCGCATGCACTTCATCGAATGCGGCGCCAACACCGGCATGGAGTGGGGCAACGTGGCGGTGCCCACCGTGCAATACACGCACGGCATGTTGTCGTGCTGCGAGTTCACCGGCGTGCCGCTCAAGGTCCTGCTCGACGACGCCGGCGCGGACTTCCGGCGCGGGCGCTATCTGCTCGCCGAAGGCGGCGACGGTTCGGGCATGACACGCACCATCCCGATGGCGCTGGCCGACGAGATCATCGTCGCCTGGGGCATGAACGGCGAGATGCTGCGTCCCGAGAACGGCTATCCACTGCGGCTGGTGGTGCCTGGCGTGCAGGGCGTGTCGTGGGTCAAGTGGCTGCGCCGGCTGGAGCTGGGCGACCAGCCGTGGAACACCAAGGACGAGACCGTGCACTACGTCGACATGATGCCCGACGGCATGCTGCGCCAGTACACCTCGATCCAGGAATGCAAGTCGGTCATCACCACGCCCTCGGGCGGGCAGCAGATGGTGGGGCGCGGTTTCTACAACGTCAGCGGGCTGGCCTGGTCCGGGCGCGGGCGGGTCAAGCGGGTCGATGTGTCCGTCGACGGCGGGCGCAACTGGCGCAGCGCGCGGCTGGAGACGCCGGTGCTCTCCAAATGCCTGACACGTTTCAACCTGGACTGGGTCTGGGACGGCGCCCCCGCGATCCTGCAAAGCCGCGCCATCGACGAGACCGGCTATGTGCAGCCTCGGCTGGCGCAATTGCGCGCGGTGCGCGGCTCGCGTTCGATCTACCACAACAATGCCATCCAGAGCTGGCAGGTATCCGACAGCGGCGAGGTCTCCAATGTCCACGTGGATTGAGGGCGCGCGCGCAGGGCTGATGGCTGCCGGCATGGCGCTGCTGGCCGCGCAGGCCAGTGCCGCTTCGCCGGCCGAAACCGCGCGCGCCGCGCTGGGCCGCACCGCCACCCCGGCCGAGGTCCGTGCCTGGGATATCGACGTACGGCCGGATTTCCAGGGCTTGCCCAAGGGCAGCGGCACGGTGTCGCAGGGGCAGGCCGTCTGGGATGCCAAATGCGCCTCCTGCCACGGCGACTTCGGCGAATCCAACGAGGTGTTCTCGCCCATCGTCGGCGGCACCACCGCCGAGGACATCAAACGCGGACGGGTGGCCTCGCTGACCGGCAACCAGCCGTACCGCACCACGCTGATGAAGGTCAGCACCGTCAGCACGCTGTGGGACTACATCCATCGCGCGATGCCGTGGAACGCGCCGCGCAGCCTGTCGCCCGGCGAGGTCTATGCGGTCACGGCCTACCTGCTCAACCTGGGCGATATCGTGCCGGCGGACTTCACCTTGTCGGACGACAATATTGCCGCGGTGCAACAGAAGATGCCCAACCGCAATGGCATGACCCTGGAACACGGCCTGTGGCCGGGGCGCGGCCAGCCGGATACGCGCAACGCAGCCTGCATGAAGGATTGTGCCGCCACGGTGAAGGTGGTGTCGGCCATGCCGGCCTATGCCCGCGACGCCCATGGCGACCTGGCAGCGCAGCAGCGCACCTTCGGGCCCACGCGGGGCGTGGCAACCGGCGGCACCGCCAGCGCGCCCGCGGCCGCCGGCCCGGCCGAAGCGGCGGGGGCGAAGCTGGCTGGCCAGTACCAGTGCACGGCCTGCCACGCGGCGGACAGCAAGCGGGTGGGGCCCAGCTTTGCCGACATCGCGCGCAAATACCGGGGCCAGGAGGC
>NZ_JARJLM010000132.1 GCF_029335485.1 Cupriavidus basilensis
CAGCAACGCAGCCTGCGGTTCAGAACACTTCCCACCAGGATTTGTCCTTGCGGCGTTGCCCATACTTGATGAAATCGCTGTTGGGGAAGTTCTTTTCCATCACGCGGGCGGTGTCGTCGCGCAAGTCCTTCAGGCCCAGCGAATCATACGAGCGGATCATGATGTACAGCGCTTCCTCGTTGGCCGGCGCGCCGTCATAGTCCTTGAGCGACTGCTGGGCGCGGTTGGCGGCGGCCAGGTATGCGCCGCGGCGGTAGTAGTAGCGTGCCGCGTGGACTTCGTGCTGTGCCAGCGAGTTCACGATGTACTGCATGCGCGCTGCGGAATCCGGCGTGTACTTGCTATCCGGGAAGCGCGTGACCAGCGTATTGAACGCGTCATACGCCGCGCGCGCGGCCTTGGGGTCGCGCTCGCTCAGGTCCTGGCCGGAAAAGCGGCCAAGCCAGCCCAGGTTGTCATTGAAGTTGATCAGACCCTTCAGGTAGAAGGCATAATCCACGTTCGGGTGATTCGGATGCAACTGGATGAAACGGTCGACCGAAGCCAGCGCGGCGGCGGTTTCGCCGTCCTTGTAGCTGGCGTAGGCGCTATCGATCTGCGCCTGCTGCGCATAACGGCCAAAGGGATAGCGGCCTTCAAGCTTGTCATAGAGCTTCACCGCACGGGTAAAGTCACCGGAATCGAGAGCGTCCTTGGCTTCCGAATATAATTTGTTAGCCGACCAGCCGGCAGTTTCGTCTGGTTGATCCGACAGCAGGCCGCATGCCGACAGCATGACGCAGCCGCCTGCGAGCAGAATCGCTCCAATTCTTGCGCGCCAGCTGGCGCGCTTCATGCTCATCAATTGCATGGGCAACGTATCCCGGATGAAAAATAGCGTCAAGCATTATAGCCCAAGCCCCTTGCCGGAAACCGCCGCCAAGGGCATCGAGCAGCAAGCTGCCGATTCAGCCGACATCTTGAACGAGGTGGAGGACCTAGAAGACCTGATCGATGTGGCCGCGCCAGGCGGCCTGGAGGCAGGCGCGGAGGCATCCGCGATCGAGTTGGAAATGCAACCCGTGGAGTTCGAAGTCGACAGCGCGGCACATGGCGAGCGGCTCGACAAGTTGCTCGCGCGCCACCTCAATGGCTTCTCGCGCAGCCGCCTGCAGCAATGGATCGAGAGCGGCGCGGTGCTGGTGGACGGCGCGGTGCGCCGCTCGCGCGATTCCGTGCAAATGGGCGAGCGCGTTGCGGTCAGGCCGCAGGCGCCACCCGAGTCGCGCGCCTTTGTGCCTGAAGACGTGGCCCTGGAGGTGGTGCACGAAGACGCGGCGCTGCTGGTCATCGACAAGCCCGCCGGGCTGGTGGTGCATCCCGCCGCCGGCAACTGGGGCGGGACTGTGCTGAACGGCCTGCTGCACCGCTATCCCGAGGCCTCGGGCCTGCCGCGCGCGGGCATCGTCCACCGGCTCGACAAGGAGACTTCCGGGCTGATGGTGGTGGCGCGCACGCTCACCGCCCAGACCGACCTCGTGCGCCAGTTGCAGGCGCGCACCGTCAAGCGCAGCTACCTGGCGCTGGTGTGGGGCGTCACGCCCGAGTCGGGCACCATCGATGCGCCGATCGGCCGCGATCCGCGCGAACGGATCCGCATGGCGATCGTGCTCACCAACAGCGGCAAGCCTTCGCGGACCCATTTCCGCACCCTGGGCACGGTGCCGCTCGGGCGTGGCCATGTTTCGATGGTGATGTGCCAGCTGGAGACCGGCCGCACTCATCAGATCCGCGTGCATTTCGAGTCGATCGGCCATCCGCTGGTGGGCGATCCGGTCTACCATCGCGCCGCTACCCAGCGCGGGCAGCGCCCCGCGATCAAGGCGCCGCTGCCGGTGCCGCTGGGCCGCCAGGCGCTGCACGCGTTCCGGCTCGGGCTGGTGCATCCGGTCACCGGCAAGCATGTGCACTGGGAAGCGCCGCCGCCGGCCGACCTGCAGGCCCTGATCGACGCACTCGATTTCGACCGTGTCGGCGACGAGGACGAGGATGACGGCTGGGAGGAGGGCGAGGACGGCGTATGGGAGTACGGCGATGACGACTGAGGCGCCGTGGCTGGTCCCCGACTGGCCTGCGCCGGTCCGGGTGCGCGCGCTCTCCACGACCCGCCAGGGCGGCCTCAGCCAGGGCCCTTAC
>NZ_JARJLM010000133.1 GCF_029335485.1 Cupriavidus basilensis
CAGCAACGCGCCGGCAAGCATCACGGCAACGCCACGCAGGATGGCGAGGGGGCGCATGGCTACTCCACCGTGACCGAGCAGGCAGGATGGCGCGGCCTGTCCACATCGGTGCCCGAGGGACCGGGGCGCCGGTGCCGGTCAGGCCAGCTCTTGCTGTAGTGGCGCGACGTGCGAAACCAGGCCGTCGTCGTCGTGATACGCCATCAGGCGACGGCCCGTGCCCACCGAGAGCACCACATCCTTGGCCAGGTCGAGCGTCGAGGCCGGCGCAGCCCGGGCTGGCTGCCTCGCTTGGGACACGCTGGTCCCGATGCGGCGCGCCAGGGCCCACAGCGTTAGCGTCAGGCCAATGCCGAGGACGGCCAGGGCATCGGGAATGACCTCCCGGAGCGAGAGCTCGGTGCTTCCCGCAGACGCCACACACCAGTGGATGTAGTACGCGGCCGCCACCCAGATGCCTGCCAGCAGCAGGGGCCGCGCCAGCCGATACCAGAGATATCGTCGAATCGCCTTGCCGCGCGCATGGTGCTGCAGATACTGCTGCAGGGTGGCGTTGGATGCGTCAATGATGGGCTCTCTCATGTCTCACTCCTCCTCCAGAATGCTCTTCAAACTGCCCGACATGGGGCGATGCAGGCGCAGGCGACCTTGGCGGCGTTGACGCGGTCGCGTCCTCGCGGATGCCGCGGTCGGGGCTGATCCACCTTGCACGCGTGCGGCGCTGGTGCAGCAGCACGCTGGGTAGGGCGATCACCGAGGCGACCATGCTGATGGTCCAGAACGCGACCGGGTACCAGATCGTGTCCATGGCGTAGCGCAGCAGCCTGGTGTCGTAGCGGCGATCGATAAGGCAGCCGACCAGGATCTGCGCGCAGCAGGTCAGAAAGAGAATGACACCCGCTCCTCGCGGCAGGCTGGCGAAGCGCCAGGCCTCGGGCAGGTCGAACAGCGCCGTCGCCGCCGTCATGACCAGCGTGAACAGCATGCAGTAGGCCCAGATCACGCTGATCGAATACTCGAGGAAGATCGGCCACATCATCGGTTCGTGCCTGGTGACGATGGGCGCCGCGTATTTCTGCAATACCTGGATGCCGCCCCGCGCCCAGCGCAGGCGCTGCCTGAACAGGCCCTTGAGCGTTTCCGGCATCAGGATCCAGCTGAGCGCGCGCGGCTCGAAATGCAGCCGCCAGCCATTGACCTGCAGCTTCCAGCTGATATCGATATCCTCGGTCAGCATGTCGGGGCTCCAGTAGCCCACGCCGCGCAGCGCGCTCTTGCGGAACATGCAGATCACGCCGGACACCGTGAGCAGGCGGCCGTAGATTTCCTGGGTCCGCTTGATCAGGCCCACGATGGACGAGAACTCGCCAACCTGCATGCGGCCCAGCAGCGAGGTCCGGGTGCGGATGCGCGGGTTGCCGGTAACGGCGCCCACCCCCGGGTCGCGCAGGAAGTGGCGCAGCATCCAGCCGATCACCTCGCGGTCGAGCAGCGAGTCGCCGTCGATGCACAGCAGGTACTCGGCATCGGTCAGCATGGCCGCGGTGGTCAGGCCGATGGCCTTGCCTTCGTTATTGCTCTGGTGGATCACCAGCAGTTGGGGGTATTGGTCGATCAGCTCGTTGAGGATCTCCCCGGTGGCATCGCGGCTGCCGTCGTTGACGGCGATGATGTTGTAGTTCGGATAGCGCAGTTCGGCCAGGCTCGCGATCACCTCGCGCACGTTGTCTTCCTCGTTGAAGCAGGGCACGATCACCGAGACCTTCGGGCAATCGAGCAGCGCGTCGGCCCGCGTCTTCTTGCGTTCTTTCCGCTCGATCAGGAAGTAGTGGAGCAGGCCACCGGTCATCCATAGGTACGACATGAACAGCGGATAGTAAAAGACGAAATTCGAAATCAGGCTTGCCGTGCTCTTCATGATTTTTCCCGCCTATCTCTTTTGCTGGCTCTGGACATGGGCCTGAACCCAGGCTTAGACCTTCCTTCGGCTGAAAGGCCGCACCAGGTTCTGCATGGACATGACATCCCGCAGCACCGCCAGGTCCGGCTGGTTCACCATGAACTGGTCCGGGCAGTAGCCGAGGTGTTTCGCGCCAGCCGCGCGCAGGCGCTGCATCTGCTCGCGCAGCGCGGCGGTGGCGATCGGCGCCTGGGTGCGGGCGTCGAGCGTCTGCAGTGCGAAGACGGTCTTCGGCAGCGCGCCCTGATGCCCGGCCACGGCGCGCACCAGGCCCTCGAGCCAGGCCGCCGAAGGCGGCGCGCCTCCGGCATCGGCATAGGCCATCAGGTTGACGAAGTCGTAGTGCGCCGCGAACGCGTCGATGTCCTGGGCCAGGCGCATGCCCGCATCGGGACGCAGCACCGCGCTCGCAGCCAGGCTGCGCACGGTCAGCACATTGCCGCCGCCCTGGTAGTCCTTGACCACTTCCGCCAGCTGGCGCGTGAAGTCGATCAGGTGCCGGAGCTTGGCGTCCGACCATCGCTGCAGCAGGTCCGGGTTGGCGCGAATCGTCGCCAGCTCGCGCGGCAGCCCCCAGTCGGCGTAGGCGGCCAGCGCCGCGTCGCTGGCATCCTCGACATCGCTCAGGCTCGCGTCCTCGCCAAACACGATGCCGTTCAGGCTGGTGTACCTGCCCAGGTCGTAGTAGATATCGCGGATCACGCTGCGGGCGAGCGGGTCGAAGGGGCTGAGCCGTTGCCGCTGGCGCGGATCGAAGGGCGTCGCGGGCGCGCCCGCCACCGTCGCGACCCGCCGGTCCGACGCCGGATGGCTTGCGGGAAGCCGGTAGGCAAGCACGGGCAGCGCCGCATAGACCTGGACTCCGGCGCGGGTGATCAGTTGCCAGGCCGCGCGCGAGAACAGGTCGGAGCGCACCGGCAGGTGGCGGTTCGGGAAATAAAGCGCCTGGGCGGTGCCGCTGCCGTCGGGGTCGTAATAGGCTTGCAGGTAGACCGATTTCGGTTCGAGATCCTTGATCCGGTCGAGCAGCCGGGACAGCCGGGCCTCCTGGCGATCGGGATTGGGATCGTACACATCGTCGAGCGAGACATTGACGACCCGTTCGACCGGCTGGTTATCCCCGCGATAAGCCGATTGCTGGCGGAACTGGCCCATCATGACGCCGGCATCCCAGTCATAGGAGACCAGCAGGCGCCTGATCTTGGTCAACGGCACATCGGGCGTGTTGGGGCCGTCGTCCAGGGTGAAGTGGACGCGCATGCCGAGCTTGTGCGAGACGCCGATCAGCGCCGCGTTATACATGCCGTAGGGCCAGACCATCGAGCGCACCCGGACGCCGGTGTTGGCCTCGATGAGGTCGGAGCACTGCTTCAAGTCGGCACCGACCCGGGTTTCGTACTCCTGGTCGGTTTCATAGCGCTTCAGGTCGGCAAAGTACAGGTGCGTGCTGGCTGCCGGCAACTCATTGCGCTGGGGATTGGCTACCGCGCCGTGGTGCATATCGTGCGTGTGCGAAGCGATTTCCACCAGACCGGACGCTGCCATCTCGCGCAGGTTGTCCCAGCTCATGAAGTAGCCCGGCGCCATCACCGACCTATGGCTGATACGGACCGGCTCGTCCCGCGGTGTATTGGTCCAGCGCGACACCACCGCGATCACGGCGGGATAGTTGTACTGCCGCAGCAGCGGAAAGGCCTTGATGTACTGGCTCTTGTAGGCATCGTCGAAGCTCAGCAGCACGGCGCGCGGCGGCAGGAGCGGGCCGCCGTTGCGCGCGGCGACGATCTGGTCGATGCTGACCGGATGGAAGTCGTTGCCCGTGAGCCAGGCGAAGATATTGTTCAGGGTGGCGGTGCTGATCGCGCAGGTATCTCCCACGGTTCCCACATCCGCGCGCAGGTCGTCGCGGATATCGTGGAACGCCAGCACGCGGAAGGTCAGTCCGTCGTCGCGATCCCGCGGCGGCAGCAAGGACAGGACATAGCCTGCATGAACGCTATGGGACACCGACAAAGCGCCGGCGAGTCCGATGAATGTTCGGCGATTCAGCTTGCTCATGATGGCCTATAGGGGAATGTTGAGGTTGACGTAGATCAGCTTCGACGTTTCGCGGGTGGCGTCGTAGCGCTTGCTGCCGACGCCGACGCCGTAGGTCAGCGAGGCCTTGCGGCCGAGCTGCCAGTACTGCTCCAGGCGAACCTCCCACAGCATGCTGTCGCCAAAGCCGTCCTCCTTGTATCCGCCCACCGTGGCGTACACGCGCTGGCTGAATGACTTTTCGGCGTAGCGCCATGGCGTCCACTGGTACATGGTGCGCAGCTGCGCGGTGTAGTCGCGCCTTGGGTTGAAGTAGGCAGTGTTGTTCAGGTTGTTGCTGGTGGAGCCCACATCGAGCCAGATCGAGACCTGGTGGCGCGGCTGGTTCATCAGCCGCTGGTACCAGGTGCCCTCCCATTCCTGATGCAGGTTGGTGTCGCTGTAGCGCGATACGCCATACATCACGTTGAAGTAGCGGGCATCGTCCTGCGAATAGCGCGCGCTGGCGCGGGCGGTGCGGCCGGTGACGCCAACCTGGTAGGCCTTCCACGGCAGTGCGTTGTCGTCGGAGTCGGCACTGGCGCCGAAACGCCAGTGATCGTTGGGCCGGAAGGCAAGCGTGCCGGTGCCGCCGGTCTTGCCGTTGCCGCCCGCGGACTGGTGCACTTCGGCGGAGGCTTCCCAGCCGTCGCGCCGGTAGTCGCCGCCGATGCCGTTGCGCACGCGGCTCACGCTCTGGCCGTCGGCGGTGTCGGCGCGCCCCGAGTACTGGTGCGCGAAGACACGCCAGTACTCGGCCAGCGGCGACGAGTAGAGGCGCGTGTCGACGCCCCAGGCCTGGTCTGCCAGCACGGCGTTGCCACGTTCGCCGATGGCGTCGATGATCAGCTGCGGACGCTCGTAGACGTGGTAGTCGCGCTGGAAATTCATGACGCTGTTGTTGTCGGGGAAGTTGCCGTCGAAGGCCGCGGCAACCGCCTTGGCCTGGTCGTACTGATACAACTGCAGGGCGCTCTTGCCGATCCCCACCAGGCTTTCGATGTCGCCGGGGTGATCGGCCTGCGCTTGCCGGTAGATGCTCTGGGAGGCGTAGGGGCGCTCCAGCACCAGCGAGCCGTCGGCGCGCGCGGTCAGGAAGGAGGGATCGAAGGGGGCATCCTTGCGCAGCGCATCCAGTGCTTCCAGGCCCTCCTGCACGTGATTGGTATAGAGCAGGTATTGCGCCTGCAGTTTCTTGACGCGCCCGTACTCCGGATTGATCTTGTCGGCGTCTTCGGACAGGTCGGTATGCGACGGTGTGTTGCGCGCCATCGTCGCGACCAGTTCGCGCGCCTCTTCGTAATGCCCCTGGTCCAGGTAGGCGAAGAACAGGCTTTCCTGCACCGCCGGCAGCGATAGCGCATAGGGCTCGGTGGTTTGCTTCAGCGGCTCGACCACGCTCTGCAAGCCTTGTTTGTAGGCGTGTTCGGCGAGATCGGGCTTTTCAAGATAGGCGTAGGCATCGCCAGCGGCGACATAGGCCGCGGCCGGCAGTGGCTCCGGCGCCAGCGAGAGCTGCTCGTACAGCGCGGTGGCTTCCTTCATGCGGCCGCGCACGGACAGCGCGGTCATCCGGTCGGCCTGGGCTGCGCGCCTGACCCCGTCGTATTCGTCGCCGGCGGGAATCCTGACCAGCAGCGCATCGGCCGCGGCGAGGGCGCCGTCGGCGGGAACCAGGCGATCCGGATCATTGGACGCGCTGGCTTGCTGCCGAGCCCAGCGGATCTGCTGGGCAACGACGAGGTGCTCCAGCAGCAGCAGGTCGCGGGGCGCGAATACGTCCGGATGCGTGGCCGCCTGTTCCAGCGCCAGCTTCGGCGAGCCCGCTTCGGCCAGGGCGAAGATGCGCTCCCGGAGCTGCTCCCTGCCGCTAGCCGGTGCAGGCTGTGCCATGCGGGCGGCTGGCTGCGCACGCGGTGCAGCCTGTGCTGCCGTCTCGGCGGCGCAATGCTCGCGGGCGAACAACGCCAGCAGCAGGGCTGTGGCCTTGAGCGTGGTCCGCAATCGCTTCCGGCTCTGCTGGGATGCCTTCACGTTTTGTTTCCCCCGTTGCGCTGCTGCAAACAGAGCGTCCCCCTTGGCAGGCGGCATATCCTTGCCGGCACCAATGCCATGAATCCAGGGAAGCGACCACCAAAGGGCAGGCCGGATGGCTACGTCGCTACGCAACGAGGCAAACCGGCCTGCCTGAACATGACCTTGCTGAAATCGACCAGATATCAAGACCGCACCGGATCGTCGCCGGCCATGCATGTCCTGTTCTTCCCGCCCAATTCCGCCGCGCCGCGCAGTGCCTTGTATCGCGGCGGGCCGGATCTCCAAATACTTATTGGTTCTACTCCGCAGTTGCCGCCAGGGCCGACAGGCCCCTCCGGCTGCATGCTCCACGCCTGTTCCGCATTCCTTCCATGCCGTGTATCACTGCTGCGTTTTCATCTTTGTGCGAGCATTATTTGGCGAATATGCACGAGGGCGACAGTCGCCAGAAGCACTAGGGCCGCCGGCCAAAAGTGGGAGCAGGTTTAATCCACGAGGCCGGTCCCTTGTCACGGGGATGAAACGGGAGCGTGCCGATGGAAAGGGCGCGTGGCCGGCATGGCCTGCCCGCACTGTTGCGCGCCTCGGCAAGGCGCGCATTTCAGTCAGTCGGCCAGCGTCCTCCGTGATCGCGAGGACTGCAAGACCAGCGACGGGCGTTTCGGAGAGACTGAAGCCGGGTAGCCACGGGATGGGAGGGCCGCTCCTGCAAGGGAAATCCAACAGGCAGGTTAACCGCCGCCGGGCGGCGAGCAGCACCTCACGCTGTGGATAACTGGCTGTGCAAAACCCTGGGGATAAGCAGGCAGGAAAGCTGTGCCTCGGCTGGGGGCCAGGTGTGGGGCGTATACGTACAAGTCCACGGCCGTTTTGGCGCGTCGCGTATACCCGCCCGGGATATCCCATGACCCCAGGGCAATCCCCAGGGCTTATCTTGTTCGCAAGCCCTTGAGCGGAAAGGGAAAAAACGACTTATCCACGGAATTGGCCCGCGTTTACCTACTACTACTATATTTGTATACGTAAACAATACAGAAAGACATAAGGAAACCATTGCGGGACGTATACGCACAGAGGTCTTTTCGATTCGCGGCGGCGTATACCGCGCACCATCGCGTCGGCGGCTCGCGTATACGCTGCCGCCCTCGGCGGGCTTGGCCGTTGCCGTATACCGCGGCAATGCTTCCGCCGCCGGTATACGTCATCTCAACGCGGCACCTTGAATGCCCTGCGGGCCCGCAGGGCTTCCTCGCGGGTCGTGCAGCCTTCCTGGTGATCGTTGACCAGGCCCATGGCCTGCATCAGCGCGTACATCGTGGTGGGGCCGACAAAGCGCCAGCCCCGTTTCTTCAGGTCCTTGGACAGCGCGGTGGATTCGGGCGAGATGGCCATGGTGCGCAGGACTTCCGGCGTCAGCAGCCGGGGCCGGCTGGCGGGATCGGGCTCGAAGCGCCAGAAGTAGGCGGCCAGCGACGGTTCGTTCTCGAGCAGTTCGCGGGCGCGCTGCGCATTGTTGATGGCGGCCTCGATCTTGCCCCGGTGCCGCACGATGCCGGCGTCGCCGAGCAGGCGCTGGATATCGCGCTCGCCGAAGCGGGCCACCTTGTCGATCTCGAAGTTGGCGAAGGCGCGCCGGAAAGCCTCCCGCTTGCGCAAGATCGTGAGCCAGCTCAGGCCGGCCTGGAAACCTTCGAGGCATAGTTTCTCGAACAGCCGCCGGTCGTCGTCGACGGGGAAGCCCCATTCGTGATCGTGGTAGTGGCAATAGTCTTCCAGCGTGCCGCACCAGCCACAACGCTGGCGTGCCGCCTGTGCCGCTTTTTTGTCTGCTGCCATTTCTGAGTTCTCCTTCGAACTGCCATCTTAAAGCGGCGCGCACGGCATGTCGCGTGTGCGCGACCGCCTGGTGCATTTGCTACGATGCGGGCCGTGAAGAACGAATTTGCGAGGATGGACATGGACCAACGACTGGCGACCATCGAAGAAGACGGCTGGCAGCTCGATGACGGCGAGGCGATCGGCGAGGCGCACCCGGAGACGTTCTGGGTGCCGCCGCTCGAAGCCCGGCAGGCGCTGCAGGCGGGCCAGCTGGTGAAGCTGATCTTCCGCATCGTCACCACCGACGAGCAGGATCGCGAAGAGCAGCACGTGGAACGCATGTGGGTCGCCGTCACCGGGCGCGAGGGCGATCTCTACAGCGGCGAACTCGACAACCAGCCCTATTGCACGGAGGAAATGGCGCCCGGCATGCCGCTCTGGTTCGAGGCCCGGCACGTGATCAACATCCATAGCGATGGCGACGAGGAGTGACCGCCCGGCCGGCCCGCATCGCCTGAAAAAATCGACCTCGCGCTACACTGGGCGAGCATCCCGCGGGCGGATTTTCGTGGCCATCAATACAATACGCGCCACGGGTCGCCGCCTACCCAACCCTCTTTGGCGAAATCTCATCTGATGCGCTGGATATTCGCGGTGATCGGCCTGCTGCTAGGCGCAGTGGCGGCAGGCTTTGGCGGCGCCCTTACCGGTGCCGTACTGGGATTCGGCTTTGGCTGGATGGTCAGCGACAGGCCGGTGCGGCCCCGCTTCGATGGCGAGGCGGCGGACCCGCCGCCGGCGTTGCCGCTCGAGGCCCGCGTGGCGCGTCTCGAGCAGGAACTGGCCACATTGAAGCGCGAACTGGCGTACGTGCGCGGCGGGGCCGCGGTACCGGCCGCGCCAGCGGAAGGATTCCCGGAAGTCTCGCCGGATGCGATAGCCACCCCGGTGCCAGCGCCGGCCCTGGTGTCGATCCCCGAGCCGGAATCCGCCACGGCGGCCGAAGTCCGGGCGCCATCCCTTACCGTGCCGGTCCCGGTGCCCGTAGCGGTTGTGGTGCCGGCCGCCGCGCAGCAATCCGCGCCGCGCGAGCAGCCTCCGCTCTCGTCCCCGCTCCTGCCAACGGAGCCCGACTTCATCCAACGCGCGGTGTCCGCCGCGCGCGACTGGCTGCTGGGCGGCAACAGCGTGGTCCGGGCCGGCATCCTGATCCTCTTTTTCGGCGTGGCGTTCCTGCTCAAGTACGCCGCCGACAATTCCATGCTGCCGGTCGAGTTCCGGCTGGCCGGGGTGGCCGCGGGCGCGGTGGCATTGCTGCTGGTCGGGT
>NZ_JARJLM010000134.1 GCF_029335485.1 Cupriavidus basilensis
CAGCATCGAGAATGCCAGTGGCGCAACAATGCATAGCAGCATCGCCGTATCGAGCGTGGCGCCCGCCGCCGATAGGCGGCCGCCACTTGAGGCGAGCCGCGCGGCGAGTTGCAGCAGCGTATAGGCGACGCCGGCGACCACGATGAAGCCACGCAAGCGCCGACGGCCTTCAACCAGATCGACACGCCAGCCATCCACCGCAGCTTGCACGGTCAATAGGGCGAACAGCAGCGGTACCGCGCGTTGCAAGCCCATCGTGAACGGTGCGATTGCCGTGCCGCTGTGTGCGAATACCGCGCAGTTCAGCCCGCCGAGCCCGGCGGCCGCGCCCCACGCAAGCGCGTGAATCGGCCTGAAGCCAAAGGCGTCGTCGAACAACGCCTGCACGAAAATCCAGAACAGCACGGCATTGCCGACCGATATGGCAACGATTGGCGCCTGGAGCAGCCGTGGCGCCGCCTGCTCGAACCACGGCATCGCCCCTGCAGTCTGCACGGCCAGTCCAACGGCCAGCGCCAGGCCCGCCCGCACGGCCGGCAGGGCCGGCCGGTCACGCCCGAACGCCCTGGCAAGCAAGGCCAGCAGCGCCAGCAGCATGCCGCGCAGAAGGGCGTCCAGCAGGAAAACGGGGGGCAGGGGCGATGTCATCCAGGCTCCGCGAAACCGCGCCTTGTATGGGGTCTTGCCATACTACCGCGATGAGGCTTGGGCTTGTCGGTCGGATCGAGGCCCGACGCAATATGCCCGCGCCCCTAGCCGATGGCCGCCCACCCCAACCGCCGTTGCGGTGAACGCGTGGTCAATGGCGGCTTCCAACGGTAGAGCCGACTTTCCAATGTCCGAGTGAAAGAACCAAATAACGACCGTGGAGGGTCGGTTTCCGACCATGGCGACCTGCCTTCGCGGACGGCAGGTACCGACCCGGAGGGATCTTACGCGAACTCGGCATCGGGGTGACCGCAGCCACTCGTGGGGAATGCCCGAGTTCTTGTGTGAACGCCGCAGCATACCGCGCCTTTCATTGGCTATCCCAATTTGACGAGATTATGCACCGCCAGCGGTCCGCCCGGGATTTGAACCAGCCGCCCCCCGCCTTCGAGCGAACCCAGGTCGATGCCGAAGAAGCCGAGCCGCTCTATCAGTCCGCTCACGGCCGATTTCGCATGCGCGTCGTCTCCCGCGAAGAACAATATGCGGCGTCCGTCCTCGGCCTGTGGATCGTCGGAGATGCGGTGCGCCGGCAGATGGTTGAACGCCTTCACGACGCGTGCGCCCGGTACGAGGTCCGCGAATGCTTCACTCGACGTCCGGCCATGCAATTCGGCCGGTTCGAACCGCGGCGCCTCGATCGGGTTGTTCGCGTCGATCACGATGCGTCCGCCGAAGTCCGGCAACCCGGCCAGGGCCTCCGGCAGCTTCGACCAGTTCACTGCGACGAGGACGATGTCCTGCGCGGCCGCTTGTTCGCGCGTTCCCGGCGTGACCGAG
>NZ_JARJLM010000135.1 GCF_029335485.1 Cupriavidus basilensis
CAGCGCATCGAGATAAGCCAGCGTCGGCGCCAGCGTCTGCGCCGGCGTGCCTGCCGCGGTCCCGACCACGATATCGGCCGGCAGCGCCGAAAGCGCACGCAACGCGCGCCGCCAGCCTTGCAGCGAAGCCTCCTGCATCTCCGGAACGCGGTCGCGATAGGCCAGGCCGCCCACGCATAGCAGCCGCCGCCGCGGCGCATACAGCACGGTATCGGATGCGCTGTGCGCGGCCGCGTGAACCTGCACCTCCCATGCGGTGCCGCCGGTGTCCAGCCGCTCGCCATGCCGCAAGCCGGGCTCAGGCAGCACGATCTGCGTGCCGCGCATGGCGGCCGGTCCCAGTTGCGCCGACAGCCTTGCCAGGCACGCCTCGCAGCGCTGCCGCATCAGGCTGGCGGTGGCGGCCGACGCCAGGAACACGGGGCGCGGCCGCAAGCGCGCGAAGGCTGCGTTGGCAAGCACGTTCTCCGGGTGCGCATGGGTGTTGACCACCCAGCGCACCGGCTCTGGCGTCGCGGCCCGGATTGCCGCCAGCAGGCCGCTGCCCCAGCCCAGGTGCGGGCCCGGGTCGACCACCAGCACACCCCTGCCGGTCGCGTGGACCAGCGTCGGCACCACTTCTCCCGCGTTGGCGCGCGCCACCTCGGCATTGGCTGCACGGGCCACATAGACATCCGGCTGCAGCCTGGCCAGCACCACGCGGCCCGCGGCGGCAGCCGGGCCCGCGCCGCCGAGCGCCGTCGCCAGCAGGGCACCCATGAAGCCGCGGCGGCCCGGGTCCGTCACCGCTGCCACCCCGAGGCGAGGATGGCGCCGCGCAGGGCCTCGGCCATGGCGCCGGCGGGCAAGTGCCCGCCGGGTACCAAGACCAGCCGCGCCCGTGGCATGGCCGCCTGCAAACGCAGCGCATTGGCCGGCCGGCAGACCACATCGGCGCGGCCGTGCAGCAATGTCACCGGCACGTCCCGCTTGCCGATCTGCACTGCCGCCGCCAGCAGCGCCGGCTTGCCCAGCCCGGCGCGGCGGCGCAGGTAGTGCGCCTGGATCCGGTATTTATCCAGCATCGCCATGCGCTCGCGCCAGGGCTGCCGCCGACCCGGCCGCGTCCGCCCGAGCCCCAGCAGACGCCGTTCGCTGTGCTGCCACTGTCCGGCAGTGTCCAGTTTTGGCACAGTCGTACCACTTTGCAACAAACGGGAGACAGTGAGCAGGCGGGCCCGGGCATCGGGCACACGCTCGCCCTGCGCCATGACGCGCCGCAGCATGGCAGAGCCGCCGTGGCGCGGTGAAAAAAGCCGATGGATGTCGTCCCGGCCGGTCAGAAAGGTCCCTCGCAGGACCAGGGCCGCCACCGCCTCGGGAAAACGCGCGGCAT
>NZ_JARJLM010000136.1 GCF_029335485.1 Cupriavidus basilensis
CAGCGCTGCATGGGTTGTTCTTCCGCCTCGGCGGCATGCAGCGCCGTCAGCGGCGATCCGCCGGCCAGCGCCAGCTGCGCCTCGGCGTCGGCAACGCCCTGGCTGCGCAGCCAGGCCAGTGCATCGGCGGGCGTGGGCCGCTGCACGGAAAACTGGCGGCAGCGCGACAGGATGGTGGGCAGGACGCGGTCCAGCCGATCGGTCACCAGCAGGAACACAGTGGACGGCGGCGGCTCCTCCAGGGTCTTGAGCAAGGCGTTGGCGCCCTCATGCTGCAAGGCGTCCAGCGGATAGACCACCACCAGGCGCAGGCCGGCGCGATGGGTGCCGATGCCGACCGTTTCGATCAGGTTCCGCACCTGCTCCATGCGGATGACCTTGCTCGGTGCTTTTTTCTTACCGCTTTCATCGGTCTCGGCCTCTCCCGCGGCCTCCATGGCCTCGGGACGCACCACGCTGAAATCCGGATGGTTACCCTGGCTGAACCAATGGCAGGCGGAGCACGCGCCGCAGGGCTGGCCGTCGGGCCGTGGCGTATCGCACAGCAGCCCCTGGGCGAAATGCAGCGCCAGGTCGCGTTTGCCAATGCCTTGCTGGCCGTGCACCAGCAAGGCGTGCGGAAGCCGCTCGCGCAGCGCGTTCAGCCGTTGCCAGTCTTCTGTCTGCCAGGGATAAAGCATGTGAATCAATGAGTTAAGGTTTGAACTTCGCGTGACAGCGTAAGTCGGGCGGGCAAGTCGACGGGCCGGATCCTGCCGGCCCGGCCATCATCACCATCCGTAAATAGTGATGCGGATTCAAAGCGTTGCCAGGATTTTTTCAAGCTCCACCTGAATCTCGGCAATGGTCCGGGTTGCGTCGATCACCCGGAAACGCTGCGGGGATTCCGCCGCGCGGCGCAGGTATTCCTGACGGGTGCGGTCGAAGAAGGCGCGCGACTCGGCCTCGAACTTGTCTGGCTCGCGGGCGCCGGCCAGACGCGCGCTGGCAGTCTCCAGCGGTACGTCGAACAGCAATGTGAGGTCGGGTTGCAGGCCTTCCTGCACCCACCCTTCCAGCACTTCGAGCCGGGCGCGCGACAGGCCGCGACCGCCGCCCTGGTAGGCGAAGGTGGCGTCGGTAAAGCGGTCGGAGACGACCCAGTCGCCCCGTGCGAGGGCGGGCTCGATGACTTCGGCAATATGCTCGCGGCGCGAGGCGAACATCAGCAAGGCCTCGGTTTCAAGATGCATCTTGCGGTGCAACAGCAACTGCCGGAGATCCTCGCCCAGCGGCGTACCGCCGGGTTCGCGGGTGGTGACCACGGCGGCGCTGCCGGCCAGGCGCGCGCGCAGGCGCTCTGCCACCCATTCCACGTGGGTGCTCTTGCCGGCACCGTCGATGCCTTCGAATGTAATGAATTTGCCGCGCATGGGAGACTTATTTGCCGCGCTGGTACTTGTCGACCGCGCGGTTGTGTTCGGGAAGCGAGTTGGAGAAGTGGCTGCTGCCGTCGCCGCGCGCCACGAAGTAAAGCGCATCGGACGACGCCGGCGCGGTGGCCGCGGCGAGCGAGGCCAGTCCGGGCAAGGCGATCGGGGTGGGCGGCAGGCCATTACGAATGTAGGTATTGTAAGGGGTGTCGGTCTGCAGGTCGCGTTTGCGGATATTGCCGTCGAACGACTCGCCCATGCCGTAGATCACGGTGGGATCGGTCTGCAGCATCATGCCCTTCCTGAGGCGATTGACGAACACGGCGGCGATCAGCGGGCGCTCGGCTGGCTGGCCGGTTTCCTTCTCCACGATCGATGCCATGACCAGGGCCTCGTACGGTGTCTTGTACGGCAGGCCGGGCGCCCGGGCATTCCAGGCGTCCGTCAGGCGGCGCTGCATGGCCCGGTAGGCGTGGCGGTATAGTTCGAGATCGCTGCTGTCGCGCGCGAACAGGTAGGTGTCGGGAAAGAACATGCCTTCCGCAGCCGTCTCGGGCGCGCCGATCGCCTTCATCAGCGCCGCGTCGGACAGGCCGCGGGTGTCATGCTTGAGCGCCGGGTGCGCATCCACGGCGGCGCGCATCTTGCGGAATTCCCAGCCTTCGATCACGGTCAGCACGTAGTGGTTGACCTCGCCGCGGGCAATCTTGCCGACCACGGACAGCGGCGTGGCGGTGCTGTCGAACTCGTAGCCGCCGGCCTTCAGGTCGGTCCCGTGGCCGGTGAGCCGCACCAGCAAGGCGAACAGGCGCGGGTCCATCCGCACGCCGCCACGCTGGATCTGGCGGCCGACGCTCATCACGCTCGAGTTGGGCTTGATCACCACCTCGATCGGCGAGGCCGAAAGCTGGAGCGGACGGTTGGCCCACCAGGCAAAGGCACCGGCGGCGGCAATCGCGAAAACCACGGCGACCAGCATCAGTCGCAGGAAAAGACGTTTCATGTAGGGCAGAGAGTAGCGGCGCATTCTGCACCGCGGCAAAGCCGACCGCGCACTGCGTCATTCACGCAGGCCGCCGGCTGAAATGGCGACAGCCTCATATAATACCGGGAGCCTTGCACCGCCACGAGCGCGCCCCATATCCCGAATGCCTGCCGGATACCGGCGCGCCGGTCCGGCGGGGCCCGATTTTGCGCCATTTGCCGCGCCGGTTACCGCGCCTTTCGCTGCCCATTCGCTGAAATCCGCCGGTCTTTGGCGGCCTTTTTAGACCTTTGTAGCCGTTTGCACCTTTCATCCGGCGCTACCCGCGCCCCTTGCCTGCGATACCTGCCATGAATGCCCCTACCCCAGACCTTGCCACCCAGTTCGAAGCCGTGCGCCACGGCGGAGTCGTCTGCCGGCCCGCGCAACTGGGCCTGATCCGGGTTGCCGGCGACGATGCCGGCAGTTTCCTGCACACCCAGCTCACCAACGCCATCGACGATCTCGCCACCGGTACCGCCCGCCTGGCCGGCTACTGTTCGCCCAAGGGCCGGCTGCTGGCCAGCTTCCTGGCCTGGCGCGACGAGGAAGGCATCGTGCTGCAGCTGTCGGCGGACCTGCAGCCCGCCATCCAGAAGCGTCTGTCGATGTTCGTGCTGCGCGCCAAGGCCCGCTTGTCCGACCTGACCCCCGAGCGCGCCGTGCTGGGCGTGGCCGGCGCCGGTGCCGCGGCGGCCCTGGAGGCGGCCGGCCTGCCCGCCCCGGCGCAGCCCTGGTCGACTGCCGCCGCTGGCGCCGCCACCGTGATCCGGCTGCCGGACGGCGCCGGCCAGCCGCGCTGGCAAGTGGTGCTGCCGGCCGGGCAAGCGGCACAGGCGCAGGTTGCGTTATCCGTGCAACTGCTGCCGGCGGATGCCGCCGTGTGGGACTGGCTGGAAGTGCAGGCTGGCGTGCCGCGCATCGCCGCAGCCACGCAGGAGCAGTTCGTGCCGCAGATGATCAACCTGGAACTGGTCGGCGGCGTGAGCTTTCGCAAGGGCTGCTATCCGGGCCAGGAAATCGTCGCCCGCAGCCAGTACCGCGGCACGCTCAAGCGCCGCATGTGGCTGGTCCACGGCGAAGGCGACGTGCCGGCCGCGGCCACCGAGATCTTCCGTCCGGAGGATCCCGAGCAGCCGTGCGGCATGGTGGTCAACGCCGCCGCCGCGCCGCAAGGTGGCTGGGACGGCCTGGCCGAGCTCAAGATCGATGCCGCCGGCGGCGCCCTGCACCTGGGCAGCGCCAGCGGCAGCCCGGTGCGCGTGGGCGAACTGCCCTACGCGGTACCCTTCGGCGACGCGGCCTGAACGCAAGCAGCGCTTGGGCTCGCCCGGCGCGCGGGAGACTGTCATGAGCGATCACCTTTTCGTCTATTTCCGGGTGCCGGATGCCCTGGCCGATGCGGCGCTGCCGCACTGGCATCGCTGGATGGAGACCGTTGCCGAAGCCGGCGGAATTGGTGGTACGCTCTTACGCAGGCCCGAAACGCGCGATGGCATGCAGACCTGGATGGAAGCCTATGCCGATGTGCCGCCGGCCTTCGACCTGTTGCTCGATGGCCTGTGGCGGCAAAGCGGATTGCAGGAATTCATCAGCGGCGAACGGCAGGTCGAGCGCTTTGTCGATCTCGACCAGCTCTGATCCGGCCCTGATGCCGCCGGCGGATGAAATCGCAGCGAACGCAGTCGATGCAGTGACCGCAGTGAAAGTAGCAAAGGAAGCTCTATGTGCCTGATTCTGGTGGCCTGGCAATCGCACCCGGACTATGCCCTGGTGGTAGCCGGCAACCGCGACGAGTTCTACGCCCGCCCGGCGGCGGCCGTGCACTGGTGGGAAGATGCCCCCGATGTGCTGGCCGGACGCGACCTGGCGGAAGTGATCGGCGAGCCGGGCACGTGGATGGGCCTGGCCGGCGACGGCCGCTTTGCCGCCCTGACCAATTACCGCGCCCCTTCCGAGAAACGCACCGATGCCCGCTCCCGCGGCGAACTGGTGGCGGGTTTCCTGCGCGGCGAGAGCGATCCCGAAGCCTACCTCGCCGGGCTGATGCCGCGCGCCGGCGCCTACAACGGTTTCAACCTGCTTGCCAGCGACCTGCAGCAGCTCTGGTGGTATAGCAACCGCGGCGCGGCGCCTCATCCGCAACGCCTGAAAGCGGGGCTCTATGGCTTGTCCAATGCCTTGCTGGATACGCCATGGCCCAAGGTGCTCAGCCGCGTCGGCGCACTTGCCGAGACGCTGGCCGCCGATACCGGACAGCCTGGCGCCAGCGCCGAGCCCTACTTCGACCTGCTGGCCGACGACCGGCAAGCCCTGGATTTCGAGCTGCCGCGCACCGGTGTGACGCCGGAGTGGGAAAGGCTGCTGTCCTCCGCCTTTATCCGCTCGCCGAGCTATGGCACCCGCGCCAGCACGGTGCTGCGCGTGCGCCACGACGGCCGCTTCGAACTGAGCGAGCGCAGCTTCGACGCCAACGGCCGCACCGGCGAGGTGTCATACCGCGGCCATCTGCGGGTGGCCCGCGACGCGGGTCAGGTACCTGCGCCGCGCTGAAGGGGGCGCGGCGGCGCCCTGCCAGCCCTTCCCGACCCTCACGATTCCGATCGTCTCCTTGCTTGCGCTCAGTACTGCTGGGCGGCCAGTCCCATCGGGCGCAGCGCGGCGTTCAGCGCCCGGATGGCGCCAGGGTCGTTGCGCACGGCCAGCAGCCACGCATCCTCGAAATGCCCGATCTCCAGCAACTGCATGCCGTGTGGCGCCAGTTCCCGGTTGACATGCGCGAGGTACAGGGCGGCGGGCTCCATATCGAAATCGTTGTCGTCGCCGCCCAGGGGAATCCCGTCCTCGTCATAGAGATCGTCGACGTCGATGGCCGTCACACCGGCCGCGCGCAGCGCGGCAAGCCCGGTGACGGCCTGCACGCCCAGCGTGCTGAAATCCTTCCAGTCCACGCGTACCAGGCAGTGCGCCCCCAGCCAGGGATGGAGCCATGCGGACAGCAGATCTTCGCCGGCAGGCGGATCTTGGGGCGGCGCCGAGGCCGGATCGAGTGGAGGCGTGGCGTCGGCCAGGGCCTGGAGCAGGCGGGAACGGAGTTCTGACATAAAGCGATAACAGCGAGCGATAACAGCGCGGGCAAAAACAAAGACCGCGATGGTACCGCGCGCGCGGCAGGCTGCAAATGCCACGCGAGTTTATTGGCCACTTGCAGCCCCTCCTGTATGCCTGCGCGCCGGCAACAGGCCTGAACCTCAGGCGGCCGCTGCCAGCCTGACTGGCAGCGCGGCGCGAACGGCTTCGCCGATGATGCCTGCCAGCCGCGCGGCGGGCGCTTCCAGCTCGGCATCCTTGCGGTACAGGGCCAGCGCCAGCGAGGGCAGTTCGGGCAGTCCGGCCTCCCCCTCCTCCCAGGCCCTGACCGAAGGCGGCAAGCCCATGGCCGTGCGGACGGTCAGGCCCAGGCCGGCCGCTGCGCCAGCCCACAAGCCGCCAAGGCTTGCACTGCTGAAGGCCACCCGCCAGGCAATGCCGGCACGGTCCAGCGCCGCCGTGCCGGCCGAGCGGAAGCGGCACGGCGCCTCGAAGGCAACCAGCGGCAGCGGGCCCTCGCCCTGCCAGGGCGCGCGCGCGGTGGCAGGCCCGATCCAGCGCATCGGCAATTCCGCCACCCGCTCCACGTATGGCATCCCCACGCCGTCGTCCCAGGCCAGGGCCAGGTCCAGGCGGCCCGCTGCCACGCTGTCGAGCAGCTCCGCGTTGCGGGCCACGCGCGCCTCGATCTTCACTTTGGGATGAGCGCGCGCGAACCGGCCCAGCACCTCGGGCAGCAGTGCCTCGCCGAAATCCTGCTGCAGGCCGAAGCGCACCCAGCCCTCCAGCGCCACGCCATGCACCGCGGACGCGGCCTCGTCATTGAGATCCAGCAGCTGTCGGGCGTAGGCCAACATGGTCTCGCCGGCTTCGGTCAAGGCCAGGCCGCGTCCCGCCTTGCGGAAGATGGCCGTGCCGGCCTGCTCTTCCAGCTTTTTCAGCTGCGCGCTGACCGCCGAGGTGGACCGGCCAAGCCGGTCGGCTGCCCGGGCGTAGCTGCCGAGGTCCATGCCCACCACGAAGCTGCGCAGCACATCCAGGTCGAAGTTCACCGAAGCCATGGCCAATCGTCCTGTTATTTGGGATGTTTGTTAAAAAATAATCTGATATTCGGGATCATTCTCGGGTGACAGAATCGTTCCGTCAAGGCCGCCTGTGCCGCCCCTTCAAGGATGATCCCGTGTCCCGCACTCCTTCCCCGCTTCCGTTCGCCGCCGCCGGACATGCCGGCAACGCTTCTACCCCACGCCATGGCCCGAGCCACCGATGGAAAGTGCTGGCCATCGGGGTCGCGGCCAATGCCAGCTTCGCGGCGGCGTTCTCCGGCATTCCCACCACGGCGGTGCTGATGCGCGCCGGCTACCGGCTCGGCAATGGCGAGCTGGGCTTCTGCCTTGGCCTGATGGGGCTGGGCATTGCCGTGAGCGAAGTGCCCTGGGGCCTGCTGACCGACCGCTGGGGCGATCGCCGGGTGTTGTTGACCGGACTGCTGGCCACGGCGCTGTGGCTGGTGCTGATGGCGGTCTTCATGGCGCCGCTGCCTGGCCATATTCCGGGCAATGTCCCACTGGCACTGGGCTTGCTGGTGCTCGGCCTGCTTGGCGGCAGCGTCAACGGCTCCAGTGGCCGCGCCGTGATGGCGTGGTTCCGCGAGGGCGAACGGGGCCTGGCCATGAGCATCCGCCAGACCGCCGTGCCGGCCGGCGGCGGCATTGGGGCGCTGACCTTGCCTTTGCTGGCACAGTCATTCGGTTTTGTGGCGGTCTATGGCATGCTCGCCGCGTTCTGCGGCATTACCGTGGCCTTTGCCTGGCACTGGATGCATGAGCCGCCGGCCTCCCGCGAACCCGCGGCGGCCCTGGCTGCGAGCGGCCAGGGCCAGGCTGCGCAGGCGGAGCGGGGGCCGCTGGGCAGCGCGCTGGTCTGGCGGCTGGTGGGCGGCATGGGCCTGATGTGCGCGCCGCAAGTGGCGGTGCTGACTTTTGCCACGGTCTTCCTGCATGACTTCAGCCGCATCGGCGTCGCCGCCGCGGGCCTCACCGTGGCCGCGGTCCAGGCCGGAGCCGCTGTGATGCGCGTATGGAGCGGACGCTGGACCGATCGCCGCGGTAACCGGCGGGGCTATATGCGGGCCTGCAGCCTGCTGACCCTGCTGGTCTTTGCCATCGTGGCCGGATTGACGTGGCTCTGCGCCGCCGCGCCGCTCTGGCACGCCGTGCTGACGCCCGCACTCGTGGCCAGCCTGGTGCTCGGCGGCATCTGCACATCGGCCTGGCATGGCGTCGCTTTTACCGAACTGGCCACGATTGCCGGCGCGAGCCGTGCCGGCACCGCGCTCGGACTGGGCAATACCTTCGCCTTTGCCGGTTTCTTCCTGGTGCCGCTGGCGATTCCGGCGCTGGTGGCCGGGTATGGATGGCCGGCGGTTTGGCTGGCCGCCAGCGGTTGTGCGCTATTGGCCCGGCCCTTGTTCCCGCGGGCGGCCGGCGGTTGATCGCAACGCGGTAGCGGCAGCCTGGTTCAGCGCAGCCGTTTCCACATTTCCACGTGAGGGATGCCGGCCTCCTCGAATTCCTCGCCCACTTGCTCGAAGCCCACGCGCGCATAGAACGGCGCCGCGTAGCTTTGCGCATTGAGCACCAGCTCGGGATAGCCCAGTTCCTCGGCCTTGGCCATCAGCGCGTCCAGCACCATGGCACCGACGCCGCTGCCGCGCGCGGCCTTGAGCACCGCCATGCGGCCGATATGGCCATCCGGCAGCAGCCGGCCCGTGGCCAGCGCGCTGCCGTCGCCGGCCAGCGCCAGCGCGTGCCAGCTCGGCTCGTCCCATTCGTCCCATTCCAGTTCGACCGGCACGCCCTGTTCTTCGACGAAGACGGCGTAGCGGATGGCGCGCGCGGTGTCGCGCACTTCGGACCAGGGAGCAAGGCGGATGGTGATCGTCATGGTGAGTCGGTGCAGAAGCGAAAGCGGTAAAGGGACAGCCCGGGGGGCGGGCGTCATGATACTCCCGTGTGCGCGGCCGGTTGCCCGGCGCTATCGCATAGCCGAGGCTTCTCGGATCGGCTCTAAGGGTAATTGCCGATCTGCAACACTGCCTTCAAATTTGTATGATGACCTTATTACCCAATCACCAGAGCACACCGTGTTCCAGAAAGTCCCTGCCCGAGCCCTGACCGATACCGTTGCCGAACAGTTGCTGGAGAAGATCGATAGCGGCGCCTTGGCGCGTGGCGACAAGCTGCCCACCGAAGCGGTGCTGTCCGAAGAATTCGGCGTGAGCCGCACCGTGATCCGGGAAGCCATCGCCCGGCTGCGCCACGAAGGCGTGGTCGAATCGCGCCAGGGCAGCGGCGTGTTCGTCACCGAGCAAGCCGGCATCCGGCCGCTGCGGATCGACTACACGGATACCGCCACGCTCGAATCGGTGCTGCAGATCGTCGAATTGCGCCGCGCTATCGAGGCCGAGGTGGCGGCGCAGGCGGCGCGCGGCCGCAGCGACGCCAGCATGGTGGCCATCGATGCCGCGCTGGCCCGCATCGACGCCGAGGAGGCGGCCGGCGGCGACGGCGTGGCGGCCGACGTGGCCTTCCACCGGGCCATCGCGCAGGCCACCGGCAATCCCTATTTCCTCAAGACGCTTGCCTTCCTGAGCCAGTACCTGGAAACCGCCACCCGCGTGACCCGGACCAACGAAGCCCGCCGCGCGGATTTCTCCCGCCAGGTGCGCGAGGAACACCAGGCCATCGTGGCGGCCATCCGCGCGGGCGATCCGCTGGCCGCGCGCAACGCGGCCCAGACCCATATGTACAACGCGGCCCGGCGCCTGTCGCAGGGCAGCCAGCCCGATCCGGCGCCCGGCCTTGCCGATGCGCCTGCGCGCGGTCCGGTCCACTGAACCGCAGCATCGACGCATCGAAGAATCGAAGAACAACGGGCCCGACGGGCCACGGCAGGAGACTATATGAGCAGATCCATTGGCGTAATCGGGCTCGGTGCCATGGGCAACGGCGTAGCACACAGCCTGTTGCGCGCCGGTTTCAAGGTACACGCCTGCGACCTGCGGCCCGAAGTGCTGCAGCGCTTTGCCGATGCAGGCGGCATCCCCTGCGCCAGCCCGGCCGAGCTGGGCGGCCAATGCGAGGTGGTGGTGATCCTGGTGGTCAATGCCGCGCAAACCGATGCCGTGCTGTTCGGCGAACAGGGCGCGGCGGGCACCTTGCGTCCCGGCGCGCTGGTGATCGCCAGCGCCACCGTGCCCCCGGCCTTTGCCCAAGCGCTGGGAAGGCGGCTGGGCGAGCGCGGCATCCTGCTGCTCGACGCGCCGGTCTCCGGCGGCGCCGCCCGTGCCGCCAGCGGCGAAATGACCATGATGACCTCTGGCCCTGCCGAAGCCTACGCGCTGGCGGAGGACGTGCTGGCGGCGATGTCCGGCAAGGTCTACCGCCTGGGCGACGCGCATGGCGCCGGCTCCAAGGTCAAGATCATCAACCAGCTGCTGGCCGGCGTGCATATCGCCGCCGCGGCCGAAGCCATGGCGCTGGGCCTGCGTGAAGGCGTGGATGCCGAGGCCCTGTACGAGGTCATCACCAACAGCGCGGGCAACTCCTGGATGTTCGAGAACCGCGTGCCGCACATCCTGGCGGGCGATTACACGCCGCTGTCGGCGGTCGATATCTTCGTCAAGGACCTCGGCCTCGTGCTCGACACCGCGCGTGCCAGCAAATTCCCGCTGCCGCTGTCGGCCGCGGCGCACCAGATGTTCATGATGGCGTCCAGCGCGGGGCACGGCGGCGAGGACGATTCCGCCGTGATCAAGGTGTTCCCCGGCATCGAACTGCCGGCGAAGAAAGCCGACTGAGGAAGCCAGCATGACCGCACCGAACCCTTCCCCGCGCGCCCTGCTTGGCTGCATCGCCGACGATTTCACCGGCGCCACGGATCTCGCCAATACCCTGGTGCGCAACGGCATGCGCACCGTGCAGACCATCGGCGTGCCTGCCGGCGGCGAGGCGCTGCGCGGCGTGGAGCAGGCCGATGCGCTGGTGGTCGCGCTGAAGTCGCGCACCATCCCGGCGGCCGACGCCATCGCGCAGTCGCTGGCTGCGCTGCGCTGGCTGCAGGTCCAGGGCTGCCGCCAGTTCTTCTTCAAATATTGCTCCACCTTCGACTCCACCGACGCCGGCAATATCGGCCCGGTGGCCGAGGCGCTGCTGGCGGCGCTGGGCAGCGACTTCACCATCGCCTGCCCGGCCTTCCCCGAGAACGGCCGCACCATCTTCCGCGGCCACCTGTTCGTGGGCGACGCGCTGCTCAACGAGTCGGGCATGGAGAGCCACCCACTCACGCCGATGCGCGACGCCAGCCTGGTACGCGTGCTGCAGCGCCAGAGCCAGGGCAAGGTGGGCCTGGTGCGCTACGACAGCGTGGCGCGCGGCAGCGCCGCTGCGCAGCAAGCCATGGCGGCCCTGCGCAGCGACGGCGTGCGCCTGGCCATCGCCGATGCCGTGAGCGATGCCGACCTGCATGCATTGGGCGAGGCCTGCTCCGGACTGCCGCTGCTCACCGGCGGCTCGGGCCTGGCCCTT
>NZ_JARJLM010000137.1 GCF_029335485.1 Cupriavidus basilensis
CAGCTGCACCAGTTCGCAGGCAGCCTGCCGCGCGGCGCGGCGGGCCGCCTGTCCGTCTTCGCCGGTGCCGGCTTCATACGCAAGCGCATGCGGTGCGTCGGTCGTATCCGGCGTGAAGCGCTGCTGCAACCGGCGCCAGCCTCCGCTGATGCCGTCGCGGCGGACCTGCCGCTCCAGCGCTGCGATCGCCTCGCCGCGCAACGGAAAATCCGGCAGGCAGAATGGGCTCTTGAGCAGGTCGAGCAGGGCCGCGGTATTGCCGTCCTGGTTCAGCAGGTCGAACCAGCGCATCAGCGCCGCCGCCGCGCGCGTGGTGGAAAGCTTCCAGCCGGTTTCGTCGCGCACCGGCGCACCGGCCCGCGCCAGCAAGGCGCGCGCGCGCC
>NZ_JARJLM010000138.1 GCF_029335485.1 Cupriavidus basilensis
CAGGCACTTCAAGCGGCGCTGGCGCATCCTGCCGGCTTCGGCCAGCGTCGCCGCCCGCGCCGCCTTCAAGAATTACTGCAGTTCCTCGCCGGTCAGGCGCGTCAGCGCCTCGCGGTACTTGGCGGCAGTCTTCTCGATCACGTCGGCGGGCAGGGCCGGCGCCGGGGCGGTCTTGGGCCAGGGCTTGCCGTCGATGCGCACGGCTTCCAGCCAGTCGCGCACGAACTGCTTGTCGAAGGACGGCGGATTGGTGCCGACCTGGTACGAATCGGCGGGCCAGAAGCGCGAGGAATCGGCGGTCAGCACTTCGTCCATCAGCGTCAGCGTGCCGTTCTCGTCCAGGCCGAATTCGAACTTGGTATCGGCGATGATGATGCCGCGCGTGGCTGCGTAGTCGGCCGCTTCCTTGTACAGGCGGATCGAGATGTCGCGCATCTGGCGCGCCAGGTCGGCGCCGATGCGCGCTTCCGTCTCGGCAAAGGAGATGTTCTCGTCGTGCTCGCCCATCTCGGCCTTGGCGGCCGGGGTGAAGATCGGCTCCGGCAGCTTCTGCGCATTCTGCAGGCCAGCCGGCAGCTCGACGCCGCACACGCTGCCGGTCGCCTGGTAGTCCTTCCAGCCGCTGCCGGCCAGGTAGCCGCGCACCACGGCTTCCACCAGGATGGGCTTGAGGCGCTTGACCACCACCGCGCGGCCTTGCACCTGCTCGATCTCGGCCGGGCTCACCACGCTCTCGGCGCTGACACCGGTCTCGTGGTTGGGGACAATGTGGGCCAGCTTCTTGAACCAGAAGTTGGCCATCTGGTTGAGCACGCGGCCCTTGGCCGGGATCGGCTCGCCCAGGATGACGTCGAAGGCCGACAGGCGGTCGGTGGTGACGATCAGCAGCTTGTCGTCGCCGACGGCGTAGTTGTCGCGGACCTTGCCGTGGCCGAGCAGCGGCAGCGAAGTGATGGAGGACTGATAGAGAGCGTTCGACATGGTGGTTCCGATAGGAGGCACTAAGAGAATGAAGCGGCCTCGCTCCATTTTGTTAGCGCCTCTCGGGCCCCGGCAAGCAGCGCCGGGGCCTGAAAAGCGTCGTCCCCGCGCTGGTCCTTTTCACGGGATTCGCGCGGGGACGGCGCGGGTTCTGCTTACTGCACGACCTGGGCCAGCGCGCCCGACTTGTACTGCTGGGCGATGGCGTCGAGCGAGACCGGCTTGATCTTGCCGGCCTGGCCTTCGCAACCGAAGGCGATATAGCGTGCCTTGCAGACCAGCTTGGCGGCTTCGCGGGCCGGCTTCAGGTACTCGCGCGGATCGAACTTGCTGGGGTTCTCGGCGAAGAAGCGGCGAATCGCGCCGGTCATGGCCAGACGGATATCGGTGTCGATATTGATCTTGCGCACGCCGTACTTGATGGCTTCCTGGATTTCCTCGACCGGCACGCCGTAGGTTTCCTTCATGTCGCCGCCGAACTGGCGGATCTCTTCCAGCAGTTCCTGCGGTACCGAGGACGAGCCGTGCATCACCAGGTGGGTGTTGGGGATGCGGGCGTGGATTTCCTTGATGCGGCTGATCGCCAGGATGTCGCCGGTGGGCTTGCGGGTGAACTTGTAGGCGCCGTGCGAGGTGCCGATGGCGATGGCCAGCGCGTCGAGCTGGGTGGCCTTGACGAAGTCGGCGGCCTGTTCCGGGTCGGTCAGCAACATGGAGTGGTCCAGCTTGCCTTCGGCGCCGATGCCGTCTTCCTCGCCGGCTTCGCCGGTCTCGAGCGAGCCCAGGCAGCCGAGTTCGCCTTCCACGGTGACGCCGATGGCATGCGACAGCTGCACCACCTTGCGGGTCACGTCGATGTTGTACTCGTAGTCGGACGGGGTCTTGCCGTCTTCACGCAGCGAGCCATCCATCATCACCGAGGAGAAACCCAGGTCGATCGCGGCCTGGCAGATGGCCGGGGACTGGCCGTGATCCTGGTGCATCACCACCGGGATATGCGGGTAGGCTTGCACTGCGGCTTCGATCAGGTGGCGCAGGAAGTGCTCGCCGGCATACTTGCGGGCGCCTGCGGAGGCTTGCATGATCACCGGCGCATTGACTTCGTCGGCGGCCTGCATGATGGCCTGAACCTGTTCCAGGTTGTTCACGTTGAAAGCCGGCAGACCGTAGCCGTTTTCGGCGGCGTGGTCGAGCAGCTGGCGCATCGATACGAGTGGCATGTCAAACTCCTAAAGAAAGAATGGGGTGTCTCGGTATTCGTTTATTGGCGTATTGGCGTATTCGCGTATTGGCGTATTCGTCCGGTCGCGTCCTCGATGGGTCGCGTGCGGCTTATCCTGCGCGTGCGGGCGCCGGCTGTCTGTCCGGCGCGGCACACATCAGGCGCCGACCCGGACGATCTTCAGCGTATTGGTACCGCCCGGCTGGCCCATCGGCTCGCCGATCGTCAGCACGATAAAATCGCCGCGCTGCACCACGCCGCGCGACAGCAGCAGTTCCTCGGCCTGCTCCAGCGCCGTATCGCGGTCGGCGCTGGCCTCCAGCGGCAGCGGCACCACATTGCGGTAGAGCTGCATCTTGCGCTGCGACGCCAGGTTGGGCGTCATCGCATAGATCGGCACATGGATGCGGTGCCGGCTCATCCACAGCGCCGTGGCCCCGGAATCGGTCAGCGCGGCAATGGCCTTCACCTGCAAATGATAGGCGGTGAACAAGGCGCCCATGGCGATCGACTGGTCGATGCGGCCAAAGGTCTGGTTCAGGAAATCGGTGTCGAGCTGGACCACCTCGGATTTCTCGGCCTCGACGCAGACCGCGGCCATGGCTTCCACGGTTTCCACCGGATAGCGGCCGGCGGCGGTCTCGGCCGACAGCATCACGGCGTCGGTGCCGTCCAGCACGGCATTGGCGACGTCCGACACCTCGGCGCGGGTCGGCACCGCGTTGACGATCATGCTCTCCATCATCTGGGTGGCGGTGATGGTCAGCTTGTTGGCTTCGCGCGCCAGCCGGATCATGCGCTTTTGCAGCGCCGGCACGGCCGCGTTGCCGACTTCCACGGCCAGGTCGCCACGCGCCACCATGATGCCGTCGGATGCCTGCAGGATCTCCTCCAGCACGCCTGGGCGGATCGCCTCGGCACGCTCGATCTTGGCGATCATGCGGGCCTTGTGCTGGTGCGGCTGCCCGGCCACCGCGGCGAGCTGGCGCGCCATTTCCATATCGGTGGCATTCTTGGGAAAGCTCACCGCGACATAATCCGCGCCCAGCGCCATGGCGGTCTTGATGTCCTCCATGTCCTTGGCGGTCAGCGCCGGCGCCGACAAGCCGCCGCCCTGGCGGTTGATGCCCTTGTTGTTGGACAGCTCGCCGCCGATGCGCACCGTGGTGAAGATCTCGTGGCCAAGCACGCGGTCCACCACCAGCACGATCAGGCCGTCGTTGAGCAGCAGCAGGTCGCCGGGACCCACGTCGCGCGGCAGGTCTTCGTAGTCCAGGCCGGCGCGCTCCTGGTTGCCCAGGGTGCAGGTGGAATCGAGGATGAACGGCTCGCCGGGATGCAGCGTGATCTTGCCGTGCTCGAACTTGCCGACGCGGATCTTCGGTCCCTGCAGGTCGGCCATGATGGCGACCTCCCGGCCGCAGGTCCTGGCCGCCTCCCGCACCAGGCGGGCGCGCTCGATATGGTCCTCGGCCTTGCCATGGGAGAAGTTCAGGCGTACCACATCGACTCCGGCCGCGATCATGCGCGTGAGCATCTCCAGCGTGCTGGAAGCGGGGCCGATGGTGGCAACGATCTTGGTCGAGCGGGTCATTAGCTTGTTTTCCTTATCGAGAGCCAGCGCCGTCCGGCGGCGCCGGCAAGGCCTGTTTCCTGCGCGCCGCGCGGCGCCGGCGCCAGGCCAGCGCCAGCCACAGCAATGGCACGCCGACCAGCAACCACGGCAGCGCACCGGCGGCCACGCGGATCAGCATGGCCAGGCTGCCGAGGAACAGCCCGGCAATATCGTTATAGGCTTCGCGCAGCGGCGACACCTTGCGCTGGCTGACGAAGCTCTCGCGCGCGACGAAGTCGATATGGACCTCGTTGCGGTCGGTCTGCGCCGCCAGCAGCTTGCGCAGGCCGTTGATGGTGTCCAGCTCGGCCTGCACGCGCGCCAGCTCGCGCTCCAGTTCGATCACGTCGCGCAGCGGGCCGCGCGCGTTCTGCAGCATGGCGCGCAGGCGGTCGCGCAACTCCGTGGTGTTCTTGATGCGCGCCTCGGCATCGATCACCTGGTCGGTCTTGTCCTCGCTCGACACCGTGTTGGATACCACGGTGCCGCCCTGCTCCGCCGCCTTCAGCAGATCGGGCAGGGACTTGGGCGCGACGCGCGCGCGCAGTTCGCCGCGCGGCGGCGCGCCATCGCGGCTGCGCGTGAAGCCGGCCTCCAGCAATTCGCAGCCCAGCGCCTGGCAGCGTTCCACCACGCTCTTCCAGCCGCCTTCCAGCGCTTCTGCGGTGTTTTCCACCGTCAGCGCGTACTTGAGCGCCAGGTAGCGGCGTTCCGCCTCCTGCTGCTCGCCCTGGGCGCCACCCTGCGCGCGCGCCAGTTCGGCCGCGGGCATGCCCGCGGCGGCAGGGGCCGCCGGTGGGCGCCCTTCGGGCCCGTTGCCCGAGCGGCCGCACGCGGCCAGGGCCAGCAACGCCCCGGCCAGCAGCAATGCCGCCAGGCCGCGCGCGCCGTCCAGGCGCGCGCCATTCACGCGGAAACCCCGCACCTCAGCCTGCAGCCCGCTGTTCCAGCACCTCGAAGGCGGGCAGCTTCTTGCCTTCCAGGAACTCCAGGAAGGCGCCACCACCGGTGGAGATATAGCCCACGCGGTCAGCAATGCCGTACTTGGCAATCGCCGCCAGGGTATCGCCGCCACCGGCGATCGAAAAGGCCTTGGACTCGGCGATGGCCTGCGCCAGCACCTGCGTGCCGTTGCTGAACTGGTCGAACTCGAACACGCCGACCGGGCCGTTCCACACGATGGTACCGGCGGCCTTGAGCTGCTCGGCCAGCATCTGGGCGGTCTTGGGACCGATATCCAGGATCATGTCGTCGTCGGCCACATCGTTCGCATCCTTGACGGTGGCGGTGGCGCTGGCGCTGAATTCCTTGGCGCACACCACGTCCACCGGGATCGGCACCGAGGCGCCGCGCGCGGCCATGATGTCGATGATGGCGCGGGCGTCGCCCACCAGGTCGGCCTCGGCCAGCGACTTGCCGATCTTGAGCCCGGCCGCCAGCATGAAGGTATTGGCGATGCCGCCACCGACGATCAGGTTGTCCACCTTGCTGGCCAGCGACTTGAGGATGGTCAGCTTGGTGGAAACCTTGGAGCCGGCGACGATGGCCACCAGCGGACGCGCCGGCTGGCCCAGAGCCTTGCCCAGCGCATCGATCTCGGCCGCCAGCAACGGGCCGGCGCAGGCGACGGGCGCATACCTGGCGATGCCATGGGTGGTGGCCTCGGCGCGGTGCGCGGTGCCGAAGGCGTCGTTCACATAGACATCGCACAGCCTTGCCATCTTCTGCGCCAGTTCGTCGCTGTTCTTCTTCTCGCCCTTGTTGACGCGGCAGTTTTCCAGCAGCACCACTTCACCGGGCTTGACCTGGCTGACCTCGCCGGTGCCGTTGACCCAGTTCTGCACCAGCTTGACCGGCTTGCCGAGCAGTTCGCCAAGGCGCTGGGCGACCGGCGCCAGCGAATCCCCGGGCTTGAACTCGCCCTCGGTCGGGCGGCCCAGGTGCGACGTCACCATCACGGCGGCGCCGGCCGCCAGGCAGGCCTCGATCGCCGGCACCGAGGCGCGGATGCGGGTGTCTTCGGTGATATTGCCGGCGTCATCCTGCGGCACGTTCAGGTCGGCACGGATAAAAACACGCTTGCCGGCAATTTTGCCTTCGGAGATGAGATCGGAAAGACGCAGGACAGAGGTCATGGCGGTTGGCTGGGAGCAAAAATCGGGGAAAATCGGCATTTTACCTGATCGCAAGGGCCATTTTGCGGGAATGGGCCCATGATGCCACCGAGGAAGGGTGCCGCTTTCGCCACATGCGGCGAGCGATACGCGGCGCACCCCGAACAGTCCCCCTGAAAGAGGGGTGCGACAATCCGGCACGGTCTCGTAGGCTGATGGAAAGCGTGCAAGTTATGCGCACAAGAACATAGCCAGAGGCCCGCCCAAGACGGGACCCAAGGCAGGGGAGCCGAACGCGCTGAGCCAGAAGCAGCGTCGGCGCCACCCGGCTAATGCCGTTGGTCGCGAAGGCAGGGGTAATCATGAATGAAGACATGCACGGGGCAATCCGTGGCCTGTACGAGGGGATTCTCGACGCGCAGGCATGGCAGCAAAGCCTGCTTGCCATGAGCGGCATCGTGGGCAGCGCGCACGCTTCGATGATCATGCGGGACACCGATCGCGACCTGATGACGGTCAACGAAACGGTGCGCCCGGTGCGGGAACTGTTCAGCGCCTACGAAAACGAATTCCACGAACTGGACCCGGGCAAGCTGTTCGCCCACAAGCTGTCGCCCGGGCAGTGGTACGTCGACGCTCGCGATTTCGGCGAAGGTTCGATGCAGCGCAGTCCGTTCTACCGCGACTTCCTCCACCGCTTCGACCTGTGCTCTTACGCCGCCTGCCTGGTGGAACGGCAGCCACACTACGAGGTGTATTTCTCGCTGCAGCGCTCGTTCTCGCAAGGCGTGTTCACCGAGACCGACACCAGGGCGCTGGACTGGGCCCTGCCCCATATGCGCAGCGCCATGGCCATGCGTGAGCGCACCATCGGGCTGTCGACGCTCGCGCAGCTCTCGGGGCAGATACTGGAACGCCTGTCGTTCGGCGTGATTGCCTATTCGGCCGAGCGCCGCGTCTTGCTGAGCAACGGTATCGGCGAGCGCTGGGTGCGGCGGCTGGACCCCGCTGGCAAGACCGGCGAATGGCAGATGTCGCGCCCGCTGGCCGACATGGTGGCCGCCGCCTGCGCGCCAGGCAGCGCGGTGGCGGCGCGGGCGGCACTGGCCCGCCATGCCGATGGCAGCTGCGCACAGGTGATCGTGCTGCCGCTACCGCCGTTGCACATCTTTGCCAGCCCCTGGCAAAAGCCCACGGCGCTGGCCGTCATCCACGAGGATGCGCAGTCGCCGGCGCAACTCCCGCGCGTGCTGCGCGAGCTCTACGGCCTGACCCCGGCGGAGATCCGGCTGGCCAGCCTGCTGGCCACCGGCATGGGCCTGCCCGAAGCCAGCGAGCGCCTGGGCGTGCGGCATGAAACCGCCCGCAGCCAGCTCAAGGCGGTCTTCCTCAAGACGGGTACCGGTACCCAGGCCCGGCTGGCGCGCCTGCTGACCCAGCTGGGCACGGCGCTCGAGCCCGCCGGCGATGCCGGCACCGGAGCGGGTTCAAGCCCTGCCTAGGCGGCGCCCGCCGGGCTGGACATCGCCTGGCCCGGTTCGCGGACCATGGCGCGGACTTGCCGCTCAGGCGAGCAGGCGCAGCCCGGTGTAGACCGCCATCCCGGCCGCGATCATCCCCAGCATGCGCCGCGTCAGCAGGTAGAACACCAGGGCAACCGCCCCGGCCACCAGCTTGTAATTGCCCGGGGCCACGGTGAAATGCCCCTGCCAGGTCATCAGGTCGGGCAGGATGATGGCCGCCAGCGCCGCCGCCGGCGCGTAGCGCAGCGCGCGCTGGATACGGTCCGGCACGGTCACCCGCTCGCCCGCCATCAGGAACAGCGCGCGGGTGACGATGGTCACCACCGCCATGCCCACCAGCGCGATCCAGATCTCGAGATGGCTCATGCCCGGTCCTCCGCCGAATGCACCGGGTGCGCCGCAGCCTGCGCATGTGCCGCCTTGCGGTTGCGGATCCCGCGCAGGGTCGCGCGGGCCGCCAGTTCGTCGCTGGCCATGCCGGCCGCGATGGCGCCCACCACCGCCGCCACCAGGCCAAGCCGGTAAGGCAGGTCGAAGCACAGCAGCGCCAGGGTCGCGGCCACCGCCACCGCCAGCAGCGTGGAACGCGAGTTCACGGTGGAAACCATCACCGGGATCAGCGCCAGGGTGCCGGCCAGGGCCAGGCCCCAGCTATCGGGGAAGACGCTGGCCAGCACAATGCCGATGATGGACGAAGCCTGCCACATGGCGAAGTTGGTCAGCGCCATGCCCCAGAAGTAGCCTTCCTTGCCTGGCTCGTAGCCCGGCGTGGCATAGCGTTGCATGAAATACACGAAATGCAGGTCGCCATTGAAGGAGCCCAGCAGCGTACGGCGCCACAGCGGCAGGTAGCTGAAGTGCGGCTGCAGCCCGGCGCTGAAGATGACGAAACGCAGGTTGACGATGGCGGCGGTCAGCCAGACCGTCCAAAGCGGCAGGCCGGCCGCGAACAGCGGCAGCACGGACAGCTGGGCCGAGCCCGCATAGACCAGCAGCGACATGCCGATGGCCTCGGGCACGCTCATCACCGACTTGCTCATGGCGACGCCGGTCACCAGCCCCCAGGAAAACACCGCGGGCAAAGACGGCGCGAAATAGCGCGCGCCCTCGAAAAAGCCGGCCCGCTCGGCCGGGGCAATACGATGCCAGGGGCGGAGCAAGGCCTGGGGCGTTCGGAATGTCATGTCTGGAGATAGGGAGGGGACAGCGCCGCCGCCGCAAGGACCGGCCCGCGACGGACGGGCCGGCGGGGGACCGCGGGCAAGGCCTCATTATAGGGCCAGTCCGCTGACTCGTAAGCAGCCACTTAATATCAGGCGGACGGCGCTGCGCGGAAGTTCTCTTGCCGAGGATGGACAAAAAGAAAACGCCCCCGCGGCGCTGGCCGCGGGGGCGTCTGTATCTGCATCTATGTCTGCATATCCGTACGGGCGGTACGGCGCGCTACCGTCAAGCAGGGCAAGATACTGTCACGGCATGCCAGCAACCCCGGGGTCAGTCGATCGACGCCCCCACGCTCTTCACTACGCCCGCCCACTTCTGGCGGTCCGCCTTGACCGTGGTCCGGAACTGATCGACCGTCTCGATCCGCGGCGAATTCCCGGCTTCGATCAGCTTCTGGCGGATCGCCGGCGTCTCCAGCGCCACCTTGACTGCCTCGTTGATCTTCTTGCCGAGCTTCGGATCCAGCCCCTTGGGGCCGAACAAGCCAAACCAGATGGTGCTGTTGAAGCCGGCCAGGCCGCTTTCGGCAATGGTCGGCACCTCCGGGATCACCGCCACGCGGCTCTTGGTGGTCACGCCCAGCAGGCGCACCTTGCCGGCGCGGTATTGCGGCAGCACGCTCTGCACCTGGTTGAAGATGCAGCAGACCTCGCCCTTGAGCACAGCCTGCAGCGCGTCGGGGCCGCCCTTGTAAGGCACGTGCACCATGTCCAGGCCGGCGCGCGCGTTGAACTCGGCAAAGGCGAGGTGGGTGCCCGTGCCGTTGCCGGTGGACGCGTAGTTGTATTTGCCCGGGTTCGCCTTGACCTTCTCGATGAACTCCTTGACCGACTTCACGTCGATCACCGCCGGGTTCACGGTCAGCACGTTCGAGACTTCCACCAGCGGCGCCACCGGCGTGAAATCGGCCTCGGCGTCGAACGGCAGGCTCTTGTACAGGGCCGGGTTGATGCCGTGGGTGGCGGCGGTGCCGAGCAGCAGCGTGTAGCCGTCGGGCCTGGCGTGCGCGACCACTTCGGAGGCCACGTTGCCGCCGGCGCCGGGGCGGTAGTCATAGATGATGGTGGTCTTGAGCGACTTCTGCAGCGATTCCTGCAGCGTGCGGCCGACCATGTCCACGCCCGATCCGGCGGTGAAACCCATCAGGATGGTGATGGGCTGGGCCGGCCATGCCGGGCCCTCGGCGCGGGCCGGCGCGGCCAGCGTGCACAGTGCCGCCAGCATGCCAAAGCCGGCGGCCAGGCGCGCAGCGGAACGGGAGGCAGGGTGGGAAGCGCGGCGGGATGCAAAGCGGAACATGGGGGGCACCGTCGAAAAAGAAGCAGGTAAACGAACGAAAACAGGCTGCGGATGGAAACAGGCTGCCGGACCAGCGGCCGGGGTCTTGCGCCCCGGGCCAGGACAGCAAGATACCAACGATCCGCCGCTTTCCCAACAAACCGTTTCGCTTGAAGGTATGCCATGTGAGCATAAGCAAACACCGGGCCCGGGCGTGCCCCCCACTGCCTCCGCCTTCCGGCGCCCGCCCGGCAGTCTCTTGCCCGCCTAGCTGCGCAGCAGCCCCACCAGTTCGTCGACGTCCGGCAGCGCGGCGGCCGTGCCGGCCAGGCCGTCTCCGCCCCCCTCGCCGGCCTCCAGGATGCCGTCGACCAGCGCCCGCTTGCCCTGGTGCAGCGCCAGGATGCGCTCCTCGATGGTGCCCGTGCTGATCAGCCGGTAGACCGTCACCGGGCGCTGCTGCCCGATGCGGTGGGCGCGGCCCATGGCCTGGTCCTCGGCGGCGGGGTTCCACCACGGGTCGGCGATGATCACGTAGTCCGCCGCGGTCAGGTTGAGGCCGAAACCGCCCGCCTTCAGGCTGATCAGGAAGACATCGCCCGCGCCGGCCTGGAAGGCGGCCACGCGCCGGGTGCGCTCGGCCCCCGGGGTGGCGCCGTCGAGGTACTGCCAGGCCAGCCCGGCCTGTTCCAGCCCCCGGCGCAGCAACTGCAGGAAGTCGACGAACTGGCTGAACACCAGCGTCTTGTGGCCATTGGCCGCCAGTTCTCCGGCCAGTTGCACAAAGGCACGCACCTTGGCGCCGTCCTGCCCGGGGTCCAGTTCTGGCGTGACCAGGCGCGCGTCGCAGGCGGCGCGGCGCAACCGCATCAGTTGCGCCAGCACATGGATGCGCGCCTCGGCGGCGGGCTGGCCGGCGGCGGTCCGGCGCGCCTTCGGGCCGCTCACCGCGGCCTCGGCTTCGGCCAGCGCCTGGCGGCGCAGCGCTTCATAGTGGGCCGCTTCCACCGGTTCCGGCTCGATGCGCAAGACCAGCTCGGTGCGCGGCGGCAACTCGTCCAGCACCTGGGCCTTGGTCCGGCGCAGCACGAAGGGCGCGATCATGCGGCGCAGCCGCTGGGCCGCCTCGCGCACGCCGTTGCGCTCGATCGGCACCGCGAAGTGCTCGTTGAAGCGGACCAGCGAGCCCAGCAGGCCCGGATTGCAGAAGCGCATGATCGACCACAGCTCGGCCAGCCGGTTCTCCACCGGCGTGCCCGACAGCGCCATGCGGAAGCCGGAGCGCAGCGCGAACACCGCCTGCGAGCGCTTGGTGGCGGCGTTCTTGAAGGCCTGCGCCTCGTCGGCCACCACCGTATGCCATTCCCGCCGGCAAAACGCCTCCCGCGCCTGCAGCAGCAGCGTGTAGGAGACGATCACCACATCGTGCGGCCCGGCCTGCTCCAGCAAGGCCGCGCGCTCGCCCTCGGCGTAGATATGCACGCGCAGCGTGGGCGCGAAGCGCCGCGCCTCCTCGGCCCAGTTGCCGCACACCGAGGTCGGCGCGACCACCAGCGCGGCGCCGCCGGCCGCGCGCGCCAGCATCACCGCCAGCGCCTGCAGCGTCTTGCCAAGCCCCATGTCGTCGGCCAGGCAGGCGCCGAAACCGGCCTCGGCCAGCGCCATGGCCCAGCGGTAGCCGTCTTCCTGGTAAGGCCGCAGTTGCGCCGCCAGGGTGGCGGGCAGCGCGGCATCGCTGTCGCGCGCCCGGCGCAGCCGCGCCACGCGCTGGCGGAAATGCTGGTCCGGGTCGACGCCCGCGCCCGCCAGCACATCGTCCAGCCAGGGCGCGGCCATCAAGGGCACCTTGATGCCGTCGGGCACGCTGTGGGCCACGCTGGCCAGATCCCGCAAACGCGCGCGCAGGCTGCGCGTCAGGGCCACATACACGCCCTGCCCCATCGGCATAAAGCGCCCGGCATGGCTGCCGGCCCAGGCCAGCAACTGGCCGAGCTGCAGCACCAGCCCTTCCGCCACCTTCAGCTCGCCGACCAGCTTGAACCATTCGCTCCCGGTCTCGATATGCACCGCCAGCTGGGGAATGTCGGCGCCCACCACGCGGATCTCCTTGCCCCTGGGCCACTCCACCGCCAGCACGCCGGGTAGCCCGGGCAATTGCTCGACCACCGCCAGGGCTTCCTCGGGATCCGCCAGGGTCCAGTCGTATTCCCCGCTCTCGGGCGAGCGCGGCACCAGGAAGGGCAGCGCGTCGAAGACTTCGGCCACGTGGGCCAGTTCGGCCTTGAGATCGCGCACGGTGGCAAGGCTCTCCCCCTTGACGGCCGCCATCAGCCGCTCGCGCCCGCCGCCCGGCGCCAGCCGTGGCCCGAGCGGGCCCAGCGGCGTCACCACCAGGCGCAGCGCCAGGCCCTCGCCCAGCGGCGACAGTTCGGCACGCAGCCGGCTCTCGGTGTCGAGTTCGCGCGCGCTGCCATCGTGGTCGGAGTGCACCTGGAAATGGCCGGACAGCGCGCGCAGCGTAGCGTCGAGCTGGGCATGGGCCTCGGCCGGCACAGCCAGCCCGTCGGCGATCAGCTGGGCCGCACCCTGCTGCGCCGGCGTGAGCCGGATCACGCGCAGGCGCTGCGAGCCTTCGCGCAGCACCGTGATCTGGCGCAGCGCTTCGGCATCCGCGCGGCTGCCGGCAGGCAGGAAGCTGTCCAGCGCCGGGGCCTCGCGCGCTGGCGGCGAGATCCGCAAGGTATAGCGCCCGCCCTGGCGCACCACTTCCAGCGTGGGCGCGCCCTCCACCACCTCCAGCGTCTGCTCGGGCGCCTGCGCCAGCACCACGCCGGGATGGCCGACCAGGGCCAGCATGGCGGCCGCGCGGTCGAGCACATAGCGCCGGTGGTAGGACTGGTCGCGGCGGATGGCGCGGGCCACGCGGGCATCCCACGGCTCCAGGCGGTCGTCCTCCGCCAGCCGGGCCAGCGGCAGCGGGCGCGGCTTGTTCCAGCCGCGCGGGCCACGCTGCTGCTCGAACGGCTCGATGGTGCCGACCGCGCCATCGCCGTCCAGCGTCAGCGCCCACAGCAGGCGGCTGGCACTGGCGCCATCGGGCGCGCGTGGCTCGCCCGCGAGCGCCTGCAGCGCTTCGAGCGCCAGCCGCCAGCTTTCCTGGCGCTGGCCGGCGAAGAACGTGTCCGGCACCGGCTCGCCGGCTTCCAGCGCCTGCGCGGCGTCCAGTTGCTGCGCGAACCAGTGCAGGCCGCAGGCTTCCAGCCGGGCGCGCAGGGCCGCGATGGCTTCGGCCCGGGCGGACGCCGGCTGCCGGCGTCCGCCGGCTTGCGCCTTGTCGCCCAGCCATGCACGCAGCTGCACGCGCCAGAACTGGGCCAGCGGCGCCACCTCGGGATGCAATGCGAAAGCATCCTCGTCCAGGCGGGCGTCACCCCGGTGAACGGCCAGCACGTGGCACCAGAGCCCCCAGCGCTCGGTCGGTACCGGGCTGCGCGTGCCGGCTTCCGCCTGGCAGAACTTGCGGGCCTGCTCCAGGTGCGCGGGGGTGCGCTGGGCCAGCAGGGACAGCGGGTAGTACGGGGCGAGCGAGGGCCGCAGCAAGCCGGTCCGCTGGCGGCTCCCGGCCCTGAGCCGCTTGAGCGCGGCCTCGAAACCCGCCTGGGCAGCGGGCCAGCCGCCTTCCTGGAAGCGGGTAAAGGCACGCAGGGCGTCGCCATCCCCGCTGCCGGCGCCACCGACGGTGGCCAGCAGGCTCAAGGCGGCAGTGCGCTCGCCGGCGTAAAGCTGCCCCTCGGCCAGCGCGGTGAGCAGCGGTACCGGCGCCGCCGGGTCGCTGGCGGCGCGCGTAAGCGCGTAGTCCAGGTAGGGCCGCAGGCGTGGGTCCCAAGCGTGGTAAAGGCGGTCCAGCACGGACACCACGATGCGCCAGCGCCAGGCCGGCACCACGCGGTCCAACAGCGCGGCATCGCCAGCCGCCAGTGCCGCCTCCACCAGCAGCCCGGCCAGGCCGGCGCCGTGCTCCCGTGGCGCGAGCAGGCTGTCGATCTCCTCTTCGGACGCTCCCGAGAACAGCGCCTGGCGCAACCGCGCCGCGAGCTGGCCGGCAAGGCGATCGGCGCTCGGACCGGATGGTCTGGATAACGGGGAAAGGGGCACGGGCGGCAGGGTCAGCGTACACAATGTGACGATTTTAGACCCCCGCAGCCATGCGCCTGCGTTGGCACAGGGGGTCCCGGGGTTTACAATGTTGTTTTTGTATTGTTGACGGCGCTCAGGGAGACGACCATGTCGATGGCGGATCGCGACGGAAAAATCTGGATGGACGGCAAGCTGATCGAATGGCGCGACGCCAAGATCCACGTGCTGACCCATACGCTGCACTACGGCATGGGCGTGTTCGAGGGCGTGCGCGCCTACAAGACGCCGGCCGGCACCGCGATTTTCCGTCTCAAGGAGCACACCCGCCGCCTGTTCAACTCGGCCAAGATCTTCCAGATGCCGATGCCGTTCGACGAGGCCACGCTGGAGGCGGCGCAGCTCGAGGTGGTGAAGGCCAATCAGCTCGAATCCTGCTATATCCGCCCGCTGGTCTGGATCGGCTCGGAAAAGATGGGCGTATCGGCCAGGGGCAACACCATCCATGTGGCGATCGCCGCGTGGCCATGGGGCGCCTACCTGGGCGAGGAAGGCATGGAGCGGGGCATCCGCGTCAAGACGTCTTCCTTCACCCGCCACCATGTCAACGTGTCGCTGGTGCGCGCCAAGGCCAGCGGCTATTACATCAATTCGATCCTGGCCAACCAGGAAGCCACCAGCCTGGGCTATGACGAAGCCCTGCTGCTGGATACCGAAGGCTATGTCAGCGAGGGCTCGGGCGAGAACGTGTTCGTGGTCCGCAACGGCGTGATCTACACCCCCGACCTGGCCTCCTGCCTGGACGGCATCACCCGCGACGCCATCCTCACCATCGCCCACGACCTGGGCATCGAGGTGCGCGAGAAGCGCATCACGCGCGACGAGGTGTACTGCTCGGACGAGGCATTCTTCACCGGCACCGCCGCCGAAGTCACGCCGATCCGCGAACTCGACGACCGCGTCATCGGCGAAGGCCGCCGCGGCCCGGTGACCAAGCGCGTCCAGGATGCCTTCTTCGCCGCCGTCGGCGGCACCAATGAACAATACAAGCGCTGGCTGACCCTGGTCTGAGCACCGGCCAGGGCGCGGCCACGCACCGGCCGGATTTCCGGTCACCGATTTTCAGTCCCCGATAGAAGACTAAATCCACCCCCGCAACACCATGACGCAAACCGCCTCCGTAATCGAAATCGGCGCAGAAGATCTTCCGCTGCACTGCCCCACCGGCAATACCCCCGCCTGGAACTACCATCCGCGCGTCTTCCTCGACGTGACCGATACCGGCGAGGTGAAGTGCCCGTACTGCGGCACCGTGTACAAGCTCAAGGCTGGCACCGTCATCAAGGGTCACCACTGACACGCTTCTCGCTTTACCGCGCCCTGCCCATGCTCCGGCCCGCCACGCGGCGCGCCGGAGCGTCGGCGTGCGCGGCGCGCGTGACCGATGTCACGCCCATCTTTCCGGCAGCGCCCCATTCATGAAAAAAGCCCTCGTCATCGCCCCCAACTGGATCGGCGACGCCCTGATGGCACAGCCGCTCTTCTCGCTCATGAAAGCGCGCCATCCGCGCCTGCAGATCGATGCCCTCGCGCCCAAGTGGGTGGCGCCGGTGCTGGCGCGCATGCCCGAGATCCACCAGGTATTCCCCAGCGAGCTGGCGCACGGCAAGCTGCAGCTCTCGGCACGGCTGATGTTCGCCCAGCAGCTCAAGAACGAAGGCTACGATGCGGCCTACGTATTGCCCAACTCGCTCAAATCGGCGCTGATCCCGTTCCTGGCGGGCATTCCGCTGCGCGTCGGCTATCGCGGCGAAGCCCGCTTCGGCCTGCTCAACATCCGCCATGCCAACCCGCCGCGCGACCACCGGCCGCCGATGATCGAGCACTACGCCCGCCTGGCGCTCAAACCCGGCGGCCGCCTGCCCGAAGAACTCCGCGAGCCGCACCTGCGCATCGATCCGGCGCGCATGGCCAAGACCGCGGAGCGCTTCGGCATCCCGCCGCAGACGCGCCTGATCGCCTTCTGCCCCGGCGCGGAATTCGGCCCGGCCAAGCGCTGGCCGGCCGCGCACTTCGCGGTGCTCGCGCAGATGCTCAAGCGGTCGTTCCCGTATGCGCAGATGATCACCCTGGGCTCGCCCAAGGACGCGGAGATCGCCGCCGAGATCGTCAAGGACGCCCCCTTCGTGCGTAACCTGTGCGGCCAGACCTCGCTGGACGACGCTGTCGACCTGCTGGCGATGTCGGAGGCCGCGGTGTGCAACGACTCCGGCCTGATGCACGTGACCGCGGCGCTGAACCGGCCCCAGGTCGCGGTATTCGGCTCCAGTGACCCACGCCATACCCCCCCGCTGTCTCAGGCTGCGAGTATCATGTGGCTGCAGCTCGAATGCAGTCCGTGCTTCAAGCGCGAGTGTCCCCTCGGCCACCTGCGCTGCCTGAAGGACATCGAGCCCGAAATGGTGTTTGTGGAGCTGCGCAAGCTCCTGCACCGGGCCTGAAGCGCTGACCCGCCGTTCGTGTCAATCCGGCCAACGAATCCCTGAGCCCAGTCCACCATGCCTCGTTTTGCCCGCCTGTTCGATTCCGCCGAAGACATCGTAGAAGCCTTTCGCGAGGCCATGAAGCTGCGCGATGCGGACGGCGCCCTGCGCCTTTGGCTGGACGAGGACTCGGTTACCTGCGTGATGCCGGACGGCCAGCGCCTGATCGGCCACGAGCACCTGCGCCAGGCATTCGCGCAGTTGCTGGAAGTGCAGCCGGTGCTGATCGACGTGATCGAGACCAGCAGCCATACCTCGATGGGCGTCGCCATCTTCGACGTGACCGAAGTCCTGCGTTTCGGCGAAGACCGCGTCGAAGCGGACCTCTATGTGCACACCACCTACGTGCTGATGCAGAACCACGAGGGCTGGCGCCTGGCGCACATCCATTGCAGCCCGGCCAACGCCGCGCAGGTTGCCACCGTCAGCACCGCGCCGGGCCAGGCCCTGCACTAGGGCTGCCGGCACGGCGGTGCCGGCGCGTCACCCGGCCATCGGCCTGACCTGCATCCGACCTGCATGAGCCAGCTTCCGCAACCGCACCTCCAGTCCCCGGGGTCCGCCCCGGCGGATGCCAGCACCGCGTCCGCGTTCGGCGGCGGCCGCCCCATGCCCTGGTGGCTCGCCGGCGGCCACGCGCAGACCATCATCCCGGCGCGCTTCACGCGACGCCCGCGGGCGTCGTTCCAGCGCGAGCGCTGGAACGCCCCCGACGGCGACTTCGTCGACCTGGACTGGACCACCCACCCGGTCGCGCCCGATACGCCGCTGCTGGTGATGTTCCACGGCCTCGAAGGCAACTCCGACAGCCATTACGCGCAGTCCATCATGCATGCGCTCGGCGCGCGCGGCTGGCAAGGCGTGATTCCGCATTTCCGCGGCTGCTCGGGCGAACTGAACCTGGCGCCGCGCTTCTATCATTCCGGCGACGCGGAAGAGATCCAGTGGATACTGGAGCGCCTGTACCGGCAATATTGCGCCCATGGGCGCAAACTGCTGGTGGTGGGCATCTCGCTGGGCGGCAACGCCCTGCTGCGCTTCCTGGGCGAACAAGGCGGCGGCGCGCGCTTCGTCGGCGCGGCGGCATCGGTTTCGGCGCCGCTGGACCTGGCGGGCGGCGGCGCGGCGCTGTCGCAGGGCTTCAACATGCTGTACACCCGCATGTTCCTGCAAACCCTGAAGCGCAAGTCGCTGGCCAAGCTGGGCCAGTACCCCGGCCTGTTCGACCGCGAGGCCATGCTCGCCAGCCGCGACCTGTATGCCTTCGACAATATCGTGACGGCGCCGCTGCATGGTTTCCGCGACACCGATGACTACTGGGCCCGCGCATCCAGCAAACCGGTCCTTGGCGCAATTGCCGTGCCTACCCTGGTGCTCAACGCGCGCAACGATCCCTTCCTGCCCGCGCGCCACCTGCCGGGGCCGGCCGAGGTCAGCCCCCAGGTCTGGCTGGAGCAACCCGAGCACGGCGGTCACGTGGGTTTCATGACGCCGCGTGAAGATGTGCTGCGCGCGCTGCCGGTGCTGCCCTATGGCGGCCATATCGCGTGGCTGCCGGCGCGCATCCTGCAGTTTTTCGACGCCGTGGCGTAGATGGCAGGCCCCTGCGGGCCGAAGCGAACGCAAGCGGAAGGCCCGGCACGGGCGACCCCGCAAGGAGACAGCGACGATGGATGAATCAGTCAAGCACGCAATGGCCCGCTGGCCCAATGTCCCCAACTGCTACGGCTGGCTGGCACTGGACCGGCGCGGACAGTGGCGCATGCGCAACGAGTATGCCCAGCAGCACGGGCTGTCCGGCGACCCGATCCGGCACGAGGCGCTGGTCGCCTTTATCGAGCGCAACTACCTGCACGACGAGCATGGCGCCTGGTATTTCCAGAATGGTCCGCAACGCGTATTCGTGAACCTGGCCTATGCGCCATGGATCGTGCGCCTGCACCAGGGCCGCTTGCACACCACCTCGCAACGCGCCTTCACCCTGCGCGCCTGCTACGCCGACGAACACGGCAACGTGGTGCTGGCCGGCGACGTCGAGGGGGAGAGCAGCGCGGGCGCGGGCAGCCTGCAGGCCGCGCTGCTGCACGACCATGACCTCGACACCTTCAGCAGCGCCTGCACCTGGCATGGCGAAGCCTGCGGCGGCAATCTCGGCGTCTTTCATTTCAATGGCGCCGATGTGCCGATCGAGCCCGTCGCCCTGGACGAGGTGCCGGCGCGCTTCGGTTTCGTGCGCCAGCCGCAGCTGCCGGCGGCCAGTTCGATCAGTTAGGCATGCCCTTGTTGTCCTGCTTTTCCTCGCGGAACTGGCGCTCGAGCTGGTGCAGCCGCGCATCGACTTCCGACAGCGTATAGAAATCGCCGTCTCCGGCCTTGCGCGCGATCTGCAACTGCTCGATGGCGGCCTGGTAGGCGCCATCGACCGCGTACTTCTCCGCCAGCGCCTGGTGCTGCTGCACGCGCCGCCCCTGTCCGGCATAGGCCCGTGCCAGCATGTCCCACCACTCGGCGCGCGAGATCTCCTCGCGCGTGCGCTCGCGCAGGAAGGTCACCGCCTGGTCCAGCCGGTGCGTGTCGAGCAAGGTCGCGGCGTAGCTCATGGCGACCGCATGCGACAGCGGGAACGCCTTCATCGACGCCACGGCCTGGTTCAGCGCATCCTGCTGGCGGCCCTGCGCGCGCGCCAGCTCGACGGCCATCACATCCAGCATGGGACTGCCCGAAGTGGCGCCCGGGATGGTGCCGTACAGCCTGCGCGCCTCGGCCAGCGACTGCTCGGCGGCGGCATTGCGGCCCAGCCGCTGCTCGGCGAAGGCAATCCCGTAGTGGAGCGCCGGCAGCCGCGCGGTTGAGGCGCCCGCCAGTTGCGATTGCAGCGCCGCGCGCGCGTTCTGCAGGTCGCTCGGCGTGGTTTCCTGCAGGATGCGCGAGCGCATGCGCGCGAACTCGTACTCGGGCGTGCTCGGCACGCGCCGCGCCGCCACGTGGCTGACGCGATCCTGCATGTCGGCGATCCGCTCGGCGGTGAGCGGGTGGGTGCGCACATAGGACGGCACCGAGCTTTCCGCGATGCCCATCACCCGCTGCAGGCGCTTGAAGAAATCGGGCATGCCCTGCGGATCGAAACCGGCGGCGGTCATGATCTGGAAGCCGACCCGGTCGGCCTCGCGTTCGGCGCCGCGCGAGAACGACAGCTGGTTGGACACCGCCGCCGCCTGGCCGCCCATGGCCAGTGCCGCCGCCGCGTCGCCGCTCTTGGTGGCGGCCAGCCCCGCCAGCACCATCGACGCCAGCGCGATCCACATCGACTGGTCCTGCGTGGTGATGCCGCGCGCGATATGCCGCTGCATCACGTGGCCGATTTCGTGGCCGAGCACGGAGGCCAGCTCGGACTCGGTCTCGGACTGCACCAGCAGGCCGGTGTGCACGCCGATATAGCCGCCTGGCAGCGCGAAAGCATTGATGGTGCGGTCGCGCACCGCGAACAGCTCGAAGCCGGTGGCGAACGTGCCGGCACCGGTGGAGCCGGAGATGTTCTGCCGGCGGGCTGCCTGCACCAGGCGATAGCCCAGCGAGTTCAGGTAATCGGACAGCAGCGGATCGGCCACGTAGTCGGGATCGCGCCGGATGTCGCGCATGACGCGGTCGCCCAGGCGCTTTTCCATATCGGGCGTCAACGACGCGGTGGAAGGATCGCCCAGGTCCGGCAACTGCACGCCGCTGGTATCCACCACCGTATTGTTGCTGCGCAGCCCGAACTCGGATTTCTGCCCGGCCTTGACGCTGCGGTTCAGGTTGTCATAGACCTGGTCGCTCCCCTCGCCGCCATCGCTGGCGCTCGCCGCTGCCGCGGCGGCGGTGCGCGCGGGATCGATCACGGGCAGGCGCTGCTGCGACCAGGCCGGCATTGCGAGCACCAGCGCCACCAGCGCCGCGAGCGGGCG
>NZ_JARJLM010000139.1 GCF_029335485.1 Cupriavidus basilensis
CAGGCCGGGCAGACCATGGGCGAGATCGTGCAGGCGGTCAAGCGCGTGACCGACATCATGGGCGAGATCAGCTCGGCATCCGCCGAGCAGAGTTCCGGCATCGAGCAGGTGAACCGCGCGGTGGCCCAGATGGACGAGGTGACGCAGCAGAACGCGGCGCTGGTGGAGCAGGCCGCCGCCGCGGCCGGTTCGCTGGAAGACCAGACATCGCGGCTGCGCGATGCGGTCGCCACCTTCCGGGTCAGCCTGCGGCCGGAGCCGCGGCCGGCGCGGACCGGTCAGGAAGCCGCCAGGCGGGACGCGGCGCAGATGGCGCAAGCCTGAGGCATCGGGGCCAATGCACTGCTTGCGGCATGAAGTCGAAGCACGAGGTTGAAGCACGAGGTTGAAATGCCCGGCTGAAGCACCTGGCCGGAAACGCTCTTACAAAAAAAAGAAGAAGCAGCGCCTGTCGTCCACAACACCGGCATCCGGCCGGCACGGACAGTCGGGGCGCGTGGTCAAGTCATCCAGAAAAAAGAGGTAGTCTGCATGCAATGGTTCAATCAGCTGCGCGTCACGACCAAGCTGGTCGCTGGCTTTCTGGTCGTGTCGCTTATCGGCGCGGTGATGGGTCTGCTCGGCGTCGTCAATATGGGGCGCATGGCTGACTGGACCGGCAAGATCTATCACGGGGATCTGCAGGCGCTCAAGGGCGTGCAAGGCAGCAACATCGACCTGCTCTATGCCAGCCGCGCGCAGATCGCGCTGCTATCGGCATCGACCATGGGCGAGCGCGCCGGCGAGAAGGAGCAGATCGAGAAATCGCTGAACTCGCTGGAGGAGCGCATGAAGGGCGCGCGCCTGGCCTTCACCCAGGCGGAAGGCCAGGCCTTGGTCAAGCAACTGGATACGCTGCTGCCGGCCTACCGGGATCGCATGGCCAAGTATGTGGCGCTGGTTGGCAAGCAGCCGCTCGATACCTCCCAGTTCGAGAGCCAGGTCTTTGCCGAGAGCACCGACCTGATCAAGGACAGCCGCGCGCTCGAGGATGTGATGGCCAAGATGGTCAAGCGCCGCGACGACCGTGCGCTGGCGAACATGGAGGAGGCGCGCGGCGTCTATGAAGCATCGCGCTTGTGGATGCTGGGTCTCGTGCTGGGCGGCCTGGCGGTTTCCGTGCTGCTGGGCCTGTTCCAGGCCCGAACGCTGTCGCGCCAGCTGGGTGGCGAGCCGGCCTATGCCGCGGCCATCGCCGCGCGTATCGCCGAAGGCGATTTCTCCAGCGAAGTGAAACTGCGCGCTGGCGACAAGGACAGCCTGCTGCATGCCATGCGGCAGATGCAGCAACAACTGTCGGCTACGGTGCGGGACTTCAAGGACTCGGCCGAATCGATTGCATCCGCTTCGCGCGAAATTGCCGCAGGCAACAGCGACCTGTCGCAGCGTACCGAGCAACAGGCGGCGTCGCTGGAAGAAACCGCATCGAGCATGGAAGAGCTGACGAGCACGGTGCGCCAGAACGCGGACAACGCGCGCCAGGCCAGCGGCCTGGCGGCCAACGCATCGGAGACCGCGGTCAAGGGCGGCGAAGTGGTGGGGCGCGTGGTGCAGACCATGGACGAGATCAACGGGGCATCGAAGAAGATCGTCGACATTATCGGCGTGATCGAAGGGATTGCGTTCCAGACCAATATCCTGGCGCTGAACGCGGCGGTGGAAGCCGCGCGTGCGGGCGAGCAGGGCCGGGGCTTCGCGGTGGTGGCCGGCGAGGTGCGCAGCCTGGCACAGCGCAGCGCGAACGCGGCCAAGGAAATCAAGGGCCTGATCGGCGATACGGTGGCGCGGGTGGACAACGGCTCGGCGCTGGTGGGTCAGGCCGGGCAGACCATGGGCGAGATCGTGCAGGCGGTCAAGCGCGTGACCGACATCATGGGCGAGATCAGCGCGGCATCCGCCGAGCAAA
>NZ_JARJLM010000013.1 GCF_029335485.1 Cupriavidus basilensis
AAGAAATAAACAACGAACACAAGAAATTTATGCATAGCCGCAACTCAATAAAACAAAAAATCAAATTCCACCACAACAGCAACAGACCAATGAAAAATATTTATATTTTCTGCGACACAATACTGCACCTCACTGGATTATCCTTACCAGAAAAAACAGCCACTATCTTATATCGCCAGCACATCGACCATAGTACCGATTTTTTCCTCGCCGCCGCCAGTATTTCTGTAACGCCCAAGCCGCAGCCTTGCCAGGTATGATTTTGTCCCCGATATGTGAAAGGCGGTGGTGGTAGAGGAAAACTCCACATCGCCATCAATTTCATAGCACCCGCCTTGTACCGCCACAATTCCAGCATCATAGGTTGATGTTATTTTCCCACCGTGCAGCCGCACCCAATTGTTAGTCGCAGAGGACATCGCGGGGCAACTAATCGCAATTGCCCTATCTGTTGCTTGCTTGTTCTTCGTCAGGAACGTCGGGCTTTCAAGGATAATCGCCTTATCGCTTCCGACAGCGCCACCGAGACCGAAACGAGGCGCAACGGCCGCTATTGTCTGGCCACCAGCGCCAGAGAATACCACAGTGATAGTCGGGTTGATTAGATGAATAATTTTGCAGTTGCCAAAATACCCTGTTGCCCCACCCTGCCCGGCCACTGTAAGAGTTGATCCAACACCGACGATAGTTCCAGTACCATCCCCACCACTGATTGTCAGACCTCCACCCGTCATAGTGATACCGCTAATGTCAATTACGGATCCTTGCGTAGGGTCTAATGTAACGCCACCGGCAACGTTCGCCCCTCGGAAAGTTCCCACCATTCTTTTCGTTGCGCCATAGCCAAACGCATCGATCTCGATATGAATACCTAGCGAATTGGTTCCACCGAGGTCCATCATGTTGTCTCCATCTACAACACTATAACCGCCGGTCACCGTCAGACCACCACGGAAACAACGACGCGTCTTCCCGCGCATTGTGACGTGCGCATTTGTATAGACGTGCACACCATCACCGGTGCTGTTCTGGATCATAATGGAATCTTCGACAACCAATCTGGCACGCCCAGGATAAGTGGCGCTTGCCCCCCAAAAAAATGCTGCACTGTTTTCCTTTTCGTACCTTGCGTAGGGCAATCGATTTTCACGACTCAAATCAAGAATCCCATTACGGAAAACCCATGCTGGAGAATCTTCGGCGCTGGAATACACAAGCCTCCCCGTCGCGTTGGCCGTTGTGAATATACGCTTGAAGTTCCCAACGGTGGCCTCCAACTTCAACGTCGCCCCCATTAAATCAACAGTAACAGGAACAGAAGGATCACAGTAAATCTGATCTGATAGAACATGCACTGTATCGGGGATAGCCTCTAGTATGCCGCCACCCAAGCTTACTAGGACAGCAACGGCATTGTTCCAGGCAACCGTATCGTCCGCTCCAGCACCAATCGCACCGAACCACCCAACTTTAATTTTCCCGTCAACCCGTCGCTTCCAGCGCCGCCCGTTGCTGGCAACAATGATCGTTCCGTCGTTATCGGCACTAGTCATGTCTCCATCGTCACGCACGAAAATTCCTGCGATACGGGCACTTGTCAGGCTTACTTCTGCGGCATTTCCCGCGTAATCGCGCAAATCGGCATAGGTTGCCAGCGCTTTGGGACGGACTGCCATGCTGCGATACACTCCAGTCATTTCGGCACACCTCGAGTGGCCATGGCCGCCGAGTCCGAAACAACATAGTGCTGCAATCGTGGCACGTCGCCCTCTGTTCATTTGTCGCCTCGTGAAAGCAAAGTTACAATATTATTCATCGTCGCAGCGCTGTCGCCAATTACGTGTGGCTATCCGCCTTCTTTGAAGCCACTGGGTTGGGGAGCTCCACGTTGATGGCGGAGCCACCAAAGTATAGCCGCCGCGCCCCCTCTCTTCAGACCCTCATGGGGAAGAAGGCAATCCGAAAGTAAGCTGTACCTACACGGAAATCCGCCTCCCCAAGCGCAGCCGGCTATCCAAGATCCCCCCTCAAGTCAGGTTGGCCACCGCGCCGGTCATTGCCTTGGCGTGCCCGGAAGCCAGGAACACCGCCGTGTTAACGACTTCCGCCAGTCTGGGCTAGCACTTCAGTAGGTTGGCACCGGCCGCGCCGGCCAGCATCTGCTCGATCGTCCCCCCGCGCGTTCGGCAACCTGCGTGAATACCTCGCTGCTGTGCGAGCCCAGGGCCACGATGGCGTGCGACCGGATGCGGATGGCGCGAACATCGTCTGCGCCAAGCTCGCCGGCAAAATAGGGGGGGGAACCTTCCCTCGCCCACGCCACCCAATGCCTCAGGAAGCCCGACCCGGGCATGCGGGATGCGGCGTGGAGAGGGTCAGGATCACGCCGGCCTTCTGCCTGACCATGTGCCCGGCCACGGCATTTCCGGTAATGAAATTGGTGCGCACATAGGTGTCCACCGGACAAAGGAAATCCCCCAGCGACAGTGCCGAGAGCGGTGCGCCCTGCACGTAAGCAAGCCCGACCGTGTTCAGCGCGATATCCGATATCGATGCTGCCCGCGCGCGCGGCGACGGCATGCCGCCGGACCGCTGACTCGCCAAGCGCGTCCACCTGCGCGATCTAGCCAACGCCCCCGACAGCGGCGATCTCCTAGGCCACGGCTGGGGCTTGTCCAGTGTACGCCCCGCCAAGCAGACCCTGGCACCTGCTGCGGCATAGGCCCGTGCAACGGCGTCCCCAATCGCTCCGCCTCCGCCGTGGATAACCGCGTTCTTGTTGGCAAGCAGCGTCCGACCTTCTCTGGTTGATTTCAGACCACCGGACGATATTTGTGTGCATCGCCCACGATAAGCGGGTATAAGCAATAACCGCCTGCCGGACGAGAGAGAGAAAGCCAGACTGGCACCCCTTCCGGGGGAGGATTACGCGGCCAGCCGGCCAAGCGCGGCCACCGCAACCGTGAGCGCGAACTTCTCGTCGAAAGGATCAACGAAATGGCAGGAATTATCCTTCTCAGTGTCATCTGCGGGTCGCTCTTCGCATACTGCCTGTACGTCGCAAGTCTGCCCTCTGGGAACGACACGATATCGGTGAACGAGCCGGTTTAATCACGCTGAAGTCCAGAACTGATCCCTGGGGTGGCGCTACCTCCCCCGAAAGCGGGACATTCAGATTGCCTAGGCGGGCAGCGAAACCGGACAATTTTTACAAGTAATTTGGCCGGCAATGAAGACCTTTCCTTTAGAAGTCAAAGCCTTGCAAGGCTCGTTGTTGCCCACGGTGGGCAAATTTGGCTTGCCCAATACCAAAGAGGCGAGTCGCAAGACTGGCACTAGATGGTGAACTATTTGCCGTTGGTGTCTGAAAAGATGACCTGCATTTAGCACAGTATTGACCGCCGCCCGACTGAGAATTCTGGTAAAAAGGTGGCCAATTTTTTACTTAGACCCGAAAAAATCCAATAAAAAACATAGACTTAAATACGGTGTGGGGTGTCCACCGTGGACAAGAATGCGTCTCACTTACCGCGTTATCCAGAGATAGTGCCGTTGACGGTCGTCAAGGGTGCCGGAGTCTCCGGTTATGCAGGAGAAGTACTAAAGTACACGCCCAAATCATTGCCCTAAGGCGCAGCCAAAGCGGCGGGAGCTCACGTCTGATTCGCCGATCCATTGAAGACCGCGCCGTTTTCCGACACGCCGCTCGAGACGTGAGCGCTGGCGACTCGTTGAGGCAGGCGGGCTCCTTCCCAACCCCAAGAATGGGGAACCAGCACAGTGTGCCTACCAACCGGGAGCAGTTTTGCAATGCTGCCGAGTCGATCATGGCTCTCGACGGTTCGCTTCGACCCGTGGGGTTCGGACCAGACCGGTCGCCCCCGGCAGGCTGACCACGTTAGCCCCATCGATGCTTGCCCGATCTCAGTCAATCTGCTCATGCTCGCGTAGGCACGTCAGCAGTGTCAAGCGCAAACGCCCCCATACGCCCCTGGGTTGCCAGTCTCTCAGGCAACGCCAGGAAAGTCATCCCGCTGGCGAATCCAGTTCTTGCAACAAGTCCTCCCAACAATGCCAGTTTGCAGAACGGACAGGATACCGTTGAGCGTTGCTTGGTCATCCAGGCGGAAACGACCACCGTTGGGCAACGGTTCCGCAACCGGCGGCAGCGGCGGCAACGCCTTCCACCATTCCTTCTCGATCTTCTCTCGTGCCATGCCACAGACAACGCTCGCATGTTGTGCGCCGATGACACGGTTGGGACGCCACGCCGGCAACGGGGGCTCCTGGTCTTAGTCCAGTCGGTTTATGTTCGGGGCGAACATGGCCAATTCTTCTAACCATATGAATATAAAAGGAATTCAGCTATATCAGCAAGATGTATGACTAGATTTTTACCGGAATTCCGGTGCATTGCGATCCGAGTAGCTCCGGTGGAGGCGCTGTTTTTGTTGCCTTCCTCGATCCGACGACTTGGCGTTGCCGATGGTGCCTTCCGTCTCGCGGACGCGGCTCGCCCCCCTAAGAGCGTCTCCGGCAAACCCATTGTCTGCGGGCAGACCCTGTAGCCTCGCCGAACATGCTCTTCTGCAACTACTGGCCAACCGGTTCGCCCAGCCCTCACCTGGAACAACAGCTGTACCGGCACCCCATCCTAGCGCAGCGAGCGTAAGTGTAGTCGGTGCGGCTGATTCTTCAGGGCAGTTCAATCTTGGCCAAGGCCTCAACCTGATACGGCGGCCGACGAACACCCGTGCCTAGCGCATCGGACTTGCCTTTCGTTTTAGAGGCCGCGTTGGCCAATACATTGACACGCCCCGTCTTCCTCGAAGCGAAGAAAGGCTTCGACTAGGCAGCTACGCTGTGCACGCCCTGCAACGATCGTCATCAACGTGCCGACAAAGCCCTTTCAAGGGCGCCTGCGGGTGCTGCTGCCCGCGCCTAGGCCGATACCCTAACAGCGCCATCTCTCGGCTGACGGTCCTGCGCACTTCGACGGCCTCACAAAATTGGCCAATTCCGGGCACCAAATTGGCCACCAGAGATAAAAATCTATTTCAAAATCAATAACTTACAAACGGCGCTCGTGCCCACTGCGGGCAAAATCAAAGCTCCAGCATGCTCGATGGCGCCCAAAACGTCACTGGCCGTCCCTACGAATGATTGATTCGACTGCAGATCGAATGGAAAACCGCCCAGTGGCAAGACCCTCGAGTTGCTCAGCTCACATTGCGATCGTCGAGCTCAGTCGTCACCGCCCCGAAACCGGAATGCTCGAACAGAGGGAAGCTCATGCGAACGGTTCAAACCCCTGACGCATCGCAAGTATAGGTACTGCGAGGCTGTCGATCCGCATTCGGTGCCGCCATAACGGTGTATCCCGGACGTCTTTGCAGGGGATCGACTCCTCTATGTTGTCCGCATTCCCCATCGGTTACTGCGAAACAACTACCTCCGAGTCCCAACTCGGCTCAGCCTGCCCCATCCCTAGAACATCTCAGGATCTCGCTCCAGCAGACGCGCCACAATGTGCTCTATACGGCACTTTGTTTGTCACTTCCGGCCGCCGACTCCGAATCACGACACTTTTGGCTAATGATTCGTCCCCCAATTCGCTCGCCAAATCGAAGATACTTATTTCCATCATCACATTGAGCCGCGGCATTACGGTCTACTTCAATCCAAGTTTCTATTCGAATTTCTATTTCACGCGTTCATTTCACAATACATTTCACTCATGCAAAAGAAAGAACGAATCACTGTTCAGATAGCGATTGCACCCTCTGATGGTCCTCTTTTCGATAAATTGAGTACATTCGCAGGCCACGCTGGGAGTAGAGAGCGAGCTCATTACATGAGGGCTTTACTAATTCGTGCATACGAAACACTTGAGCGATCTCCCAGTCCGAGCACTCAGCCCAACCCGTCGCCATCATTCATCAAGCCTGCGCCCGTCAAATCTCACAAATTCTAGGAGTAGATAATGTCGAAAGAAGTTACAGACCGACTTGTTGTAGGCATGGACATCGGATACGGAAACATAAAAGTGGACTGGGGAGACGGCAACCTCGCATACCCGGCACGAGTTAAGGCGGATTGGTTCGGTGCGAACGATAGTCATAGACTGAACGGGATGCGAGCCATCTACGATGAAGTCAAGGTGTCAGTTAATGGTCGTTACTATTGGATTGGCCCGGATACCCATCTGCACGTTCGAGAGCCAATAGTGACAGATGCCTACAGTGATAGCCCTGAATATGAGGCGCACCTCATCGGGGCTCTGCACTACATGTTTCGCAAGAGCGGCGCCATTAGAAGGTCCGTCGATAAACTCGTACTCGGGCTGCCGCTCTCCCAATTTTCTCTGAGGCGCGAAAGGTTACGTCAACGCTTTCAGGGGAAGCGCCTCTCAGTTCCAACGCCTAGCGCGCTCGAAGCCCGATACGGACCCGAAATTGCAGTACGCCTCCGGAATGTTGAGGTTGTTCCGCAGCCGGTTGGGAGCTTGGTCTACTGGGCTACGAGGGAGGGAGGCGAGGAAGATCTCAACGGCCAGAGAGCCAATCTGGTCATTGACCCAGGGGAGCGAACCTTTGATTGGTATGCTGCCAGGGGTACGAAGCCAATCTACGACGAATCGGGCGCTATCCCTGAAGGGATGGCATCGATTATCTACAGGCTGGCAAATACGATGACGAGAGAATTGGGGATACATATCGACTATTACACCGCAAGCCTCGGTTTGAAGCGAAACGAACTAGCATTGATCGGAGTGGGGACGATAGACATGCGCCCATTCCATACTAAGGCGAAAGAGTTCACCGAAGAGGTAACGGATCAGCTGAAGAAACGCTTGGTATCTACTGCGTTTGATAATGTTGTACTCACAGGCGGTGGCCTATCGCTATTTGAGGAAGCGATCCGAAAGTGTTTCCCTCCGGACATAATTCGAGTAGTCGCCGAGCCGATGATGGCGAACGCTCGGGGATTCTACCAATGGGGAATCGCGGAGGATTGACGAAAGCAAGTCAGTGCAGGTTGCCTGCCGCCATCTAGTATTGTACCGCATCGAAACCGTAGCGGATCCCGGCCAATTTTTTGCTAGAAATTGGCCGGAAGCCGATAAATTTCTCAACATAATCAAAAGATTGGACGCGAGCCACCTTGCCCACGTGGGCAAAAAATACGTGGAAGGCGATGTCTACTCACGCAGTAGCCGTCGGTGGAATCACTAAAAGATTAAGATATTTAATTTAGCGCGAGCGAGGAAGTGGATGGATTCTGAGCGCGATCGAAAGTACCGGATAACTCGGTTGTTGCGCGGTCAAGTCTGTCTCGTATAAATATCGGATCGCGTGCCGAATGTGGCAACCTCGTGGGCGCTGGCGTAATTTGCGCTCTTGAAAACCAGAGAAAGGAGTCTTTATGGACAATGGAGTAGTTGATGCCATGGCCGATCAACCGCGACCACAGAGCATAGTCCAATTCATGTATCAGGATCATACATTTCGTGCTCTTATTGACAAGGACGGCCGGCCCTGGTTCTGCGTAACTGACCTATGCAGAAGCCTCGGTTATACCAATTCGAGGTCGACACTTGAAAAACACTGCGTGGACGTGGAGGGCGTAGCACAATTAGAAACTATCACGAAGGGCCGTGTTCAGAGCGTGACCTTTATCAGCGAAACCAACCTCTATATGCTGATTTGCGGCCGAAAACTCGCCGCCGTCAAGTCATTCCTGTTGTGGATTACGCACGACGTCTTGCCTGCCCTTCGGACACGGTGGGTCTGTGCCTTGAGAATCCAGTCGCGAACCTCCGTCCCGAATTACACCGATGCCCCCGAGGAGGCCGGGGCCATCGCCAAGCTTCCGGAAACGAACCAGGCTCCTATGGGTGATCTTCAGCGCCTACACCTCAAACTTGTGGAAAAGGTCTTCCGTATCTCCGCGCTGGAGGCCGAGAAAACCCACCGAGAGGGAGTAGTCAGGTTCCCTCTCGCGACACTTTACCATGCAGCGATGCTACGTGCGGCGGGCAGGGACTATGCGGACATCGCGCACTTGCTGGGCGCCGATCTGGACTTAGCCCAAAGGATGGTTGTCACTTGGGAAACGCTCTCGGAACTGAAATTGGTTCCGGCGTTGCAGGAGGCCACACCACCAACTACCCGGCCCTGACGAGCCGACTTTGCGGGGAAACCCAGACAAAGCGATAACCTGCCCGCTATGCTGCGAGCAGGAGCAAGATTAACGTTGTAATTTCTTCGATATCCAGACGCGCGCTGACGTCATTCAGGACGTCTCCCATCGCGATGACAGGAACATCCTGCGCGACAACGGACACAGATACTCACTCGTAGCACGATCTGGAAAGGAGCGCGGACACAAGGGCGACGTTTAGCTGGCTATTGAAAAGCACTCCTCCACGAAGGGCGCAGTGAAGCTAAACACGACTCGACATGCAAATGGCCGCTGAATACCTACCATGCCATACAGTTGGGCGCCCCAATTCCGGGGCGCGCCAGCCCCGCTTTGGCGGCTCAATGCACCGCTCCTCGCGGCACCGCTCCCAGTATTCGTGCAATTCGGGTCAGATTGCTGGCGATCATCGTCAGCTTGAAGTGTTGGTCCACGCGTTCGAGACCACGATATACAGTTTGTCGAAACCGTCCGATCGTCTTGCCCCAGCCAAAGTGCTCTTCGATGCGTTTGCGGATGACCTGGTTCACTCGGTATCCCTCGTACCGCGAAGTACGGACATCGATTCCGCCGCCGCCAGTTCGAGGTGGAGCGTGGCGGGCTACGACAAACTGCTCGGTGGTAGGGCTGCTAGTAATCAGGCCGATGGCTCGTCCGCGGTTGCAAATGCGCCGCGCACAGGCGAACGGACTGCAGGGTCGAAGCGAAAACTCGCCTAGCGCGCGGAAGGTCGTGATCTGCAGACGGGCCGCGAACTCGCCAAGGCGGTCGCCGCGCGTCAAGTCCCAGGGGCAGCGTCATGCCACCCGGAAATGCTCCGCCGACTGCCCCGCATTGATGGCCTGCTGCAGCCAGGCTGGCATCTCGCCCTGCCCGTCCCATTTCTGCCCTTCGGTGTTGCGGTAGGTGCGCGCCGGCTCGGGAGCCGGCGGCGGCGCCTTCTCGGGAAAGCTGCTGGCCGCCTGCAGTTCGGTCAGGGTCAGGCCGTGCCTGGCCATCTGGACACGGATCCACACCGTGGCTGCGGTGCGCTCAATCTCAAGAGACATGGGTATAACGTCTTGGGAGTCGGAAAGGTGCAATGATTTGGGGACGGGTGATCAGTCGCCCTTGCCGGCCTCCCACACCACCTGCGTCGCCTCCATCCGACGCGCCGCCTCGATAGTCACGTAGTGCGTGGTGGTGTCCAGTGACGCGTGGCCGGCATTCTGCTGCACCGCCTCCAGCGGCGCGCCGGGCGCCAGCGCATGGGTAGTATAGGTATGGCGCAGCCAGTGCGTGCTGGCCGCCTCTAGCCGCGCCGCGCGGGTCGGCAAGGCGCAGCGTGCCGGCGCAGGCCGTCATGAAGCCCTTGATCAGCTTCGCGAGCGTGACGGAGGCGATACCGGCGGCGGCATCGACGGGGCTGGAGGCGCGCGCGCCGGCCCATGGCGCCCGCTCGCGCAGGTCGGTGGCATGGCCGAACATGGCGACTCCGCCCGGGACCCGGATGGCGCCCGGGTCGGCCGGGTGGCCGCGCGCCACCAGATACGCGCCGAGCCGCGCGATCACCGCCGGCGGCACCGGCACGCGGCGCAGCTTGTTGCCCTTCCCCACCACTTCCAGCCACTAGTTTTCGATTCGTGCCGGGGTACCTGGCCGTGGCAGGCTGACCCACTCCAGGTAGGCGGTAGTGGCGGCGACCACCTCGGACAGGCGCAGGCCGGTGGCGTGCAGCAGGGGCAAGGCGACCTGCAGGCGCTGGTGGGCCAAGGTGGGCGGCAGTGCGTCGAGCTGGGCCAGCATGAACGCCCACTGGTCCTCGGTCAGGCTGCGCCCCACATCCAGCGCCGGCCGCGCCTCGCGCGGCACGTGGATGCCGTGCCAGGGATTGCCCATCAGGTAGTCCTGGTCGACCAGGAAGCGGTACAGGTTGTTGAACACGCCGAGCGCATAGCCTTGCGCGAGCGGCGACAGCGGCCGCTCGAAGGGGCGCCACACCGGACTTCACCGCTTGCGCGAGCGCGGGGCGCACCAGGATCGCCCAAAGCAGGAAGCGCTCTGCTTCCTTGCGGTAGGCGCGCTGCGTGTGCGAAAGCGTCTGCAGCCAGTCGAGCGGGCCTGGCACCAAAGGCTGTTGACGTGGTCGACCAGCTGGCCGATGGTGGCCACCCCCGCCGCCTCCAGGCGGTCGGCCAGCCACGCGTCGCCGCAAAGTACGCCAGCGTCGATTCGGTCGGCACGAACCTCAGTATTGCTGGAAGTCATCCGCGACAGAATAGCCATCCGCAAACCTCGCAGGAGAGCGCGCGGGTGTCCGGAAGCTGAGCCCGCAGCGGGTCTATGGTCTGCAGTGCAACAGAGGTCCGGCTGAACCTTCCCTTGGATCGGAATAGGCGGGCCGCAGCAGGTCATCACCTGATCTGCTCATTGGAACGTGGGCCTCCTATATCCGCCCGCTTCGTTCCAACACTGCGCGACGAAGCGCGGGGATCACGTCACCCTCTAAACCGCTGACAGCGGGCCCCTGTGCCCAGACCTCCCGATCGACCACTCCCACGAAGAACGGCGTGCCATAGTTGTTCTTGATAGGTGATTCGCCACCGCGCGTCTCGGTCGCGATCCATTTGAGGTGGTCCGGCAGTTGCCAGGCACTCACGGTCGCCTTGCCGCTGCCCATGCTCAACTTTAGGTAGTCGATCTCTCTGAACTCTGGAAAGCTGGTTGCCATCCGGTTCATGCGACCGAAGTACTCTGCCTCGTAGCCACGGCATGCCGGGCACGAGACCTGGCCCAGGTAGAGCAGAGTGACTCGGGAGTCCTTGGTGGCGTGAAAGACGCTATCTGCCGTGGCCGGCAGCGATGGCGCAATGAGAAAGGCCGGCGCGCTCAAGATGAAGGTTCGTTTTTCCATGGTGTGCTCCCGTCATTCTGAATGACCAGTATGGTTCTCGTCGCGCACTAGCACATCATCAAATTTAGGTATTCGCCGCCCCGCTTTTCGCTTCATATCCCGTCCAGAAGACCGCCCCGTCACTCCAGAGAAAGCGCCAGTTCCCATGAGGAAATTAGCTTTTTGTGATGCCCACCACACTAATCAGTGTTTAACGGGTAGCGCCATGCAGGACGGGCACCGCGGAACTTCAGGCCTTGCCAGTTTGGGAGAGCGCGATCAGGCCAGCGATCGGAGCGCCTCCCAGCGCCCCAATCATGACTCCAACTCGATTCATTGAAGTGCGAGTGGTTTGAGAGATCGCCTATTTACTGGGGGCCGATCCAGCATGTCATTCCGAGATCCTCTTGCAACAATTTGCGATCGCATGTACCACGTGTATTCGCATGAGATCCTTGCCTCGACACGTGCATAGCCCAA
>NZ_JARJLM010000140.1 GCF_029335485.1 Cupriavidus basilensis
CAGGCGGGAGAGGGGAGACAATCGGGAAACCACCCAGCCAGGGCAAAATCCACTCACCCCAACGGCAGCAGTTCCCGGAACGCTCCCTCGATATGCGCCACCAGCGACGGACTGGCCATATCCCCCAGCACCACAAGGAATTCTTCAAACGCCGCTTCAACAGCAGCCCGGTCCGTCGCTTCCACCAGCCGCGCCCGAATCGGATGATCCGCCGTGCCGAACGTGCGCGCCATCACATCCATCAGGTACATCCTGGCCGCCGCGAGCGAGCGCTTCCGGGTGGCATCGGCGGGCGCCGGTGAATCAAGCTGCGCGTCCCCGGCTGGCTTGCGATGCGTCGCGTCCATGTGTCCGGCGGCGACCTTGATCAGTCCGTCTTCCAGCAGTTGCGTGACCGCACTTGCATCCAGCCCCAGTTGCCCGGCCCGGCTGACCATGTCCTGCACGCTGGTCCGGCCATCCACCATGATCAGCAGCGCGCGGCTGCGCCGGCAGAGGGTCCCGGCGCGCTGTCCGAGTGCCGCGCGGCCTGCCTCCGTTTTCTCCAGCAACCCAACCAGACTTTCCATCGCTCGCCCTCCCCAAGGGTGGCGCAGAGGCTAGCGGCCGCAGGTGACAGCGGCATGTCAGTACCTTGCGGCCACCGTAAGCGCCAGCCGATTCAACGCGGGGAAACTGCGAGAAGAACAGGCAAAACAGAACAGTTGAGCACTTATGAACCCCTCTTTCGAGGGGCGGCACACATTTTGGCCCACGCACGCTTGCGTCATCTCGCAGTCACACTCGTGCCGCAATAATCCTGTCGCACCACTACTCGTCCCGTTTAAAACGGGCAATTTTTCCCCTATTCCGGGGCTTGAAATACTTGCTGACAGGGGCTTGGATCAATGACCATCCGTCATCGCATTACGCTATTGGTTGTCCTGATGTTCGTGGCTTTGCTGGCGATTGGCGGTTATGCCGTCTACCAGACCCGGGCCGGTGCATCGGAAGTCAGGGAGGTGACGGAGGGCGTGGTGCCCAGCGCGCTGGCTTCGGCCGACGTGGTGTCGCTGGTCAAGGATGTGCAGCTGGCGACGATGGCGCTGGTGTACGCGCCGGATGGCAATCTGGTGACGCAGGCCCAGGAGGAACTGAAGGCCAGGGAGGCGGCCCTGCGCGAGGCGCTGGCGCGTCAGTCGAAGAGCGCGAACAGCCATGCGCAGAAGGGCTTGCTGACGCAGGCCGGGGAGAGCCTGGAGAACTATTTCGGGGCGATCCATGAAACGGCGGAGATGAAGGCCGCCGGCCGCAACGATATTGCGCAAGCCTTCCTGTTTGCCAATGTGGCCCGGTATCGCGACGAGATGGAGAAGATCGTCGAGACGCTGCGCGTCGAGAAGAACCGGGAGAAGGACCAGGCCATCACCGGCCTGAACGGCAAGCTGGCGACGACGACCACCGCCATCGCCGTGGTCAGCGGCATCGCCATCATCGTGCTGACGATCGTTGGCGCGCTGCTGTACCGGCAGATCACCCGTCCGCTGACGCGCATGCAGGCGATGATGAGCGAGATCGCCGCCAGCCAGGATTTCACGCGCCGCGTGCCGGTGGGGCGGATGGACGAGATCGGCCATTCCATCGTGGCGTTCAACCAGATGATCGAGAAGATCCAGGAGAACGCCGCGCTGCTGCGCCAGAAGACGGCCGATATCCAGGCGATCCTGCAGAACATGCAGCAGGGCATCCTGACCGTGGTCGAAGGCGCGGTGGTGCATCCGGAATACTCGGTGTACCTGGAGGAGATCTTCGAGACCACCGATATCGCGGGGCGCGATTTCATGGAGCTGGTCTTCGCGGACACGGATCTGGGCGCGGACAGCCTGTCGCAGATCGAAGCCGCCGTCGGGGCCTGCCTGGGGCAGGATGCGATGAACTTCGTGTTCAACCAGCATCTGCTGGCCGGCGAGGTGTCCAGGCGCATGCCGGACGGCCGTTTGAAGGTGCTCGACCTGAGCTGGTCGGCCATCACCGACGACAACGACACCGTGACGCGGCTGATGCTGTGCGTGCGCGACGTGACCCAGCTGCGTCAGCTGGCGGCGGAAGCCAGCGAGCAAAGGCGCAGCCTGGAGATCATCGGGGAAATCCTGGCGGTCAGCCAGGAGAAGTTCCACAAGTTCATCGAGAGCTCGACCGGCTTTGTCCATGAGAACGAGCGCATCATCCGCCAGTACTCGGAGGCGGATAGCGCTGCCGTTGCCGCGCTGTTCCGCAATATGCACACCATCAAGGGCAATGCGCGCACCTACAACCTGCAGCACCTGACCAACGTGGTGCACGAGACGGAGCAGCGCTATGCCTCGCTGCGCCAGTCCGATGACGATAGCCGTGCCTGGGACCAGGCCGGCCTGATGGAGGAACTGGCGCGCGTGCGGGAGGCGATCGAGCGCTACGCCAGCATCAACGAGGTCAGCCTTGGCCGCAAGGGCCCCGGCCATGGCGCCGGCGCGGCAGCGCTGATGATGGCCGGCAAGGAAAAGATCCGCGAAAGCCTGCGCCTGCTCGAAGCGGCGAATCCCGCCAATCTGCACGACCTGGTGTCGATGCGCGACGCGGTGCGCCAGACGCTGAGCCTGCTCGGCACCGAGAGCTTCGGCGAGGCGCTTTCCGGTGTGCTGGCGTCGCTGCCTTCGCTGGCGAGCGAACTGGGCAAGGCAACGCCTGTCGTGCGCATCGACGACAACGGCTATCGCCTGCGCGATGAGGCCGTTGCCGTACTGGAGAACGTGTTCACGCACCTGTTGCGCAATGCCATGGATCACGGCATCGAACACGCCGAGGTGCGCAACGCACAGGGCAAGCCGGGCGCCGGCAACATCGATATCGAAGTCGGTGTCGACCAGGGCTCGCTGCAGATCACCCTCAGCGATGACGGCCGCGGCCTGGCCCTTGGCCGGATCCGGGACATCGCCGTCGAGCGGGGATGGATCGGCGTCGGCGACGTGCTTGCCGACGAGGAAATCGCGCAGTTTATCTTCCGTCCCGGCTTCTCGACTGCGGAAACCGTCACGGCGGTGTCGGGGCGCGGGGTGGGCATGGACGCCGTGCACGCGTTCCTGATGCGCGAGAAGGGCAGCATCGCGCTGCGCTTTACCGACGATCGCAAGGGCGCGGAATTCCGCCAGTTCCAGACCATCGTCTGCCTGCCGGACTCGTTGGCCGTGGACAGTGTGGGCATGCAGGCCGAAGCGCCAGCCATGACCAATATCTGATGCGGATCAAGAAGGATTGTTTGCGATGGGACAGATGGGACAGATTGGGCAGTATCTCGTAGCGGCCCTCGCCGGCGGCGCCGTGACCGCCGTGCTGGCGCGGCTGGCGCACAGGTCTTACAGCGCGAAGGCGATGGCCTTGCTGCGATCCGACATGGAGGCCCGGCTCGAGGCGCTCGGCAAGGTCAATGCAGGCCAGACCGAGCGCCTCGAGCAGGGCGAGCAGGAAAAGCGCGCGCTGGAAGCGGTAATCCAGCAGCTGCGCGGCGATGCGGCAAAACAGTCGGAGGCCGCCGACGATGCTCGCGCGGCGCTCAAGGCGGCGCGGGCGGAACGGGACCAATGGGCCGGCCAGGCCAGGATGATCGCCGGCGAAGCGGCGCGGCTGCGGGGTCTGGCATCCACGTTCGAGCGCTGGCATGAGCAGATGATCTCGCTGATGGAGCGCAACCAGACCATGCATGTGCAGAACCAGGAGCTGGCTTCCATCGTCAGGCATGTGGTGATCGTCTCCCTCAATGCGTCGATCGAGGCGGCTCGCGCGGGCACGGTCGGGCGCGGCTTTGCGGTGGTGGCGGGGGAGGTCAGGACGCTTGCCGCGCGGTCGGAGGCATTGTCGAAGAGCTATAGCGACAGCCTGCACAAGAACGACCTGACGACGACGGCCACGTTCCAGGATATCCAGGCGGGCGGCAAGATGATCACCGCGTCGCTTAGCAGCGTCGAGGCGCTTGCCAACCAGTTCCAGGCGCAGCTGCATTGAGCAATCGGCAATCGGCAATCGGCAATTGGCAATTGGCAATTGGGCAAACCTCGGGCAAACCTCGGGCAAACCTCGGGCAAACCTCGGGCAAACCTCGGGCAAACCAGACATCGGGCATCGACGTGATCAGTTCTCGCGCGCAGGACAGTTTCGAACGCATCTTTTTCCGGGCGGCGCAGTCCCGGCTGACCGTGCAGGCGGACGACGCCTGCGTTGTTTCACCGGCCCGGCATGTGTGGGAGAGCGATGCGGCGGATGCCGAAGTCGTCGTCCTCACCATCTCGTCCGTGGTCTTCCGCTTGCTGCTGGTGCTGCATTTCGAGGATGACGAAGCCACGCGTGCGTATTTCATGCGGGATGGCGCGCAGGGCGCGTTGCGGGAGGCCTTCGTGGAAACCGGCAATCTTTGCTGCGGGGCCGTCAACCAGGATTTGCTGCGGCATTTCCCCGACCTGGGGATGTCGACGCCGTATGTGCTGAGCGCGCACTGCGTTTCGCACCTTGAGGATTTGAAGCCGGACTATCGCGCTTCGTACACCGTCTCGATCAACGCATCCGTGCAGCTCGGCGCAACGGTATGCGTGTTTACGAGTGCGCCGCTCGACTTCGTTGCAGACACAGAAGCTGTCGAGGAGAGTGGCGGGGAACTGGAGCTGTTCTGACCAAAAAAACAGGGGAAGAAAAGTGGCAAAGATTCTTGTTGTGGATGACTCGGGCACCGTGCGTGATGAAGTGGCGGGCTTCCTGAGGAAGAACGGCCTGGACGTGGACACCGCCGTGGACGGCAAGGACGGTCTGGCCAAGATGAAGGCGAATGCCGGCATCCGGCTGGTCATCAGCGATGTCAATATGCCCAATATGGACGGCCTGACCATGGTCGAGAAAATTCGCGGAGAGCTCGCGAACAAGACCGTCAACATCGTCATGCTGACGACGGAAAGCAGCCCGGCCATGAAGGACCGGGGCAGGGCGGCCGGCGTCAAGGGCTGGATCGTCAAGCCGTTCAAGGGCGATGCCGTGCTGGAGACCTTCCGGAAGCTGGCGGGCTAAGCCGTGTTAGGAAAGGGTCTTTAATCAGGGGGCGGCGTTGGTGGGGCGTAAGGGGGTAGTTTTTTGGGGCTTACAGCCGCGCCAGCAGCTAGAAGCCCCAAAAGAATCCCTTTCACGCAGATCTGCATCAGCAGCTACGAGGCCCCAAAAAACTGCACTTCACGAGCGAGGTCGAATACAGCCCTTCGGGGTGGACACAGCAGACCGACGCCGTCCACGCATACAGCTACGCAACAAGACTGTTGGCGTTTCCCGACTCAACCGCCACAATAAATTCCCCCCGCTTGTCCCCCAGCTTGTCGATCACACTCTGCCTGATCGCCGGGTAGAGCCGTTCGTTGATCACCCCCGACAGCAGCGCAATGCGGATCTCGCTCTTCAACGCGGCGACATCGAACTCCTGCACGAGCGGATCCACGATATCTTCCTCCGTGGCGAAGATCACGCACACGATGTCGACGGCCGATCCGCCGTCGCCAAAGCTGACCTGCAGGTTCAGCTCGTGATCCGTGCTGCTGAACCGCTGGAGCACCTCGCGGGCCCTGGCGTCATCGGGCAGGCTGTTCAGCGTATCGATGGTGTTGCGCACCAGGCCAACGTTCTGTGGGGACTCCACCTTGGACATTTCCGCCAGCACGATCTCCCGCGGGTTGAACTGCAGGCCCGGCGGCACATACCGCGAGAAGCGCATCCGCGTGACCTGCCAGGTCAGGTTGCTGAGCGTGTCGCCGTAGCGCTTGTACCACGCGGCGCTTTCCGTGAAGCGCGAGATCTGCTTGTCCGCCGCCAGTTGGGCCAGCAGGTTGGAGTTGAGCAGATCCTGCCGGGCTTGCGCCGGGACATCGTGCGCGAAGGTCACCAGGTTTCCGGCATCCACGTTACCCGCGGCCTCTGGCAGGTTGCGTTGCGTTTCAATGGGGTAGGGCATGGTAGGGATCCTTGCGTCGGAATACGGCCACCGCTCTCGCGATGGCCGTGGCTGGAGTCGGCTTGCTCAGGTCAGGAGGCCACTTCAGATCTCGATGTCCTTGATGTACTGGGAGGCACGATCTCCCAGCTTGTTGATCACCTCCTGACGTACCCGGCCATAGACGTCTTCGTTCAGCACCGCCTTCTGGGCGCTCTGGAACAGCTGGACGGATCGGCTTTCCCAGGTGAACCACAGGAAGCGCGTCACATGCCGCTGCGATTTGAATTCCATCGCCGCCAGCGCCATGACCACCTGGCCGTCGTCTTCGCCGACCGGGAAGATCTGGAAAGTGCCCAGGTTTTCCGGGAAGCTTTGCTGGTCGAACAGGACGAGCGGCCCTTCATTGCCGGGGTTGGTCTTCAGCGATTCAAGCGTGACGCGCACGATTTCCAGTTCCTTGCCCGTGGCCACGGCGCTCAGGATGGCCAGCACCGCGTCGGATAGCACCAGCGAGCTGCCGGATGGGGTGTATTGCCTGTAGGCGAAGGCCGGCACCACCCAGCCCACTTGTGCCAGCACCGAGACATAGAAGTCATACCACTGGCGCGTCTGGTTGTAGCGGTCGAATTTCTTGTTGGCGGCAAGCTGCGCCAGCAGGGTGGAGTTCAGCACGTCGCTCTTGTGCTGCGCGGTCAGCCCCGACACGAAGGACACCAGGCTGCCGGCATTGACGGCCGCGCCCGCGGTGTCGTCCTGGAACGCCGCCGCGCGCGGGTTGTACACCGACTGCAGCCGCGCCTCTGGCGCAGGCAACTCGATAGCGCGGATATAGCTCTTGATTTGCTCAGTGACTTGAGACTTTTCCATGAGATCCACCATTCAGTTAAGACTGCAGGTTTGATGACGATCGACGTCACTACAGATCCGGCGCGAGTATGCCGGGGTGAAAAATGCAATGATGCTGATGACGCCAGGGGAAATGCCTCGCGCGTTCAGGGCGCAGCGAGCGGGTCCGCCTGAAAAAAGGAGCCCGTGTCCGTGCTCCGGCCTGCCTGGAAACAGGCGGCGCGGGTGCGCGGCAAAGGCAAGATCTTGAGCTTTGTTGCTGAGCAGGTGTCTCTGGATAAATGGTGAAAAATGCCTGAATTGCAGTGAATTCAAGGATGTCCGTATTTCCGCTTCATGAAAGGAAATACGGACATCTCCGGGTCACGTTCCGGCGATTTTTCATGCTGCTCGTCGGCAGGTGTGACTAGCCTAGGTGGCTGACGCGTGCCGGTCAAAGGGTTTTGCGTTGATAAATTTGAATATCTGATTTGAATATCCGATTTGCAGCGCTGGCGTGGGTCAACCGACATGCATTGGCCGCTCGGGATCCAGTTTGCGATCCGTATGCGCCTGCGCAGGCAACGGAAATGCAGCCAGGAGCCATCCCGGCGAGACGCTACCTTGCCTTCGTGGATCCACCGGTTGGCAGGGTAAGAATATCGAACTGGAATCACACACGGCGAGACCCCGGCCGCCCCTGCGCATAGTGGCTGGCGGTTTAGAATTGGTAGCGGTTAGTCACGCCCAGACTCTTATGCTCACCATTCGCACCCTTACTCCCGATTCAGCAAGCGATGCAGCGCAGGTTTTGCGGGTCTTTATGGAGGCCCCTTCGTACTCTCATTTGGTCGAGGGGCGCGCGCCTTCGAATGCCGACGTCGATGATTTTTTCAACAGTATGCCCGCGGGGAAGGAAGCAGCCGACAAATTCACGATTGGACTTTGCGTTGGTACGGACATGGTGGGTTGCGCCGATGTGATTCGAGCCTATCCGACCAGCGACTGTGCATTCATCGGATTGCTGATCTTCTCTGAAGCACATCAGAGTCGGGGTTACGGACGGACCGCATTGCGTTTGATTGAGGAGATGACGCGAGGCTGGGGTTGCACGATGATTCGGCTGGCTGTGATTTCCACGAATCCGCGTGCGTTCGCGTTCTGGCAGCGGGAGGGCTTCGACATCCTATATCGCACAAGCAATCCGAGATTCACTGGTGACGTCATCGTGATGGCGCGAGCCATACGGTAGCGGCCCTCAGGGTACGGGCGCCCGCAATGGATGCGGTTCACGCACCTGAATCGCATTGGGTGCAAGTAGTCAACACGGCCTTGCCGCGACGCTTACCAGCGAGCTGTGCCCGGTGCCGAAATCGTCGATGGCGCAGTCGTCGCTGCCGAGATCGCAGCGGCTTTCGCGCTCTGGCGCAGGGACGACGTAATAGGAAAAAGGCGCATCGGTGCCCAGGCTGGGCATGCCCTCGTGCATCTCGCCACACGAGGCGCCAAGGCCGGGTCCGGTCTGCGTCCCGAAGGAGGCGCATCGGACCCGTGGTGCCGGCCGGCGGCCTGTCCGCCTACGCGCTCACGATCATCTCGAAGCCGCCGAAGATCATCCGCTTGCCGTCGAAGGGCATCTCTCCCTGGTTCTGCAAGCGGGGATCGGCCATGGCGGCCTTCATCCCCTCGTCGCGGACCTTGCGCGACGGCCAGGTGATCCAGGAAAAGACCACGGTCTCGTCTTTCTCAAGCCTGACCGCCATCGGGAACGAGGTGAGCTTGCCTTCGGGCACGTCGTCGCCCCAGCACTCGACGAGGGACAGCGCGCCATGTTCCTTGAACACCACCGCGGCAGCCTCGGAGAACTTGCGGTAGGTTTCCCGGTTGGCCGTCGGCACGGGGACGACAAATCCATCGATGTAATGCATGTCCGATCTCCTTTGTGATTCTCTGCAGAATAGGCGGACACAACGCGCGCCGCCATTGAGACGACGAACCGCGGGCGTCAATATCGACACATCGCGGGAGGAATTTTTGGAATAGCAGCGCGGAGGCGGATTCCTGGTAGTGAACTACCACACCTGGCCCGGACGGGAGCGGTGGCGATTCTTGCCCTACCCAGGGCGAGCGGGACCATCGCGGGCGCAGGCGTCAGCCGCCAACGCCCGCCATGCCGCCAGTCTCGGCGGCAATCCGTTCAGGCGTGGCGCGGGGAGGTGTCGGTCTTCGGATGCGCATCCGCATCGAGGGCCTTCTCCGCATCATCACCGGTGCTCCCCTTGTAATACAGGTGAACGCCGATCGCCAGCGAGTCATGGCGGATTTCCTGGAACGCCTTCCAGGCCTTCACGGGATCCTTGAACGCGAGATAGTGCGCTTCCTGCGAGATCAGCGTGGCGACCTCGTGCAGGCCGTGGCCGTGCAGCGTGCTGACCAGCGTGTCGAGGCTGCGGTGCGTGCGCGCGTCGGTACGCGGGTACAGCATATGCAGCACGGCAATGCGCTGCTCGGCCACCAGTGCCGACAAGGCGACGACGATCTGCTGGTGGTTGAGCGCGCTGACGATGCTGTCGGGGGCGTCTTCATGCTTCGGGAACAGTGCTTCGATGGTGGAGCTCATGGGTTTGCTTCCTTTCCTGCTGACTTGAGTAAAAGAGCACCGGGGGGCGCTTGGGCACGTGGCTCGCCAGCGGCGTGAAATCCTGCTTGCCGATGGCGGAGCGCAACATGACCACTGTCCTTCCAGAGGGATAACGCCGCATCCCGGCCTTTCGTCGACAGCCTGGCACGGCATGGTCTCCACTCCGATCTCCAGTTTCCGATCCCGGCATCCATGTGGCTGGAGCCGGATCGGGCATGGCGAAGCATGAATTTACTCCTGTGGCACGCACAAGGGGAAACCCTGATACGGCAACAGGTTTTCCGGCTTGCCAGGCAACCCTGTCAAGACCAGCGCTGGCGCGTCTCGTGGCGCCTCATGCCGTTCGCCGCAATGCATTGATACCGTATATGCAATAGTGCCGGGACTGAACGAGGCCAGCACATATCGGCGGCGTGATAAATACCTGTTTTGTCGGCGACATCGCCGCCGCCGATCCGCAGCATCGACAGGTGGGGCAGCGGGACCTGGAAGAAACCGGAATCCGGCGCATTGGGCACGGGCAGTTCGGTCAGGCGCGGGGCCTTGGCGGCGAAGCGGGCGATCTCGCCCTGCTCCTCCATGATGGTGCCGGCATGCTGGATCAGCGAAGCATTGTGGTCCGCCGGCTCTGCACAGCCTCGCGCACAATGCCTAGTAGCGAACGGAGGTGGTTTCGCACAGAAACCACGCATCCTGATCCAGCTTGCGCGGCATCTTGTCCGGGCCGTGATCCGGTTCGCTCATTGCTGCATTGCTGCAGCGAATGAAGGCGATGCAGTGAACGCTCAGCGTATCGCCAGCCGCCACAACGAAGTCACCTCGGCCGAGCGCGCCGCATGCAGCGCGTCGGTCTGGTCGGCGGCCTTCGGGTGGTGCGGCTTGACCTCCAGGCGTCCCAACACCTTCAGCCCGCCTTCCTCGATCCAGCCCAGCAGCGCTTCGCGCGTGCGCAGGCCCAGGTGCTCGGCCAGGTCGGACAGCAACAGCCAGCCTTCGCCCTTCGGTTCCAGATGCTCGGCCAGCCCGGCGAGGAAGCCCTTGAGCATCTGGCTGTCGGGGTCGTACACGGCGCGCTCGATCGGCGAGTTGGGGCGTGCGGGCACCCAGGGCGGGTTGCAGACCACCAGCGGGGCGCGGCCCGCAGGGAAGAGGTCGGCTTCGGTCACTTCCACCTGGTCGTCCATGCCGAGGCGGCGGATATTGTCGCTGGCGCAGGCCAGCGCGCGCGGGTCCTGGTCGGTGGCGATCACGCGCTTGACGCCGCGCTGGGCCAGCAGGGCGGCCAGCACGCCGGTGCCGGTGCCGATGTCGAAGGCCAGGCTGGCGGCGCCGGCGGGCAGCTGCGCCTTGGCCACCAGGTCGATGTATTCGCCGCGCACCGGGGAGAACACGCCGTAGTAGGGGTGGATGCGGTCGCCCAGGGCGGGGATCTCCACGCCTTTCTTGCGCCATTCGTGGGCGCCGATCAGGCCGAGCAGTTCGCGCATGGATGCCACGTAGGGCGCGTCGGCCTCGCCGTAGGCTTCCAGGCAGGCTTCGCGGGTGTCGGGTGCGCGGCGCAGCGGCACCAGGTGGTCGGCGTCGAAGGGCAGCAGCAGCATGGCCAGGGTGCGGGCGCGCTGGGACTGGGCCTGGCGGTGCAGGTGGAAGGCTTCGGTGGGCGTGGGCTTCACCAGGGGCGCTTTGCCGGCCTTGGGTGCCTTCTTGGGCTTGTCGGCGCGGCGGGCCAGGGCCTGCAGCAGCTGGCGGGCGTTCTGGAAGTCGCCGCGCCAGAGCATGGCGGTGCCTTCGCAGGCGAGGCGGTAGGCGGTGTCGGCGCTGGTGGTGTCGTCAGCGATGACCACGCGCTTGGGCGGGGGCATGCCGGCCTCGGAGCGCCAGTCCGCGCTGCGTTCTTCGCCGTTTTCGGTCCAGTGGAGGGTGGCTTGCGTGGTCATTGGCAGGCCTCCGGGTGGCTGGACTGGGTAGCGAGAGCCTGAAGATTGGGCAGGAGGGTGAAGCAGTTGTTGATCATGTTGTCTTTCTGGCCGGGTAGGGTGGCCAATGAAGTCGGCCAGTCGACTCTGGCGAGTCTGGCCAACGTGGTAAATCGATGAAAGCCGGTCAGCCGCCACACGCGCCGGCTGGCGGCCGGCGCGCCCCTGGCGGGACCGCGCCCGAGGGGCGGAAAATCAGAGTTCGTAGGCTTCGTGCTCGCCCGACATGGCTTGTTCCACCAGCTTGCGGTTCAGGGTCGGCGAAAACAACTCAATAAAGGTATACACAAAGCTGCGCAGGTAGGCGCCCTGTTTGACCGCGAGGTGCGTCACATTGGTGCCGAACAGGTGGCCGGCGGGGATGCCGCGCAGGTTGCGGTCGCGCTCGGCGTCGAAGGCTACCCCGGCGACGATGCCCACGCCAAGACCAATCTCCACATAGGTCTTGATGACGTCGGCGTCGATGGCCTCCAGGATGATGTCCGGTTTGAGGTGGCGCAGCTCGAAGGCCTTGTCGATCTTGGGGCGGCCGGCGAAGTTGGGGTCGTAGGTGATGATCGGGTAACCCATCAGGTCTTCCAGCGCCAGGTGCTTCTTTTCCAGCAGCGGATGCTCGGGTGGCGTTACCAGCACATGTTGCCATTGATAGCCCGGCAACGAGATCAGGTTCTTGTCCGCGGAGATGCCTTCGGTGGCGATCCCGATGTCGGCGTGATCGTGCAGCACCATGTCCGCAATCTGCGCCGGATTGCCCTGCTGGATGGAAAGGCGCACTTTCGGGTAGCGCTTGGTAAACTCCGCGATCACCCGCGGCAGGGCGTAGCGCGCCTGGGTGTGGGTGGTGGCGATGGTGAAGTTGCCCTGGTCCTGGGCGGCGTAGTCCTTGCCGACCCGTTTCAGGCTCTCCACTTCCTGCAGGATCTTCTCCACCGACACCAGGATGCGCCGGCCCGGCTCCGTCAGGCTGCGGATGCGCTTGCCGTGGCGGGTAAAGATGTCCACGCCGAGCTCTTCCTCCAGCTCGATGATGGCCTTGGAAACGCCTGGTTGTGATGTGTAGAGCGCTTTAGCGGCCTCGGTCAGGTTGTAGTTCTGACGTACTGCTTCGCGCACAAAGCGGAACTGGTGCAGGTTCATATAACTGTGTTCGTATAAACAAACAACTTCTTATTAGTTTGAGATATGAGGCCAGTTTATTACGATTCTCGAACTTTGTTAATGAACCGTCGGAACCTCCGCGCGCGTGCCTCGTTTTCAGGCAGTGGCGGGCGCCCACCGGCCTCGTGAGCTCCCCATGTCCCTTGCCTATACCGTTTCCGGTCTGCTAGTAGGCGTCCTCGTCGGTCTGACCGGGGTGGGCGGGGGTTCGCTCATGACGCCGCTGCTGACCCTGCTGTTCGGCTTCTCGCCGGCCACGGCGGTCGGCACCGACCTGGCGTTCGCCGCCATCACCAAGGGGTTCGGCACGCTGGCGCACCGCGCCCACGGCCACGTGCAGTGGCAGGTGGTGCGCCGCCTGTGCATCGGCAGCCTGCCGGCCGCGGTGGTGGCCATCCTGGTGCTCAAGAGCGCCGGCGAACTCAATGCGCAGTGGCTGCACGCGATCCGCCTGACCATCGGCGTGTCGGTGATCCTGACGGTATTGTCGCTGCTGTTCCGCAAGCAACTGCTGGCCTGGCTGTCGCGCAACCCGCAATTCCAGCTCGAAGGCCGTGCCCAGACCATCGCCACCGTACTGGTGGGCGCCGTGATCGGCGTGCTGGTGACGGTGTCCTCGATCGGCGCGGGCGCCGTTGGCGCCACCCTGATCCTGCTGCTCTATCCCCGTATGAAGCCGGCTGAAGTGGCCGGCACCGATATCGCTTACGCCGTCCCGCTGACGGCGCTTGCCGGCCTGGGCCATGTGTGGCTCGGCACGGTGAACTGGACGCTTTTGCTGGCCCTGCTGGTGGGTTCGATCCCCGGCATCTGGCTGGGCGCGCAACTGTCGCGGGCGCTGCCCGAGCGGCTGGTGCGCGCCGCGCTGGCGACCACGCTGACGCTGGTCGCCATCAAGCTCGTCTCCTGAATCCAACGAATTTAACGAATACTGAACGGACCCACACCATGTATCAGTACGACCAGTATGACCAACGCATCGTCAACGAACGCGTGGCCCAGTTCCGCGACCAGGTGCGCCGCCGCATCGCCGACGAACTGAGCGAGGAAGAATTCCTGCCGCTGCGCTTGCAGAACGGCCTCTACATGCAGCGCCATGCCTACATGCTGCGCGTGGCGATTCCGTACGGCCTGCTGTCCTCCAGGCAGATGCGCATGCTGGCGCATATCGCGCGCGAGTACGACCGCGGCTATGGCCACTTCTCCACCCGCCAGAACATCCAGTACAACTGGATGGAACTGGAGCGCGTGCCTGACGTGCTGGCCGAACTCGCCAGCGTCGAAATGCACGGCATCCAGACTTCCGGCAACTGCGTGCGCAACATCACCACCGACCAGTTCGCCGGCGTGGCCCCGGACGAGTCCGTGGACCCGCGCGTGCTGGCCGAACTGCTGCGCCAGTGGAGCACCTTCCAGCCGGAGTTCGCCTTCCTGCCGCGCAAGTTCAAGATCGCCATCTCCGCCTCGGACGACGACCGCGCCGTGGTGCAGATGCACGATATCGGCATCTACGCCTACCGCAACGCCGCGGGCGAGACACGCCTGCGCGTGCTGGCCGGCGGCGGCCTGGGCCGCACCCCGATCCTGGGTTCGGTGATCAAGGAAGACCTGCCCTGGCAGCACCTGCTGTCGTACGTGGAATCGGCAATCCGCGTGTACAACCGCTATGGCCGCCGCGACAACAAGTACAAGGCGCGCATCAAGATCCTGGTGAAGGCCATCGGCGTGGAGAAGTTCGCCGAGGAAGTCGAGGAAGAATGGCAGCACAGCAAGGATGGTCCCGCCACCATCACGCAGGCCGAGTTCGACCGCGTGGCGCAGTACTTCGCGCCGCCGGCCTACGACAAGCTGGCCGACACCGATGCTTCGTATGAAAAGCACTTGCTGGAAGACAAGGCCTTCGCCCGCTGGGTGAGCCGCAGCGTGCATGCGCACAAGGTGCCGGGCTACGCCGCGGTCACCCTGTCGACCAAGCCGGGCGCGGCATCGCCCCCGGGAGACGCCACCGATGCGCAGATCGACCTGGTCGCCGACCTGGCCGACCGCTACGGCTACGGTGAGCTGCGCGTGGCGCACGAGCAGAACCTGGTGCTGCCGGACGTGCGCAAGCACGACCTGTACGACCTGTGGCAAGAGGCGAAGAAGGCCGGCCTGGCGACCGCCAACATCGGCCTGCTGACCGACATCATCGCCTGCCCGGGCGGCGATTTCTGCTCGCTGGCCAATGCCAAGTCGATCCCCATCGCGCTGGCCATCCAGGCGCGTTTCGACGACCTGGACTATGTGCACGACCTGGGCGAGATCTCGCTCAACATCTCGGGCTGCATCAACGCCTGCGGCCACCACCATGTCGGCAATATCGGCGTGCTGGGCGTGGATAAGGACGGCGAGGAGTGGTACCAGGTCACGCTGGGCGGCGCGCAAGGCAACCAGAGCGCCATCGGCAAGGTGATCGGCCCGTCGTTCAAGGCCGAGGAAATGCCCGACGTGGTGTCGCGCATCATCGATACCTATGTGGCCAACCGCCACGAGGACGAAGGCTTCATCGACGTGCTGGGCCGTATCGGCATCGCCCCGTTCAAGGAACGCGTCTATGCCCAGGGCAGGACCAGCGGGCAGCGCGAACGCGCCGAAGCCTGAGCACCGGAGATAACGACATGGCAAAGATCATTCAACTGCAACGCGGCGAAGGCGCCAACCCCACCCCGGTCATCGTCGACGACGCGTGGACGGTGCTGCGCGGCGCCGAGGGCCAGGCCCTGACCGACGAGCAGATTGTCGCCGCGGCACAAGGCAAGGACGCTGTGCTGTTTCCGCTGAGCGCCTGGCTGGCGCACAAGGACGGCGTACTGGCCGGCCGCGCCGCCGGCATCACCGGCATCTGGCTGGCACCGGAAGACGAACCCGCCGACGCACAGGCCGCCTTCGCCGGCGTGTCCGTGGTGGCGGTGGACTTCCCCGTGTTCCGCGATGGCCGTGGCTTTTCCACCGCCTACCTGCTGCGCACCCGCTACAACTGGAGGGGCCAGCTGCGCGCCATCGGCGACGTGCTGCGCGACCAGCTCAACTTCATGAAGCGCTGCGGCTTCGATGCCTTCGCGGTGCGCGCCGACAAGAACATCGACGACGCCATCAAGGGCTTCACCGAGTTCACCGTGGCCTACCAGGCATCGGTGGACGAGCCGCTGCCGCTGTTCCGCCGCAACCGCGCCGAAGCGCTGGGCAAGGAAACGGTATGAGCGAGATCGCTATCGTCGAGGCCCCCGTCTCCTCGCTGCGCCCCCCGGCACTGTGGACCGCGCCGGAATACACCGGCAGCGTGGCGGATCTCGAGGTCAAGGAGCGTGAGCTGGGCCAGCGCCTGGCGGGCATCGCCGGCCGTTTTTTTCGCGCGCGCTTTGCGTCGAGCCTGGCGGCCGAAGACATGGTGGTGACGGATGCTATCCTGCGCGGTACCGAGCAGGTCCGCGCCGGCATCCGCGTCTTCACGCTGCAAACCGGCCGCCTGCATGGGGAGACGCTGGCGGTGCTGGACGAGGTCAAGGCGCACTACGGCTACGACATCGAGCGCTTCACGCCGGACCCCGAGGCGATCGAGAACTACCTGAAGAACCACGGCCTGAACGCGTTCTACGACAGCGTCGACCTGCGCAAGAGCTGCTGCGGCATCCGCAAGGTGGAGCCGCTGAACCGCGCCCTGTCGCACGCCGATGCCTGGCTGACCGGCCAGCGCCGCGAGCAGGCGGTGACGCGCGCGGAACTGCCGTTCGAGGAAATGGACGAGGCGCGCGGCATTCCGAAGTTCAACCCGCTCGCCGACTGGAGCGAGGCCGAGGTGTGGGCTTACCTGAGGCGCCATAACGTGCCGGTCAACGCGCTGCATGCCAAGGGCTACCCCAGCATCGGCTGCGAGCCTTGTACGCGCGCCGTGCGCGCCGGCGAGGACGTGCGCGCCGGACGGTGGTGGTGGGAGAGCAAGGACTCGAAAGAGTGCGGGCTTCACGAACAGAACATCAAGCATTGAGGCCAGACGAAATGGGCATCATGAACGAAATCGCGGGCGCGCCTGACGTGGCGCATTTGCTGCAAGTGCAGAACGATCACCTCGACAAGCTCGAGGCGGAATCCATCTACATCATCCGCGAGGTGGTGGCGGAGTGCCGCAACCCGGCCCTGCTGTTCTCGGGCGGCAAGGATTCCATCGTCATGCTGCACCTGGCGCTCAAGGCCTTCCGCCTGGGTGACCGCAAGACCGAACTGCCATTCCCGCTGGTGCATATCGACACCGGCCACAACTACCCGGAAGTGATCACCTTCCGCGACCAGCGCGTGGCCGAGCTGGGCGCGCGCCTGGTGGTGGGCCATGTGGAAGATTCCATCAGGCGCGGCACCGTGCGCCTGCGCAAGGAAACCGATTCGCGCAATGCGGCGCAGGCCGTGACGCTGCTGGAAACCATCGAGTCGAACAAGTATGACGCGCTGATGGGCGGTGCCCGCCGCGATGAAGAAAAGGCGCGCGCCAAGGAACGCATCTTCTCCTTCCGCGACGAGTTCGGCCAATGGGACCCGAAGGCCCAGCGCCCGGAACTGTGGAGCCTGTACAACGCCCGCATGGCGGCCGGCGAGCAGATGCGCGTGTTCCCCATCTCCAACTGGACCGAGCTGGACGTGTGGCAATACATCGCCCGCGAAGAGTTGGAACTGCCGCCGATCTACTACGCGCACGAGCGCGAAGTGGTGAAGAAGAACGGCCTGCTGGTGCCGGTGACGCCGATCACGCCCAAGCAGGACGGCGACGTCAGTGAAGTGCTGTCGGTGCGCTTCCGCACCGTGGGCGACATCAGCTGCACCTGCCCGGTGGCCAGCACCGCGGCCTCGCCGATCGAGATCATCGCCGAGACGGCCGTGACCGAGATCACCGAGCGCGGCGCGACCCGGATGGACGACCAGACCAGCGAAGCATCGATGGAACGCCGCAAGAAAGAAGGCTACTTCTAACCCGGATGCTCAGGCGGGCACATCGCGCCGTTGCGAGAGTGCTCGTGTACCAATGTACACGTCGCCCTCACGCGCCTAGCGCTGCCCCCCGCCTGAGCGCCGGAGCGGGCGCTGCGGAGGGAAGAAGAAAGGATTTGACATGACCAAACAAGCATCACACCAAGGCCTGCTGCGTTTCATCACCGCCGGTTCGGTCGACGATGGCAAGAGCACGCTGATCGGCCGCCTGCTGTATGACAGCAAGTCCGTGCTGTCGGATCAGCTGACCGCGCTGACCAATGCCAAGAACAAGCGCACCGCCGGCGAGCAGATCGACTTCTCGCTGCTGACCGATGGCCTGGAAGCCGAGCGCGAGCAGGGCATCACCATCGACGTGGCTTACCGCTATTTCTCCACCGCGCGCCGCAAGTTCATCATTGCCGACACGCCGGGGCACGAGCAGTACACCCGCAACATGGTGACCGGCGCGTCCACCGCGCATGCCGCCATCGTGCTGGTCGATGCCACCCGCGTGACCGTGAGCGGCGGCCGCGCCGAGCTGCTGGCCCAGACCAAGCGCCATTCGGCCATCCTGAAGCTGCTGGAACTGCAGCACGTGATCGTCGCCATCAACAAGATGGACCTGGTCGAGTTCAGCGAGGAGCGTTTCAACCAGATCCGCACCGCCTACGCCGAACTGGCCAGCCAGCTCGGCCTGAAGGACGTGCGCTACGTGCCGGTGTCGGCGCTGCGCGGCGACAATATCGTGCACGCCAGCCAGGCCATGCCCTGGTACCAGGGCGAGTCGCTGCTGCCGCTGCTGGAAGCCCTGCCGGTGGAAGAACCCGCTCCCGAGGGCGATGCCGCGCTGCGCTTCCCGGTGCAACTGGTGATCCGCCAGGATGGCGCCCAGGCGGACGATTTTCGCGGCTACGCCGGCCGGGTCGAGGCAGGCACCGTGCGCGTGGGCCAGAAGCTGCGCGTGCTGCCGGCCAACCGCGACGCCGTGGTGGCGGAAGTGCTGACCCCCAACGGCATGGCCGAGTCGGCCAGCGCCGGCGAGACCGTGACGGTGCGCCTGTCCGAAGACGTGGATGTGTCGCGCGGTGATATGTTCGTGGCCGCCGGTGCGGACAGCGCTTCGGCCAGGAAGCTGACGGCCGACCTGTGCTGGTTCGACGACGAATCGCTGAATCCGGCCCGCAAGTACGTGCTCAAGCACACCACGGCCAGCGTGTTCGCGCGCGTGTCGTCGGTGGACCGCGTACTGGACGTGCATACGCTGTCGCATGAAACCGGCCGCCACGATATCCGCCTGAACGATATCGGTTCGGTGCAGATCTCGCTGCAAAAGCCCATCGTTTGCGACGTCTACGGCGACAACCCGGCCACCGGCGCTTTCGTGCTGATCGACGAAGCCACCAACCACACGGTGGCTGCGGGCATGATTCGTGCGTTCGCCTGAGGCGAGTGGATAGGCGAGTCGATCAAGCAAACGCGAAGGAGCATGGCATGGGCAAGGTCTACCTGATCGGGGCAGGTCCCGGTGCCGCGGACCTCATTACGGTGCGCGGTGCACGGCTTTTGGGCGAAGCCCAGGTGGTGCTGCACGATGCGCTGGTATCGCCCGAGATGCTGGCATGGTGTCCGCAGGCGCAGCTGATCGAGGTCGGCAAGCGCTGCGGCCAGCGTTCCACCGCGCAGTTGTTCATCAACCGCCAGATCATCGACCAGGCGCGCAAGCAGGATCGCGTGGTACGTCTCAAGGGGGGCGACCCGATGCTGTTCGGCCGTGCCGACGAGGAATTGCAGGCGCTGGAAGAGGCCGGTATCGAGTACGAGATCGTGCCGGGCATCACTGCCGCGCTGGCCGCCGCTTCCGCCATCCGCAAGCCGCTTACCAAGCGTGGCGTGGCGCGCAGCGTCGCCTTCGCCACCCAGGCCAAGGCAGCGGACACGATCGACGTGGAGGCCGATGTGAAGGCCGATACGGTGGTGTACTACATGGGCCGCGACCAGGCGGCATCCATTGCGGCGCAACTGATCGCCCATGGCAAGCCGGCATCCACGCCTGCGTGGGTGGTCGAGGCTGCTACCTCGGCGCACCAGCGCAGCCGCCAGTTCACGCTGCGCCAGATGGCGGCGGGAGAGGCGGCGACGTGGATCGATCCGGCGCAGCCGAGCCTGTTGATGATCGGCGAAGCGCTGGCGTCGAGGGCCAGCGAGGCGGTGCCGCAGGACGTGGATGGCGGCGTTGCGTATGGGGAAACCCGCGCAGCCTGATGCAGGGGCGCCGGGAAGAAAAAAGCCGGGCAACGTAGCGTTGTCCGGCTTTTTCTTTGGGTCTTGGGCTTGCGCGTGGCCCTGGCATCCAATCATGCGTTACGAGGATGCCGTGTGCTGGTTTGCTCCCCTCTCCCGCGCGGCGGAGAGCAACCGGGGGAGAGGGCGGGCGCGTCAAATGCCGCCGCGTGCCGGTTTTGGCGCATCTTGCGGGTTTCGTTCAGTGTCTCAGGCGCTTTGTCCCGCTCCGCCGAGCGTCCCCACGCAATAGGCCGCAATCGCATCCAGCACGCTTTCAGCCTCGCCCACCGCCGTCGCGCAACGGATCGCCACCCGCGGATGCTGCCGGCGGCAGTCGTCCAGCAGGGCCGGCAGATCACGCCGCAAATGCCCCCCCTGACCAAAGAAGACCGGCACCACGTCGATATCGGCAACGCCCGCCGCGGCCAGTTCGGCCAGCGTTTCCGGCAGCGCAGGCGACATCAGTTCCAGGAAGGCCAGCCGCACCGCGCAATCCGGCAGCGCAGCCGTCAGCTTGGCGTGCAGCCGGTCGAACGGCTCCCGCCAGCGCGCATCGCGCGCGCCATGGCCGAACAGCACCAGGGCCTGGCGGGGGGCGGGCGTGGCGGGCGTGCTCACGTCCGGTCCTTAGTGCCGGTCAACCCAGCGCAACGCGCCGAGCGCCACCAGCAGGTAAAGCGTGCCGGGAATCAGGGCCGAGACGATCGGCGGCCAGGTATGCAGCAAGCCAACGTGCGAGAACAGCGTATTGGACAGGTGGAAGGACAAGCCCAGCATGATGCCGCCGAATACCTTCACGCCCACCGCCCCGGCGCGCGCGTGTAGGTAGGCGAAGGGCAGGGCCAACGCTACCATCACGAACAGCGTCAGCGGGTAGATCACTTTCTTCCAGAAGGCGATCTCGTAGCGCTGGGTGTCCTGCTTGTTGTCGCGCAGGTGGCGGATGTAGCGGAACAGGTCGAGCGTGGACATCCGCTCGGGTTCGACCAGCAGCACGGACAGGATCTGCGGCGTCAGCTCCGAGCGCATGGCCATGGTGGACAAGGCATGCTGCTCGCCACGGAACGCCGGCGCCAGCGGATCGGCCTTGCCCGCCTCGCCCCTCGGCAACTCCAGGAAACGGGTCTCGGTGACGCCGGAAAGCTGCCAGGACTGGTTGCCTTGGTAGTGGCCTTCCTGTGCCACGCGGATCACGCTGAGCCGGTACTGGTCGTCGAACTCGTAGATGGTCACGCCGGTGATGCTCTGGTCGGGCCGCAGGCCGGCCACATTGACGAAGCGGGTGACCTCGTGGCCCTTGGTGGCGTCGCGGTCGCGGTCCTTGACCCACACGCCGGAGCGGAAGCCCGAGGAGACCGTGGCTCCCAGCGCTTCCAGCTTGATCTTCTGTGCATACTGCTCCGCCGCCGGGCCGATGAATTCGCCGAAGATGAAGGTGGCGATGGCCAGCGGTATCGCCAGCTTGAACAGCGAGAACAGCGCCTGCCGCGTATTGAGGCCGGCCACGCGGAAGATGGTGAATTCGGACTGGCTGGCCAGCTGCGAGAAGACATAGATCGCGCTGATCAGCACGGCGATCGGCAGCATCTCGTAGATACGGGTGGGCGCCTGCAGGATGACGTGGAAGAACGCCACCAGCGAGGTGTAGCGGCCGGTCACGCTTTCCAGCTCGCTGAGCATGTCGAAGAACACGAACAGCGACAGGACCGCGAACAGGATAAAGGCGAAGACGCCGTAGATCAGCCGCGCGAAATATCGCTCATAGACGCGCAATATCTTCATGCCTGGCCTCCCTTGGCCTTGCGCTGCAGGCCGAAGACCGCGCGCCAGCCGCCCAGGCTGCGGTTCTGGCGGTAGCGGAACAGCAGCACCGAGCCGAGCAGGGCGATCAGGTGGAACGGCCACCAGGCCATGGCGAAGGGGATCGAGCCGGAGCGCACCCAGGCCTGGGAGAGGTTGATCAGGTTGCTGTAGGTCAGGTAGATCAGCACCGCGAACACCAGCGGCGTGTAGCGGCCCAGGCGCGGGTTGACGTAGGCGAGCGGGATGGCGATCAGCACGAAGTTGAAGGCCAGCAGCGGCAGCGACATCCGCCACAGCAGTTCGCCCAGGTTTTCATTGGTCGGGTTGCGCAGCAGGTCGATGGTGTCACGGCTCTTGGTGGGCAGGTTGGCATCGGATTCAGGTGGTTTGTTGTCCACCTTGACCGCGTATTGATCGAACTCGACGATGCGGTAGTCGATCTTGCCCGGCGTGCCGGCATAGCGGCGGCCGTTCTCCATCACCACCATGCGGTCGCCGTTGGGCATGGTCTGGAACTCGCCCTGGTGGGCCAGGGCCACGCCGATCTTGTCGGCTTCGGCGTTGGCGACGAAGACGTTGCGCGCGTGCTTCATGTCGGCGTCGATGCCTTCGATGAAGAGCACGTAATTGCCCTTGGCCGGCTCGATGAAGCGGCCGGCGGCGATCATCGACAGCACGCCGCGCTGCTCGAAGCGGTCGCGGAACAGCGCGCTTTGCTGGTTGGCCCACGGCCAGGCGAACATGCCCAGCAGCAGCGACATGATGATGAACGGCGCGGCGAACTGCAGCACCGGTTTGACCAGGTCGCGCAGCGAGATGCCGGCCGAAAACCACACCACCATCTCCGAGTCCTTGTACCAGCGCGTCAGCACGATCAGGGTGGAGATGAACAGCGTGGCCGATAGCAGGATCGACAGGTAGCCGATGGTGGCCAGGCCGATCAGCATCAGCACGTCGTTGGGGCTGGCCTGCCCGTTGGCGGCCATGCCGAGAATGCGGATTACGAGCGAGGTCAGCATGAAGGTCAGCATGACCAGGAACACCGCGCCGGCGGTGTATGCGAGCTCGCGACGCAAGGCTTGTTGAAAGATCATGCGGTGTCGGTTCCGGGCTGCCGGCCGGCGCGGGCGATGCGGTGCGCCGGACCCTGCCAATTGAGGATAGCGGACCGGCTGCAGCAAATCGCGGATAATAGGAGCTTTCGTGGTGGACGAGCCCCTGGAAGGAAGCGCGATGGAATTTAGCACAAAAGCCCTGGATTGGAGTAAAGCGGGCCAAAATGGTTTCCTGGCAACCAAGACCGATTGCCTGGTGGTGGGCCTGTTCGAAGGGCAGAGCCTGGCAGGCGTGGCCAAGGCGCTCGACGTGGCGACCAAGGGCTTGGTGTCCCGGCTGATCAAGCTGGGCGATTTCGAGGGCAAGCGGGGCACGCAGCTGATGCTGCACGAAGTGGCCGGCGTGGGTGCCGCCCGCGTGCTGCTGGTGGGTTTCGGCAAGGAAGCCGAGTTCGGCGACAAGGCCTTTGCCGAAGCCGTGCGCACCGCCCTGCGTGCCTTGTCCGGCACGCGCGCCGTCAATGTGCTGTGGTGCCTCGCCCAGCAGCAGGCACCCCAGCAGGCCGGCAATGCGCGCGACCTGGCCTGGCGCCTGATCACCACCGTCACCCTGATCCGCGAAGCCGGCTACCGCCTGCACGAACGCCATCCCGACCTCAAGCGCGTCAATGCCAGTGCCAGTGGCAAGTCCAACGGCGGCGACAAGCCCGCCGGCCTGCGCAAGGTGGTGCTGACCGTCGACGCGGCCGACGCCAAGGCAGCGGCCCAGTCCGTGGTCCGCGGCGCGGCCATCGCCAACGGCATGGAACTCACCAAGGACCTGGGCAACCTGCCGTCCAATATCTGCACGCCGAGCTACCTGGCCAATGCCGCCCGCGGCATCGCCAAGCGCCACAAGCTGAAGGTGGAAGTGCTTGGCCGCAAGCAGCTCGAAGCCCTGAAGATGGGCGCCTTCCTGGCGGTCACCAAGGGCGCGGTGGAGCCGCCCCAGTTCATCGTGCTGCGCTACGACGGCGCCTCGGCCAAGCAGGCGCCGGTGGTGCTGGTGGGCAAGGGCATTACCTTCGATACCGGCGGCATCTCGCTCAAGCCCGGCGAGGGCATGGACGAGATGAAGTACGACATGTGCGGCGCCGCCTCGGTGCTGGGCACGCTGCAGGCAGCGGCCGAGATGGGTCTCAAGCTGAACGTGATTGCGGTGGTGCCCACCTGCGAGAACATGCCCAGCGGCAATGCCATCAAGCCCGGCGACGTGGTGACCAGCATGTCCGGCCAGACCATCGAGATCCTCAATACGGACGCCGAAGGCCGCCTGGTGCTGTGCGACGCGCTGACCTATGTGGAGCGCTTCAAGCCGGCCGCCGTGGTCGACGTGGCAACCCTGACCGGCGCCTGCATCATTGCCCTGGGCCACGTCAACAGCGGCCTTTATGCACGCAACGACGGCCTGGCGGATCAATTGCAGCAAGCCGGCCGCAAGGCCATGGACACCGCCTGGCGCATGCCGATGGACGATGACTACCAGGACCAGCTCAAGTCCAACTTCGCCGATATGGCCAATATCGGTGGCCGCCCGGCCGGCAGCGTGACCGCGGCCTGCTTCCTGGCGCGCTATACCGAGAAGTACGACTGGGCCCACCTGGACATCGCCGGCACCGCCTGGAAGAGCGGCGCGGCCAAGGGCGCGACCGGCCGTCCGGTGCCCCTGCTGACGCAGTTCCTGATGGACCGCGCCGGCTGATGCCTGCCGCATG
>NZ_JARJLM010000141.1 GCF_029335485.1 Cupriavidus basilensis
CAGGCGTACCATTTGCTTGTCGCAAGCGGCGGCGCCCGCATGCACGATCGTCGCCACGGCCGCGGCCGCCGCCTGGCACCATCCCCGATACCCGATATACCTGACACCAGCGGCAACCTTGCCGACCCACAGCCATGATCCCCACTGTCCCCAGCTTCGACGCCTACCCGGTTGAAGTCGCGTTCCCCGATATCCGCCCCTACGCCGCCGGCACCGGCGGCGTGCCCTACGTCCACACCTTCGACAGCGGCGTGCCGGGCCCCCACGTGATGGTCAATGCGCTCACCCACGGCAATGAGGTGTGCGGCGCCATCACCGTCAAGGCGCTGCTGGACCTCGGCCTGCGCCCGCGCCGCGGCAGCCTGACGCTGGCCTTTGCCAACGTCGACGCGTATCACGCCTTCGACCCCACCCGCCCGGATGCCTCGCGCTACGTGGACCAGGATTTCAACCGCGTGTGGACCGCGGCCGTGCTCGACGACGGCAGCCGCGATTCGTCCGAGCTGCGCCGCGCCCGCGCCATGCGCCCGCTCATCGACACCGTGGACCTGTTGCTCGACCTGCACTCCATGCATGAGAAGAGCCTGCCGCTGATCGTGTCCGGCCCGCTCGACAAGGGTATCGCGCTGGCACGCGCCGTGGGCGCGCCGGCCAATGTGATCGTCGATGAAGGCCATCCCGAAGGCCGCCGCATGCGCGACTACGAAGGCTTCGGCGATCCCGCCAGCCCGAAGAACGCCTTGCTGATCGAGTGCGGCCAGCACTGGGAGGCCGCTGCCGTGGGCGTGGCGAAGGACAGCACCGCGCGTTTCCTGCTCAACGCCGGCGTGATCGACGAGGCCGACGTGCCCGCCGGCTGGCTGCGGCCCCTGCACCCGCAGCGGGTGGTACGCGTGACCGAGCCGGTGGTCGCCAGCAGCATGGATTTCCGCTTTGCCGGTCCGTACACCGGGCTGGAGACCTTTGCCGAGGCTGGCACCGTGATCGGCTGGCGCGACGGCGAGCCGGTGGTGACGCCGTATCCGGACTGCGTGCTGGTGATGCCGTCGCTGCGGCAACTGCGCCCGGGCGTGACCGTGGTGCGGCTGGGTCAGCTGGTGGGCTGACCGTCCGGTCGGCGGCAGTCCCTAGCGTCCTGCCTTTGCGGGAGCGTGCGGCGCCTAGACGGGCGCGGCGGGAGTGGCTCCCGCGCCGCCGGCACCGGCAGTGGCGGACTTCGGCCGCATGCCGGGCAGCAGTTGCTCGACCAGTTCCTCGATCTTCATCTCCGGCGGCACCAGGTTGCTCAGGTTGAGGCCGCCGGCACTGCGCAGCGCATCGTAGTACGCCTTGCCCGCGCGCTCGCCGTTGACATAAACGATGATCTCCGCCGAGCCCAGGAAATCGCGCCAGTATGACAGCCGCTGCGTGAAAAAAGTGGCGGTATAGGGGCATGAAGCGACCGAGGAACCGGGCGGCAGCGCCTTGAACTCAAAGCCGCGCTGCTGTACCGAATCGCGCAAGGCTTCCACGTAGGCGTTGCCGACCGGGTTGCTGATCACGCAGAACAGCGTGCCGTCGGCCGGCTGCATGGAGGCGATGCGGTCGCCGCGGTCGACCGGAACGACGGACTGGTAAGTGGCGCAGCCGGTGGCCAGCAAGCCTAGGCTGGCGGCTGCGGCTAGCAATGCTTTTTTCATGATGCTCCTGGATCGCTGCTGCAAGGGTGCCGAACGCACCCCGGCGCTGGCGGACCTGCCCGGCGTGTGCCGTGGCGGCGCGCCTGGCGGGTCGAACCCTGTCGCCGGCAGGCGTGCCCGCCAACTTTAGGGCCATCGCGGCGCCGGCAATCGGTGGAACAGAGCGGGGAAACGGGTCCGGCGGCGCGCTCGGCCCACGGCGGCGCCGCGCCAGGAAAAAAAGAAGCCAGCCGGGAGGCTGGCCAGAGGGGGAATTTCCCTTGGACACCACGTTTGCGACCCAGGCCGCAGTTGCGCGGCGCGGCGCCCGGCTCAGGCAACGAATGCCTGACGGCAGCGCAGCGCCATGATCTGGGCTTCGAAGGCGCGCGCGGCGCGCTGCGCAAGCTGGTCGCGGCGGCGCTGCCGCGGTCGGGAGCCGGGGGCGCCGGCTTTCCGGCCGTCGTGGTGGACTGTATTGCTGCCAATCCGCCCGGCGCCAGCCAACTGCCACTCGCGGCGGGTGACGGCGAGGATGCTGGCCAGTGCCAGGGCTTGGGGCGCGGCCATACTGCCCGGAATGCTGTATTCCTTCATGATTCGATGTTCGGCGCGGACTGCGTCCGGCGGGACGCCCGGCCCGATGTCGCTCGTTGACGTTTGTTCGTATCGTGATGGAAGAATACGCAGCGCCGGGGCCGCGCAATGTCGACGGGGCGCCGATCTTGCTGTGGGACGTGTCCTACAAGAGGTTTGGGAGGCGCTTTGCGGTGCGGTGGCGCAGGATAAAGCCGTTGGCTTTGCTTCTTGTGGCGGCTGGCTGGCGCATCGCCAACAAAGTAGGCCCGGTACGGGCCACGTGGCATCGTTTTGCGTTGGTCTTGGCGCATCCTGCCGGCTTGGTCCGGCTGCTTTCCCTCAGCGGGCCGCCGGCCCCCCGCTCGCCATCGTGCCCACCGCCACCAGGCAGATGGCGGCAAGGAACACGCCCACCAGCAGGATCTGCAGGCGTCCCACCGGGCGGCCTTTCAGGAAGGCGTTGCTGATAAAGGGCGGCGTCACCAGTCCCACCACGGTGACGATCAGGATGGTCAGGGCCAGCACGGAAAGCAGGGTCTGCATGCGAAATATCGGTGTGGAGTCAGGGTTTTCGGGGCTCGGAGTCTCGCCGGAAGCCGCCGCCGGTAGCGCGCCTGGCCCGCTTCCGGCTATATACGGCCATACACAACAAGCAGGAGGGCAAGCCAGCGCGCTCGGTTGCTCAGTTGGCGCCGCCGCGCACCAGGCAGTCTTCCAGCAGGGGCGAGCCATCCACCTGGCCGGCGCCGGTGCATTCGACCGCGACTTTCTGCCCGCGCCGGACCATGGTGGCGCGCGCTTCCACTTCGCAGGTGCGCCCGGCCGGCCCGCAGATCTGCTGCGGCAGCAGCCTGGCGCGCACCGCCAGTTTCGGGCTGTTGGTGCGGATATCGAGGAAGACCTTGTCGCTGTCCTCGCGCCGCACGCCGCTGGCTACCCCTTCCACGATGAAATAGCGGCCCCGGTAACGGTCGTCGGCCTCGCCCGGATTGGCCTGGTAGTCGTCGACGAGGGCGTCGGCCTGGTATTGCGGCAGCTCGTCCATGGAGCGCGCCGGATCGATGCTGATCGGGTCCAGCGTACCGTTGCGGGGCACGCCGCGCACGATGCTGGCCGGCTGGGCCGCCGCGTCGGCGGGAGCCGGGTCGTCCAGCTGCGCTTCATGGTTGCCGGTGAACCAGAGCATGCCGAGGACGGCCACGGCGACGCCGGCGATCAGGATCTGTTGGGTACGGTTCAGCATTGGGGGGTTCCTGCGATAAAAATAGGCCGCCGCCCGTGGGCGATCCGCGTTGCCGGTGCCGTGGGCCGGGCTGGCCCGCCCGGCCGCCAGCCCGCCTGTGGCCAAGGCCAGCGCCGCTTTCCGGGGCCCGGCGGCGGCGCCGGAAAAGTTGCCCACAGCTTTGCCCACAGAGTTGTTCGGTCTTCTCCACAGACTTGTCCACAGCCCGGGATGCGTGCCGCACGGTATTCCGCGTGGGCAGTTTCGAGCACTTTCAGGGCGATCGGGCGGACTTCAGGCACGCCGCGGCGAAGCGGCGGGACCGGGGCTTGCGGTGCCGGTCTCAGTGGAGGTGCCGCAGGCCGGCATCGCCCTCGTCCTCTTCCTCTTCCCAGTCCTCGTGTTCGACCGGGGTATCGGGCGCCATGTCGAACACCATCGAGTGGTGCTGCACGGTGAACCAGTCGCGGAATTGCTGCAGCGTCAGTTTTTCGGGCCACAAGCTTTCGTCGAACCACTCGCCGAGCATGAATTCGAAGAACGCGCGCCAGCGCTGTTCCACCCACAACACCGCTTCCGGCGAGGTGGAGACTTCGTCCGGCACCAGGAACACGCTCTGGTCCTCGCGTACATGCTCGAGGGTGAGCGTGGGCACCGGGTCGGTATCCACCGCCATGATCCATTCGAAGAAGGGCTGCTGCGGCACCAGCACGACGAGCGAGCGATTGAGGGTAAAGCGCGGATAATCGGTCATGGCAGGGGCTCGTTCGCTGAAACGGCCCATTGTAGCGGTTGGCATGCCGCAGCATGCGATTCATCGTTGCGGCAGGACGGCCAGGAGGCAGGTCCCATGGGCATCAAGGTGTGGTTCGCGCTGGGGGTGGAGGCGCTGGTTTTCGCGGGGCTGCTGTTCGGCGGTGCGGGCACGCTGCGCTGGCCTGCCGGCTGGGCCTACCTCATCCTGTTTTTCGGCTGCGGGATATGGGCGACCCTGCGCCTCGCGCGGCATGATCCCGCGCTGCTTGCCGAGCGCATGAAAATGCCGCTCCAGGCCGGCCAGCCGCTCTGGGACAAGATCTTCATGCTGGCCCTGAGCGTGGCGTGGTGCGCCTGGCTGGTACTGATGGGCGTGGATGCCGTGCGGCTGCGCTGGTCGGCGATGCCGCTGTGGCTGCAAGGCGCGGGCGCCGTGCTGCTGCTGCTGTCGTATCGCATGATCGACCGCGTGCTGCATGAAAACACCTTCCTGGCGCCCGTTGTCAGGATCCAGGCCGAGCGCGGGCATCGCGTGATTTCAAGCGGCCCCTACGCCGTGATCCGTCATCCGCTGTACGCCGCCGCGCTGGTATTCCTGCCGGCCAACGCACTGGTGCTCGGCTCGTGGTACGGCCTTGCCGCATCGCTGGCGCTCGACGGCGCCATCGTCTTGCGCACGGCGATGGAAGACCGCGAACTGCTGCGTGGCCTCGATGGCTACGCCGCGTACGCCGCGCGGGTGCGCTACCGGCTGATACCGTTCGTCTGGTAAAGGCAAAGGCAAAGGCAAAGGTATAGGAAAAGGAAAAGCAAAGGGAAACGGCCCGGCCGTTCCCCGGCGCCGCCCTCGGGCGGCGCCTGTGCCAGCGTATCGAAGCGGGCTTGCCTTAGTGGATCTGCATGCCGCGCATCGCGTGGATGCGGTCGTGATGCCACTGGATGCCTTCATACTGGCGCTGCACCACGGCGCGCACATCGGCGGGCATCTCCTTCGTCAGCGCGGACTGGTACTCCCGCCTGGCGGTTTCCTCGTCGCGTTCGCAGAGTTGCAGCACGGCATCGTCGTTATGCGGCGCGATCATATGCAGCACCTCCATCCAGCCGCGATGCAGCGAGCCGCCCATGCTGCCGCGGTCGCGCGGCTCCGCCCCCAGCGCGCTCACCAGCGCCTTGAGCTCCAGCACCGAGGCGCGGCAGGTTTCCGCCGTGCCCGTGAGGATGGCGCGTATCTCGGGGTTATGCACCTCGCGAGCGCCGGTCATGCAACTGAGTTCGCCGTCCTTGCCCACCTCGATCAGGTGGTTCAAGGTGGAGACGAGTTGTCCTTGAGCGTTGGCCATGACATTCTCCTTGCCGGAATCCGGGCCGATCATGGCGCCACGCGCACATTCGCCCTGGCGCCGGATACGGTATCCGGCGCCCCGATTCCTGTCTTGCCGCACGGCATGCTTATCATGGCTTGCGGGCAGGCTGCCGTGCGGGCCTGCCCGTAGCAGTGGAGAGTGCGGATTTCGCGCGCTACCGACACGACCAGTATAGGAGCCTGGCAGATCAGGACAACGCCGCCCGGCGGGCGGAAGCCGCAAGCCAAAGCGTAGCCCGGAATGTGTACTAATCTTGGTACGAAGATCGGGAAAGCGGGCTGGCCGGTATCAGCGGCAGCACCGCAGTACGCAAGCACCAGCCCGAAAGCCGCCCGGGGCGCGCCGGGGCAAGAAAGCATGGAGAAGCAAAATGCCGAAGATCCAAGAAGCCTTGATTCATGACCTCCACCCGACCCAGCTCACGGTGGGCATGATCGAAGTCCAGGACAAGAAAAAGCACCTCGCCTCGCTGAGCGCCAAGGAACAGCAGGCGTTCATGCAGGCCCATCCGATACCGGCGGTGACGGGGCCGGGGGGAAAGCTCTTCATCACCGACCACCATCATCTCGGGCGCGCCGCATTGGAGGCGGGCGTCACCAGCGGCTATTTCACGGTGGAGGCAGACCTGTCGGCCAGCGATATGGCGGCCTTCTGGAAGGAGATGGACCAGCACCTGTGGGTCCACCCGCTCGATCAGCAAGGCGTGCGGCACGTCTACTCGCTTATCCCCGGCCATCTCGAGAAACTGCTCGACGATCCCTATCGATCCCTGGCCGGCTACGTGCGCGACGCGGGCGGCTACGACAAGACGCCGACGGCGTTTGCCGAGTTTGTCTGGGCGGACTTTTTCCGCCGCGGCATCGCCATCGAGGATCTGCAGGCCAACTTCCAGGCGGCCGTGAAGGCCGGCCTGTTGCTGGCAAAGAGCAGCCTGGCCAGCGGCCTGCCGGGATACAAGGCGGGCTGAACGAAAGCCCGGCGAGACTGCCGCCGTGGAACGCAGGCAGGAACACAAGACACTTTTTCCGAGGGGGAGACGCGGCGATGTCCGAAGAGTTCGAGGTGCGCGGCGTGCACGACGACGTACTTGACCATGCCGCGGAGTCGGCGCAATCCGATCGCCTGGCCGGCAGGATCGCCGTCATGACAGCCATCCTGTCGACCGCCGGCGCGGTGTTCGGCTACCAGGGCGGCGCTACGCAGAACGAAGCGCTGCTGCTGAAGAACGAAGCCGCCATCCACAAGACCGAAGCCGCCAATCAATGGGCTTACTACCAGGCCAAGGGACAGAAGGAAGCGATCGCCGAACTGACGGCGCAACTGCCCGGGGTCGATCACGAGGCGGCCAGGCGGGAAGCCCGGCGCTATGCCGCCGAGAAGGAGCAGGTCCGCCAGAAGGCGGAGGCGCAGGAACAGGCGGCACGGGATGCGGACCAGGCCAGCGAGCAAGCCGTGCACCATCACCACCGCTGGGCGCAGTCGGTGGTGGCGCTGCAGGTCGCCATCGCCATGGCGGCAATCACGCTGCTGACGCGGCGCAGGTGGCTGCAGTTCGCATCGTATGGCATCGGCGCGCTCGGTGGCGTGCTCGCTGTGCTTGCGGCACTACATGTGTGAATCCGGGCGCGCCAAAGTGCCCGGCGCGGCCGAACATATCGTTACAAAGCGCTCCCCGCTCGTCGTCATCGCCGCCCGAACCGGTGGCGTTACTGGCTCATGCGCGGCCAATCCTGCCGGGCACTAACAGACACGGGAGCTCACTATGTTCACTTCGCGCAAACTGATCGGAAGCCTGGCCGTCGCCATTCTGGCCGCAGGCATGGCTGGCGGTGCAATGGCCGCAGAGACGCACTGGGACAAGACCCATCCGCGCCGCGAGCAGGTCAACGCTCGCCTGGCCAATCAGGACAAGCGCATCCACAACGAGGTCAAGGAAGGTGAAGTCTCCCGCGGCCAGGCCGCCAGGCTGCATCGCGAAGACCGCCAGATCCGCAAGGAAGAACGCACGATGGCAAGCCACGATGGCGGCCACATCACCCGTGCCGATCAGCGTGCCATCAACCAGCAGGAAAACGCGGTGAGCAAGCAGATCGGCCAATGAGCCCTGTCCCGACGCACGATGCCTGAGGCCCGATACCCCTGGCGACCGGATCGCCGGCCGATCGGATGACCAGGCAACCGGCCAGGGACGAGATGCAAGAAACACGAGGGGCCGCGAGCCCCTCTGTTCCGTATCGGGGGCTTCTTTTCATCGCCTGTCTCGCGACCGGCAGCAGCGCGGCCTACACTGCTTATATGGCCACTCTGTCAGGAGGCTGCCATGGTTGCCTCACTAGTCGTCCTGCTCATCGGACTGGCGTTATGCGCGCTCGTTGTCTGGGTGCTCCGCGAAAGGGATCCGACGCTACTGTCGGCGCAGGAACACTCGGTACGCGCCTGGTTCGACCATCTGATCCATCGGCACTGAGCGCGGTAACGCGCATCGCATCGGCCCGCCCATCCGGCGGGCTTCTTTTTGTCCCCTGCCCTCCCTGCCCGTTGGCGCGATGAGCGGATCGGCCCGGCGGGAATGCTGCACAGGCATTGCTGTCTAATAGTCTGGACGGACGGGGTACATCGATGAACACACGTATCCGAACCCTCACTATCTGCGCGGCAGTGTGCGTGCCACTGGCTGGCTGCGTGACCGAGCCCGCCTACGACGCCTATTCCCCCTATTACCCTTACCAGCCTTCGGCCGGTGACCTGGGCTACTACCCCTACGAGCCCTACTACGCCGGCGATCCCTACTACTACGACTATGGCTGGTGGCCCGGCTTCTATGGCGGTGGCTTCTTCTTCGGTGGTGACGGTCATCGCGGCGGACACCATGGCGGCCACGGCGAGGGCCGCGGCGAAGGCCACGGTCACGGCGGGGGCCACGGAGAAGGCCGCGGCGGCGAGGGCCATGGCGGCGGCCACGGCGGCGGTCACGGCCGGTAGGCAGCAGACGCCAGCCGGCATCGCATATCCCGCTATCCGTCTCAATAGGGAGGCGCTTCCATGACAACCCTCACGCTGATCGTTGCCGCGCTGATGGTGCTGATGGTGCTGATGGTGTATGTATTCGCGATCCGCGCGATCTTTCACCATGCCCGCCGCCCGCCGCATGGTGCGGTACAGCATCGCCGCCCGCGTCATTACCATTGGCGCACCTGATGCCAATGCGTCTCCCCACCGTTCTTCCTGCCGTACCGGAGCGTCCTTCGCGCGGGTGCTGATCGGCGGCGTCCCAGGCGTGGAGTGCATCCGAAGGGCTGTGCCCTTGATTCGGAAGTGCGCGCCACGCCATGCCAGATAGTGTCGGCCCGGCCGTGCTTTCGCGCGGCGGAACAGACACATCCAGCAGCAGGCTATCCGCGCATCCAAAAAACAATGGTCAATTTCCACGTTGCAGCGGCCGGCATGTCAACGGCAAGGCGGGGCTTCGCACTAATGGAGAGGATGGCGCTTGCGCTTGCGCGGCCAAACCGGCGGCCATGACCGCAAGCCAACTGTTACCTGTACTTGCGGCTTGTCGCATCCCTCTTTTGGAGCAACCCATGAAGTATCCCGTCCTGGCATCCATGCTTGCCGCCCTTGGCATCGGGCTTTCGAGCGCCGCGCACGCTGTCGACGTCGGCATCAGCATTGGCATCCCGGCCCCTGTCGTGGTGGCCCCGGCCCCGGTGGTTATCGCGCCCGGCTGGTACGGGGAAAGGTATTACGACGGTCGCCGGTATTGGGAGCGCCGGGAATGGGAAGATCACCACCGTGGCCGCGACCGCGATGACTGGCATGACCATGAAGGCGATCATGACCATGGCCGAGGCCACGATCATGACCGTGGCCACGGTCACGGCCACGGCCACGATGACTAGGAACGGGAAAGCCGGACATTCACGGCAGCATGCCCGCGAGAAAGCGATTCACCTGGCGTGAAGCGCGCCGCGCCGTTGCTCCAGATGCATCGGGCGGGTACCCCGCGGGATTTTCACATGCTCCTTGACCGTCGCGCCTGACTCGGACGTCAGGCCTTCGGCTGCCGCTGCATGCCGAATCCCGTTTACCGCGTACGGGCAGCGTTGGTGCGGCGGCTGTGCAGGCGTAGCGAACGCCGGGTGCATGGGCCGGCCGTTACTTTCCGATGCAGAACCGCGTAAAGATCGTCCCCAGCAAATCGTCGCTGGTGAACTCGCCGGTGATGCTGTTCAGGTGATCCTGCGCCAGCCGCAGCTCTTCGGCGAACAGGTCCAGCGCTTGCGCCTGCTGTTCCGCGCGTTCGTTGGCCAGGTCCAGGTGGGATTGCGCGTTGCGCAGCGCGGTCAGGTGCCGTTCGCGCGCGAGGAAGGCGCCTTCGTTGCCGGATTGCCAGCCCACCAGGCGCAGCAGCTGCCCGCGCAGCAGGTCGATGCCGGCGCCGGTGCGCGCCGAGATCCATACCTCGGCCGGGTTGGGGCCGTTGGCCGCCACCACGTGCGGTCGGTTTGCGCCAAAGTGCACCTCGCCCACCTTCGGCGCCAGGTCGATCTTGTTGACCACGCGCAGGATCGGCGAGCCCGGCGGCAGGTGGCCGGAGAGGCGGTCGTCGATGGCGTCGTCGATTTCAGACAGGCCGTGCCGCACGTAGTCCGCGGCGTCCACCAGGTGCAGCACCAGGTCGGCGCGGCGTACTGCGTCCCAGGTGCGCTCGATGCCGATGCGCTCGACTTCGTCGGAGGCGTCCTCGCGCAGGCCGGCGGTGTCGATGATATGCAGCGGGATGCCTTCGATCTGGATGGTCTCGCGCACGCGGTCGCGCGTGGTGCCGGGGATCGGCGTGACGATGGCCAGTTCCGCGCCGGCCAGCGCGTTGAGCAGCGATGACTTGCCCACATTGGGCTGCCCCGCCAGCACCACCGACAAGCCCTCGCGCAGCAGCGAGCCTTGCCTGGCCTGCGCCAGCACGCCGCTAAGCGCATCACGGATCGCCGCGAGCTGGCCGCGCGCGTTGGAGGCTTCGAGGAAGTCGATCTCTTCCTCGGGAAAATCCAGCGTGGCCTCCACCAGCATGCGCAGGTGGATCACCTGCTCCACCAGTGCGCGGATGGCCTGCGAGAACACGCCCTCCATGGAGCGCGCCGCCGAGCGCGCGGCCGCTTCCGTGCTGGCTTCGATCAGGTCGGCCACGGCTTCCGCCTGGGCCAGGTCGAGCTTGTCGTTGAGGAAGGCGCGGCGCGTGAACTCGCCGGGCTCGGCCAGGCGCAGGCCGATGTCGCGGCCCGCTTCCAGGCAGCGCGCCAGCAGCATCTGCATCACCACCGGGCCGCCATGGCCCTGCAGCTCCAGCACCTCCTCGCCGGTGTAGGAGTGCGGCGCCGGGAAGTACAGCGCCAGGCCATGGTCGATGGTCTTGCCGTGGGCGTCGAGGAAGGGCAGGTAGGTGGCATGGCGCGGCTTGAGCGCCTGGCCGCACACGGCATGCGCGATCGCGCTGACATCGGGGCCGGACACCCGCACCACGCCGATGCCGCCGCGTCCGGGCGCGGTAGCGATGGCGGCGATGGGCGTGGCGTGGGCAGCGGAGGCGGAACGAGGCTGGAAAGAAGTCATGGCGATATTGTCGCAGATCGATCCGCCGCGGGCGCATCCGCCGCAGCCATGTCCAGGCATTGCGCCATCAGGCGGCGCGCCACCGCGCCGTCGACCAGGTTCCCCAGCTTGCGCTGGCGCCTGACCAGCTTGCGGTGCAGGCGCTTGCCCTGGCGCTTGGGCAGTACCGGCATCAGGGACTCGATGACATAGCGCAGCCGCTTGCTGCCGATGCGGTAGCGATGCACGCGCTCCAGGTCCCCTGGCTTCGCCGCACGCGCCAGCGCCCTCACCCGCTTGTCTGCGCGGCTTACCCTGCGCGGCGCGAACTCGCCCAGGCGGGCGCGCGCGGCGGCGCGCGCGCTCCGCGGGTTGCCGCCCAGATGCGTGAGGTCGCGGTGCAGCACGGGCAGCGGCCAGCGCTGGTATTCGGCCAGCTGCGCCACCATGGTCTCGCGCACGGCGTGGCGGCGGGTGACCGCGACGTCGCGCACGGCGGCCAGCACAGGATCTTCCGGCTGCAGGTCCAGCGCGGGCTGCAACGTCTCGGCGATAAACACATCCCAGTCGCGCACCTCGCTGGCGGCCCGTGCCAGTTGGCGCAGGCACGCCTGCCAGCGCGCGCGCATGGTCCTGGGCAGGACCGGGCCGAACGCCCAGCAAACGGCGCGCAGATGCCGCACCGCCACCCGCAGCTCGTGCACGTCGTCGGGATGGTCGCGCCGGTGCAGGGCGTCGAGCAGGTCGGCGATGGCGACCAATCCCTCGTCACCGAGCGCGATGAAGGCATCGAGGGCTCGCATGCGAGGGTGCAACCGGATGGAATTGACGGCGCGCATGGCGTGGTTTCAGGGCATGTCTATCCAGTGTAGGCGATTGTGCCGGTTGCGCCGCACCCCCTTGACGCGATTGCGCGTGATCGCCGCGGCACTCGTTGACATCGCGCCCGCTTCGCGCTGCAATGCGCATGGGGCATTGCGCGGGCCGTTCGTTGGTGGCCCGGCCGCCATGGCCACCCCAACCAGTACCCGACCACCCATGCAGTGCGAGGAGAAGCCCATGTCCACCGAACAAGAGCGGCGTTTGCTGCGGGACACCATCGAAGCCGGTTTTCGCGAGGCCGCCTTTGTCACGGACATCGGCATCCGTCTCGTGGATTGCGGACCTGGCTGGTGCGAGAGCGAGCTGCTGGTCACCCCGCGCCACCTGCAGCACGGCGGCATCGTGCATGCCGGGGTGCAGGCCACCATGGCGGATCACACCGCCGGCGCCGCGGCCACCACCATGCTCGACACCGGGCGCCACGTGGTCACCGCCGAGTTCAAGATCAACCTGCTCCGCGCCGCCCGCACCGAGCGCCTGACCTGCCGCGCGGATGTGCTCAAGTCCGGCCGCAGCATCATCGTGGTGGAGGCCGATGTGTTTGCCAGCGTGCATGGCGAGGCGGTGCTGGTCAGCCGCTTCAACGCCACCATGAGCGTGCTGGACCTCGCCTGAAGCGATGCCCGCAGCAAGCGCGGGCATCGGCCACTATTGCTGCGTGAGCATCAGGTTCAGGTTCTGAACCGCAGCGCCGGATGCGCCTTTGCCGAGATTATCGAACACCGCGGACAGCAGGACGTGTCCGTGTTCCACGTTGGGAAATACGCTCAGGCGCATGTCGTTCGTACCGTTCAGCGCTTGCGGGTCCAGGTGCTTCAAGGCGCAGGATTCGTGCAGCGGCAAGACGCGTACGTGGGCCGCCTCGGCATAGTGGCGCGCGAGGCATGCGTGTAACGTGGCGCCATCCACGTCGGGTGCCAGCAGCCGCAACGCCAAGGGCACCGTCAGCACGATGCCCTGGCGGAACGCACCATACGCAGGGACGAAGATGGGACGCTGCGCGAGCCCGGCGTGCTGCTGGATCTCCGGGGTGTGCTTGTGCGCGAGTTCCAGGCCATATACCTGGTATGAAGGCGCGTTGACGGCACCCTGCCCCTCATGTTCCTCCACGCCGGCCCGCCCGCGTCCGGAGTAGCCGGACACCGCATGAATGCTGATCGGGTAGTTGCCTGGTATGAGCCCAGCCTGCATCAGGGGACGCAGCAAGCCAATGGCACCGGTCGGATAGCAACCGGGATTGGTGACCCGACGTGCGTTCGCGATGCGCTCGGCCTGTCCCGGCGCCATTTCCGGAAAGCCGTATGTCCAGTCCGGCTGCGTGCGGTGGGCGGAACTTGCGTCGATGACTCTGACGGCAGGATTGACAATGGCGTCCACTGCCTCGCGCGCGGCGGCATCAGGCAAACAGAGGATGGCGATGTCGCAGGCGTTGATGGCTTCTGCGCGACGCCGCGCATCCTTGCGTTCCGCGGCGGCAAGCGTGAACAGTCTAAGGTCGGTCCGGTTGCGCAGCCGTTCGTGGATTTGCAACCCGGTGGTGCCTTGGTCGCCGTCGATGAAAACAAGGGGAGAGCGCATACGTGGAATACTCCGGTGGCTGTGGGTTGTAACAAGTACAACGAGCCCCTATGTTCCATGGACCGCTAGAATAGAGAAAGTTGTATTTCATAACGTGAATATTCAGTTTTTCTGAATCTGGACGCCGACATGCGAGAGATCAGCCTGGACCGTTTGCGCACTCTGGTCGCCATTACCGACCGTGGCTCATTTGCCGATGCGGCGCGTGCATTGCACCTGGCGCCGCCAACGGTCAGCCTCCACATCGCTGAACTCGAAGACCGCATCGGGGCTCCACTGCTGTCACGCAAGCGCGGACATGTCAGGCCGTCGGCGATAGGCGAGGTGCTGGTGGAGCGCGCGCGTCGACTGCTGGCCGATGCGGAGCAGGCGTTGGACGATATTCAACGCCAGGTGCAGGGGCTCGAAGGGCGCGCGCGGGTCGGTGCGTCGACGGGCGTGCTCGCGCACCTGTTGCCGCAAGCGCTTGAGGTGCTGCGCCAGCACCATCCCGCTATCGACATCCAGGTTGCCGTACTCACTTCGCATGAAACGCTGTCCCGGCTGGCGGATGGAACGCTGGATGTCGGGCTGGTCGCACTGCCTCAGCCCCCGGTGGCCGGACTCGTGATAAAGCCCTGGCGCCGCGACCCCGTGATGGCCTTTGTGCCGGCGCATTGGCGGTGTCCGGCCCGCGTCACGCCTGAATGGCTCGCCGCCCAACCTCTCATTCTCAATGACGCGACCACGCGGCTCTCGCGTCTGACTGCGGAGTGGTTCGCGAGCGGGGGGCACCATCCCGCGCCGCGCATCCAGCTCAACTACAACGACGCGATCAAGAGCCTGGTAGCGGCAGGCTACGGCGCAGCGCTGTTGCCCCATGAGGCCACCACGCCATTACCCGATAGTCGCATTGTCATGCGTCCGCTGCGCCCGGCGTTGTGGCGTCGGCTCGGCATTGCACATCGTGCGGGCTACGTCGAGCGTTCCACGCAACACGTACTTGATGTGTTGTGGGATCTGCGATTGGCGTAGGCGTTGCCATTTGCCACTTGCCAGTAGCCTGATTGCACGCCGCCAGCGTCTGGCTTCACGCAAGTCAGGGCGGTAGCAGGGCAGAACGGGCGGCGGCCAGAACCTCGCGGCTCAAACCATCGAGCAGCGCTGACGCCGCCCGTGCGTGTTGCCAGTGAAGCGATACGTCCAGCGGGGTGTTCGGCACCAGCTCGACCAGTGAGCCGTCCTCAAGATGAGGGGCGATCAGCGCCTGTGGATGGAGGCCCCAGCCCATGCCAGCCACAGCCGCCGCCACAAAGGCCTGGGACGAAGGCAGCGTGTGGCGGGGAAGCTCCACATGCCGATGGCACAAGCGCCGTGCCCAGCGCGCCTGCAATTCATCTTTGGCGTTGAACAGCAGGCTGGGCGCCGTCGCCAGACTGCCAGCCCCCACGCCGTCGGCGAAATAGCGTTGCACGAACGCCGGGCTGGCGGCCGCCAGGTAGCGCATCGAACCCAACGGGCGGCTATTGCAGCCAGCGGCAGGACGGGCCGTGGCGGTCACGGCGGCCAGCACCGCGCCGCTGCGCAACCACTCGGTGGTGTGGTCCTGGTCATCCACCGCCACCGCCATCAACACGGGGTTTTCCGCACCGAAAGCAGCGATGGCCGGGGCGAGCCAGGTGGCCAGGCTGTCGGCATTCACCGCAATCGGCAGCGCTACCCGGGCAATCCCCTGCGGCGCAAGCGTCGGTAGCGCGCCTTGCAATTCCTGCTCGAGCAGCCGCACATGGTCAACGTGCTGGCACAGTCGCCGTCCCGTCTCCGTGGCCCGGCAGGGCTGGTCGCGCACGACCAGCGCGCAGCCCACGCGCTCCTCCAGCAGCCGGATACGCTGCGAAATCGCCGATGGCGTGACATGGAGCGCGCGGGCGGCACGCTCGAAGCTGCCCTCTCGAACCACGGCAGCCAATGCAGACAAAGCGGAGTAATCCAGCATCGGATAAGGCCAGCTAAATCAAATGAAGGAGAAGTAGTTTGTCTTCATTCGCGAGTGCGGGCAAGCTCAACCCATGACTACCTCGCTTGCCACCGCTTCGCTCGCTTTATCCGTTTCCCTCCAGGGCCTGGCCCTGAGCCTGGGGCTCATCGTGGCCATCGGCGCGCAGAACGCATTCGTGCTGCGCCAGGGTCTGCGCCGTGAACATGTGGGCAGCATCGTGCTGTTCTGCGCCATGGGGGACGCGCTGCTGATTGCGGCCGGTGTCCTGGGTATGGCCCAGGCCTTGGGGGAGCGCCCGGCCCTTGCGCGTGCACTGGCGCTGGCCGGTGCCCTCTTCCTGGCGGTATATGGATGGCAGGCGCTGCGACGCGCGCGGCATGCCCACCAATTGAAAGCCTCCGTGGGCGGGGACGGTCTCAGCCGGGGCGCCGCCTTGGCTCAGGCGGCTGCCTTCACGCTGCTCAACCCGCATGTCTACCTTGATACGGTGCTGCTGGTGGGGAGCATCGGTGCCCAGCAGCCAGCGGCGCTACGTGGCTGGTTCGTGGCGGGCGCAAGCTCGGGCAGCCTGTTCTGGTTTGTGCTTCTGGGGTTTGGCGCGCGCTGGCTGGCGCCCTGGTTCGCCCGGGCGAGGGCCTGGCAGGTGCTGGATGGCCTGATCGGCATGACCATGCTCGTCCTGTCGGCCCTGCTGGTACGTCACGCCCTCAAAGGATTCTGAGGCTTGCGACACCAGCGCCGTGCGGTAAGGCGACGGCGCTTTGGCTGGCAACACCCGGATGACGCCTGGATGACGCCCGGCAGATGCCCGCCAGGGGCCGACAAGCGACCTTCATTCCCCCCGCATATCGGCGAAGCCAAAAAAAAGCCCGGTGCAATGCACCGGGCTTTTTTCCGCCAGCAGGTTCGCAACCCGCCAGCGCCAACTACATGACTACAGCTTCAACCTCAGCTCTTGGCGATCGCGGCGGTCTTCGCCTTGTTCTTGCCGAGCATGCGGTTGATCTGCCATTGCTGGGCGATCGACAGCACGTTGTTCGTCACCCAGTACATCACCAGGCCGGCCGGGAAGAAGAAGAACATGAACGAGAACACCAGCGGCATGATCATCATGACCTTGGCCTGCACCGGGTCCGGCGGGGTCGGGTTCAGCTTGGTCTGCACGAACATCGACACCGCCATCAGCACCGGCAGGATGTAGAACGGATCCGGCAGCGACAGGTCATGGATCCAGCCCAGCCACGGCGCGCCGCGCATTTCCACGGACGACAGCAGCACCCAGTACAGCGCGATGAACACCGGGATCTGGATCACGATGGGCAGGCAGCCGCCGAGCGGGTTGACCTTCTCGGTGCGGTACAGCGCCATCATCTCCTGGTTCATCTTCTGCGGATCGCCCTTCAGGCGTTCGCGCATCGCGGTCATGCGGGGCTGCAGGTCCTTCATCTTGCCCATGGACTTGTAGCTCGCCGCCGACAGCGGGAAGAACACCAGCTTGATCAGCACCGTCAGCGCGATGATCGCCCAGCCCCAGTTGCCCAGGATGCCGTGGATCTTCTCCAGCAGCCAGAAGATCGGCTTGGCCAGGATGGTCAGCCAGCCATAGTCCTTCACCAGTTCCAGACCCGGGGTGATCTTCTCGAGCATGCGCTCTTCCTGCGGGCCGGCGAACAGGCGCGCATCGGTGGTCACCGTGGCACCCGGGGCAACCTGGCCCAGCGGCTGCTGCACGCCCACGCGGAACAGGTTGTTGTCGATGGCCTCGACGTAGTAGCTGTGGTCCTTGCCGGTCTGCGGGATCCAGGCCGAGGCAAAGTAATGCTGCACCATCGCCACCCAGCCGTTGTTGCTGGCCGCCGGTACCGAAGCCTTGCCCTTGGCGATGTCCTCGAACTTGATCTTGTGGTACTTGTCGGCGTCGGTGTAGATGGCCGGGCCGGTGAAGGTGCTATAGAACTGCGACTGCTCGACCTTGCTGCCGTCGCGCGTCAGTTCCATGTACAGCGTCGGCGAGATCGGCTTGCCGCTGTCGTTGGTGACGGCGAAGCGGGTGTCGATGACGTAGCTGCCCTTGCGGAAGATGTAGGTCTTGGCCAGCTTGACCCCATCCTTCTCGGCCGTCAGCGTCAGCTCCACCTTGTCCGAGCCGTCCAGGCCGCGCGGACCCGGGGTCGCCGTGAACACCGTGGTGTGGTTGGGCAGGTCGCCGCCGATCAGGCCGGAGCGGGCCATATAGGTGCGGGTCTGGTCGCGCTCGAACAGCACCACGGGCTCGCCGTCGTGCTCGTGGTGATCCAGCAGCTCCAGGCGCGAGACGATGCCGCCGGCGGTATCGATCTGGGCACGGATCACATCGGTGCTCACCACGATCTTCTCGCCGCTCGGCTGGGCCGCGGCCGCGGGGGCGGCAGCCGGCGCGCCAGGCGCGGCGGCGCCGTTGCTTGCCTTGGGCACGTCGTTCTGCGCGGCCTGGGCGGCTGCGGCGGAGGCCGGCGCTGCCTGCTGCGTCGCGCTGGGGAAGAACATCGACTGATGACCGTTGGCGCGCTGCCAGTTGTCGTAGAGCAGCACGAGGGACATCGAGAAGATGACCCAGAGTATGGTGCGTTTGATATCCATGTCTCGCTGTGGTCGGGGGAAATCAGGGGCGGGGCAGC
>NZ_JARJLM010000142.1 GCF_029335485.1 Cupriavidus basilensis
CAGGGCACGATGACGATCTTGCCCGTGACCTTGCGTGCCTCCATGTCCTTCAGGGCCTGTGGCGCCTGTTCCAGCGGATAGCGCGCAGAAATGTGCGGGCGGATCTTGCCTTCCTTCATCCAGCCCAGCATCTGCGCCATATTGGCCTGGTTGGCTTTGGGCTCGCGCCGTGCGAAGTCGCCCCAGAACACGCCTACCAGCGAGGCGCCCTTGAGCAGCGCCAGGTTCAGCGGAAGCTTGGGGATCTCGCCATTGGCGAAGCCCACCACCAGGTAGCGGCCGCGCCAGCCGATCGAGCGGAATGCCGGCTCGGCATAGATGCCGCCAACCGGGTCGTAGATCACGTCGGGGCCGCGGCCGTCGGTCAGCGCCTTGACGCGTTCGCGCAGGTCCTCGGTGCTGTAGTTGATCAGCGCGTCGGCGCCATGGTCCTTGCACACCGCCAGCTTCTCGTCGGTGGAAGCCGCGGCAATCACGCGGGCGCCGATGGCCTTGCCGATCTCGATCGCCGCCAGGCCCACGCCGCCGGCGGCGCCAAGCACCAGCATGGTCTGGCCGGCCTTGAGTTCGCCGCGGTCGATGACCGCGTGGTGCGACGTGCCGTACGTGAGGGTGAACGCCGCGGCAGTCTCGAAATCGATGCCCGGCGGCATTGGCACGACCGCACTGGCGGGTGCCTTGGCCTGCGAGGCAAAGGCACCGTTGCCGAGGTAGGCAATGACCTTGTCGCCCGGCTTGACGTGGGTCACGCCTTCGCCGATGGCGTTGACCACGCCGGCCAGTTCCGATCCGGGCGCAAACGGCAGCTGCGGCTTGGCCTGGTATTTGTTCTGGATGATGAGGACGTCCGGGAAATTCACGCCGGCCGCTTTTACGTCGATCACGACTTCGCCCGGGCCGGGCACCAGGTCGGGCAGGGTTTCGAGAACCAGCGAGTCAGGCGGGCCCCAGGCTTTGCACAGTACGGCTTTCATCATGTCTCCGGTGATATGTTCGATGCCCCGCACAAGATGACGCAAAAGGGTGCATGAATGGTGCATGCGCGCTGGATGCCAGTTGCGCCAGGCAGGCCCGGGCAAGTGTAGCGCAAAAATAGCACGATCGTTCTGTTACGTGCCGGCAAAAGGGCTGGCGCAGCGCCGCTTCGCGGCGTGGACGGGGGCGCTTGCGACAGCCTTGTCAGGTACAATCGCGCCCATGCATATCCTCCTCGCAAACGATGACGGTTACCTGGCGCCAGGGCTTGCCGCGCTGTATGCCGCGCTGGCGCCGCTGGCCCGTATCACGGTCATTGCGCCTGAGCAGAATCACAGCGGCGCCTCGAATTCGCTGACCCTGCAGCGTCCGCTGTCGGTCTTCGAGGCGCGGGAGGGCGTGCAGAAGGGTTTTCGTTTCGTCAATGGTACGCCGACCGATTGCGTGCATATCGCGCTGACCGGCCTGCTCGACGAAAAGCCCGACCTGGTGGTGTCCGGCATCAACCAGGGCCAGAACATGGGCGAGGATGTGCTGTACTCCGGCACCGTCGCCGCCGCCATCGAGGGTTTCCTGCTCGGCATTCCCGCGATCGCCTTCTCGCAGGTGGACAAGGGCTGGACGCATCTCGACGCCGCCGCCCGCGTGGCGCGCGACATTGTCGAGCGCTATATCGCCAGGCCCGCGGCCGAGCCCTTCCTGCTCAACGTCAATATTCCCAGCCTGCCGTTCGAGCATCTCCGGGGCTATCGCGCCACCCGGCTGGGCAAGCGCCATCCTTCCCAGCCGGTCATCAAACAGGTCAACCCGCGCGGCGAAACCAACTACTGGATCGGCGCCACCGGCGACGCGCGCGATGCCAGCGAGGGTACGGATTTCCACGCCACCGGCGAAGGCTTTGTTTCGCTGACGCCCTTGCAGCTCGACCTGACTCACCGCGGGCAGCTCGAACAGATCAACCAGTGGCTGGCATAAGCCCTGTCGCGCGCAGTTACCGGCCGTCATGACTTCCGACCCGCGTCGCCCAAAATTCCCGTTGCCGCTGGACGCCGTGGTCGAGCGCAAGCCCGCGCCGGCGCGCACCGCCGGCATGCCTGCCGTGGGCGGCGCGCGCAGCGTGGCGGCCGCGGCCAAAGCGCGCGCGGCGAAAGCGCCGGTACCCGTTCCCGTGGCGGCCGCCAGCGCGGTGCAGGCGCGCGCGAGCGCGGCTACCGCGGGCGGCGGCGGCATGGCGTCGGAGCGTGCGCGCGGCGCGCTGGCGGCACGGCTGCGCGCGGCCGGGATCCGCGACGAACGGGTGCTGGACGCGATCGCCACGGTGCCCCGCCATCTGTTCGTCGAACCCGGCCTGGCCTCGCAAGGCTATGAAGACGCGGCGCTGCCGATCGGCCACCACCAGACCATTTCGAAGCCGTCGGTGGTGGCGCGCATGATCGAGCTGCTGCGCGACGGCCTGGCCGCCGACGAGCCGCTGGAGCGCGTGCTGGAGATCGGCACCGGCTGTGGCTACCAGGCCGCGGTGCTGAGCCTGGTGGCACGCGAAGTGTTCTCCATCGAGCGGATCCGTCCGCTGCACGAACAGGCCAAGGCGAACTTGCGGCCGCTGCGCGTGCCAAACCTGCGCCTGCACTATGGCGACGGCATGCTGGGCCTGCCGCAGGCGGCGCCGTTCTCGTCGATTATCCTGGCGGCTGCCGGCATGGAGGTGCCGCAGGCGCTGCTGGAACAACTGGCCGTTGGCGGGCGGCTGATCGCCCCGGTGGCCGTGGCGCCCTCGCCGGGCGGGCCGGGGCAGACCGTCACGCAGCAATTATTGTTGATCGAGCGGCGTAACCGGCATCGATTTCACCGGACCGCGCTTGAAGCCGTTTTCTTTGTGCCATTAAAATCGGGCACTATCTGAGTCGAACTATGCACAATATCGTGAATACGGAACGTTTCGCCCGCGCCGGGCAGCTAGCCGCCGCCTCGTTGCTGGTCTCCCTGCTGGCAGCCTGCGCTTCCTCCCCCATGCCGGCCCCGGTCGTGGACCGTACCACCGGCGCCGGCGTTGCCAGCGTCGCGCCGCTCGAGCCGCCGCCGCCCGGGTACTATCGCGTCAAGCGAGGCGATACCCTTTATCGAATCGCGCTCGAGAATGGCCAGTCCTACCGCGATGTGGCGGCCTGGAACTCGCTCGCCAATGCCAATCAGATCGAAGTGGGCCAATTGTTGCGCGTAGTGCCGCCTGGCGCCGACGTCAACGCCGGCACCGGCGTGGCCACCATGCCGGTGGCGCCCGGCAGCGTGCAGTCGCAGCCGATCGAGCAGGCGCGTCCGGTACCCACGCCGATTCCGTCTACGGCCACGACCGGTGGCGCTTCCGCGCCGGCCGCCTCCGCTTCGGCTCCCGCCGGCGACGGTTCCATCAAGCTGGCATGGCCTGTCAGCGGCCAGCTGATCGGGCGTTTCGACGAAAAGGGCAACAAAGGCATCGATATCGCAGGCAAGAAGGGCGATACGGTGCTGGCGGCCGACGATGGCAAGGTGATTCACGTTGGCCCCTTGCGCGGCTACGGGAATCTTGTCATCATCAAACACAACGATACATATCTCACTGCATATGGCCACAACGACAAGGTGCTGGTGCAGGAGCAGGCAACGGTCCGCAAGGGGCAGAAGATTGCAGAGATGGGCAACAGTGACACCGATCGTGTGAAACTGCATTTCGAGGTACGCAAGAACGGGAAACCAGTCGATCCGATGCGGTATCTGCCGCCACAGTGAGGGTTCATGCCACGCCAGAAAACTGTCTCCACCGGAAGCACCAGCCGGGCCCGGCGTTCCAAGCAGCCGGAGTTGCAGCAGTCCGCTGGCGTGGCGCAAGCCGATGCCGAGTCCGAAGCCTACGGCCAGGACCCGGCCGCCGAAATGGTTCCCCTGACCGATGAGCCGATCACCACCGGCACGACGGTAGGATTGCGCGAGGCCGACCTGATGGTCGAGGAAGCCGAACGCCAGGCCCGCGACGAGGAAGAAGAAGAGTCCGAGGACGAAGAGGAAGGCGAGAACGGTACCGAGGCCGCCGCGCCCGATCACGACGACTTCCGTACCGTGCTGCACACCGAGCTGGCAGCCGATACCGTCCAGCACTACCTGAATCGCATCAGCATCAAGCCGTTGCTGTCGGCGCCCGAGGAGCTGCATTTCTCCACACTGGCCAAGGGCGGCGATTTCTCCGCGCGCCAGGTCATGATCGAGCGCAACCTGCGGCTGGTGGTCAGCATCGCCAAGGGTTACCTCAACCGTGGCGTGCCGCTGCTGGACCTGATCGAGGAAGGCAATCTCGGCCTGATGCACGCCATCGAGAAGTTCGATCCTTCACGCGGCTTCCGCTTTTCGACCTACGCCACCTGGTGGATCCGCCAGAGCATCGAGCGCGCCATCATGAACCAGGCGCGCACCGTGCGCCTGCCGGTCCATGTGATCCGCGAACTCAACCAGGTACTGCGCGCCAAGCGGCATCTGGAGAAGGGCGGCACCGACGGCCGCGACGCCAGCCTCGAGGACATCGCCCACCTGCTGGGCAAGACTCCCGACGAAGTGCAAGACGTGCTCGCGCTCAACGAGCACACCACCTCGCTCGACACGCCTTTCGATCTCGATCCGGGTTCCAGTCTGCTCGATTTCCTCTCGGACGAGCATAATGCCGCGCCCGACCAGGAGGTCGCGCACCGCGAGCTGGAAAACCTGATGAAACAGTGGCTGGCGCGCCTGTCGGAAAAACACCGTTACGTGGTGGAACGCCGCTTCGGTCTCAATCATATCGAGCCAGCCACGCTGGAAGAACTTGCCGAGGAAATGGGGCTGACGCGCGAGCGCGTGCGCCAGATCCAGCAAGAGGCGCTGGTCAAGCTCAAACGCCATTTTGCTTCGCAAGGCGTGCGCAAGGACGCTGTTCTATGACACCTGTGCTGGTATTCGACATCGAGACGATTCCCGATGTCGATGGTTTGCGTCGTCTGCATGACCATCCCGATTCGATGAGCGACGCCGAGGTCGCCGAGCATGCCTTCGCGGCCCGCCGCGAGAAAAACGGCAGCGATTTCCTGCCGCATTACCTGCAGCGCGTGGCCGCCATTTCCTGCGTGCTGCGCCGTAACCATCGCGACGGCAGCCCGGTTTTCCATGTGGGCTCGCTGGGCACGCCGGAAGACGGCGAAGCGGTGCTGATCCAGAAATTCTACGACCTGGTGGCGCGCTATTCGCCGCAGATCGTGTCGTGGAACGGCGGCGGCTTCGATCTCCCCGTGCTGCACTACCGCGGGCTGGTGCATGGCATCGTGGCGCCGCGCTACTGGGAAATGGGCGAAGGCAGCGAATCCGACAGCCGCGATTTCAAGTGGAACAACTACATCAGCCGCTACCACATGCGGCACCTGGACCTGATGGACCTGCTGGCGATGTACCAGCCGCGCGCCAGCGCGCCGCTGGACGATCTCGCCAAGCTGTGCGGCTTTCCCGGTAAGATGGGGATGGATGGCAGCAAGGTCTGGCAGGCCTACCAGGACGGCCAGCTGGGCGCAATCCGCGATTACTGCGAGACCGATGTCGTCAACACCTACCTGGTGTACTGCCGTTTCCAGCTGATGCGCGGCGGGCTCACGCCGAAACAGTTCGATACGGAAGTCGAATTCGTGCAGGAATCGCTGGCCGAACTGCCGGGCGAGCAGTGGATGGAGTATCTCCGCGCGTTCCGCATCAAGCCGGTCCATACCGGCGGCGATGACGACGAAGAACCCGAGATCTGAGATCCG
>NZ_JARJLM010000143.1 GCF_029335485.1 Cupriavidus basilensis
CAGGGTAGCGGAAGGCGCACGGTGGCCAGCGCGCCCCCTTCGTCATCGCCCGCTGCCGAGAGTTCGAACGTGGCCGTGTTGCTGAAGAGATGCGAGAGCCGTTCCCGGACTTGCTGCGTACCGAAGCAATCCGGGCCGGGCGGCAGCGCGCCGAGGCCCACGCCCGTATCGCGTACGCACAGCCGCAGCATATCGCCTTCGCGCTGCGCCGTGATCCGGATCCAGCCGCCGCCCACCTTGGGTTCCAGTCCGTGCAGGATGGCATTCTCCACCAGCGGCTGCAACAGCAGCGGGGGGACCGGCAACGCGGCCAGTCCGGCCGGCAGGTCGATGCGTGTCCGCAGGCGCTGACCCATGCGCACCCGCATCAGCTCGAGATAGTCGCCAATGCGCTCGAACTCGGACGAGAGGGGGTGCGACTCCGAGCGCGAAGCCGCCAGCGTGGCGCGCAGGAACGCGATCACATGGTTGAGCATGGCCTGGGCGCGTTGCGGGTCCTGGCCGATCAACACGCGCAGGTTGGCCAGCGTATTGAACAGCATGTGCGGCTCCAGCTGCGATTCCAGCAGCCGGAGCTGATTCTCCGCCGCGCTGCGCATGGCGGCTTGCGCGCGCGCCTCCATGAGCGCCATGCGCCCTCGCGCATAGTGGAAGTAAGTGACGCCGAGGGACAGCGCCACCACCATGCTCATGCTCAGCAGCAAGGCGCGGGAATCCTGCAGGAACGTGGCGGGGGTATCGTGGCCGCCGGTCAGCAGGTCGGCCAGCGCATGGCCGGCAAAGTAGCCGACGACGCCCGACGCGATGATCCACGGGAACATCAGTTTCCAGCCCGGCCAGGCGCGCTGTGCGGCAAGGTCGCCGGGCTGCTGCAGGCGCAGCCGGCGCGAGATGCCATGGCGGCCCGCGCTGACCAGGGCCTGGATAAGGAAGGTGATGCAAAACGAATAGACCAGCGTGGTGCCGAACGGCTCGCGAAACATCGCGCTGAAGAACAAGGCGCACCCCAGGGCCAGCGGGATGGCGACCCGCAGCTGGCGCCAGAGCCAGGCCAGTACGTCGGAGGGAGATGGCATGCCGCGGTATGGTTCCAGTGTGCAGCGATTGGGCAGGGCTCGGGGTGCGTTCAATGTGCTCAGGTAATCACGCCGCGCAGCGGCGCCTGCCGGGAGACGCGCCAGGCCACGAGGCTGCGTGCGAGGAAGATACCGCTAACCGCGCCATAGATAAAGCCGGCTGCCATGGCAAAGGTCCCGTGGCGCAACAGCCCGGGATTGACCGCCTGTGCCACGCTGACGCAAAACCGGGTCGCGAACATGCAGAGGATCAGCAACAGGGGTATCCAGCTGCCGGGGACATGCAGACAGCGATCTGCCGTCGACCAGCGGATCGTCTCCCATGTGCCGGCCGCCCTGGCCAGGACCAGCGCGGCGGCCATGCCGGCCGCCCAGGCCACCAGCGCCAGAGGCTGCCGCGAGAATGCCGACACGACACCCAGGAAAGACAGCACGGCCATTGCCAACGGGACAGTGGTGGCCCGCCGCGGCGTCATTCGCCTGGGCGCCGCCTGCGAGATGCCGAGGGCGATCAGGGCGGCAAGCATCACCCATATCCAGGCGGGCGTGTGCTGAAGAATGCCAGGCAGCATTGCGGATCTCCTTTTCTTTGCTTTGCGGGGATATTCGACGATGCCCATGATGGGGGCGCACCCGTCATCCGGGCCGTGCGATGCGACGAAACGGCGCATGGCGTCGCGAATTGGCGGGCATCCGGCGCGAGTTACGAGTGGAATCGGGGGTGGAAAAGGGAGGTGCCGGACGGAGCGGCCGGTTGTGCCGCGCTGGCATCCGCTCCGGTTCACCAGGCAAATCCCCGGCATTGGCCGGATCGGGGGCGCATTAGGGCAAAATACGGCCTGAGCGGCCCGGTCGGGCCAGCAAATCAGACGCCGGCGCCTGGCCTGGCCATCGATGTCCGGAACCGCATGCGCGGTGGAAACCGGGCCTTGCCAGTGTCGCCAGAGGATGGCTCGTCCTTTAACAGAGCCCATCAGGAGTAGTTTATGACCGACTCGAACCCATCTTTCCTCGGCAGGATCGCCCTTGCCGTCGGCACGTTCTTCACCATCCTGGGCGACCGCGAGTTTGCCGGCGGCGTGCGGCGCCTGCGCGACGGGGCGAGCCCTGCGGAAGCCAGGCCGGCGCCGCAGGCTGCCGTGCCGGTGCCGGTGCCGGTGCCTGCGCCGGTGCCCGTGCCAGCACTGAAGGAAGCCAGCCCGGAAGCGGCGCTGCAGCTGCTGGGGCTGCTCCAGCGCGACGCGCGCTTCATCGATTTCGTCGAGGAGGATATCGCGGGCTATACCGACACGGAAATCGGCGCTGCCGCCAGGCTCGTGCATGAAGGCTGCCGCGCGGTGCTGCGCGAGCATTTCTCCATCCGCCCCGTGCGCGAGGAAGCCGAAGGCAGCCGCGTGACACTGGCCGAAGGCTTCGATGCCACCGCGATCCGGCTGACCGGCAATGTGGTGGGCAGCGCGCCGTTCAACGGCAGCATCAGTCACCGCGGCTGGAAGGTCGCGGAAGTCCGCCTGCCCCGGCTGGCGGAACGCCACGACGCCACGGTGATCGCACCGGCCGAGGTCGAGCTATGAACGCACCGCGCTATTCCATCGGTATCGACCTGGGCACGACCCACTGCGCGATTTCCTACGTCGACCTTGTTGCCAGCGATGGCGAGAAGACCAGCCAGGGCGTCCTGCCGGTCACGCAGCTCACCGCACCGGGCGCCGTCGAGGAACTCGACCTGCTGCCCTCGTTTCTCTACCTGCCGCACCCCAGCGAGCTGGCCCCGGGCGACCTGGGCCTGCCGTGGACCGCGCAGCGGGAGTTCGCGGTAGGCGAGCTGGCGCGCAGCCGCGGCGCGGCCACGCCGATCCGCCTGGTATCCAGCGCCAAAAGCTGGCTGTGCCACCCCGGCGTGGACCGCCGGGCGGCGATCCTGCCAAACGACGCACCGGCCGAAGTGCCGCGCGTTTCGCCGCTGGAGACTTCCGTGCGGTATCTCACGCACCTGCGTGAAGCCTGGGACCATACCCATCCCGACGCACCGTTCGGCGAGCAGGAAATCACCGTCACCATCCCTGCATCGTTCGACCCGGCCGCAAGGGAGTTGACGGCCGAAGCCGCCGAAGCCGCGGGGTATGCACGCATGACCCTGCTGGAAGAGCCCCAGGCGGCGCTCTATAGCTGGATCCAGAAGAGCGATGGCCTCTGGCGCAAGCAGGTCAGGGTGGGCGACATCATCCTGGTGGTGGATGTCGGCGGGGGCACGACCGACCTTTCCCTGATCGCCGTGATCGAGCGCGAAGGCAACCTGGAACTGCACCGCGTTGCCGTGGGCGAGCATATCCTGCTGGGCGGCGACAATATGGATCTCGCGCTGGCCCATGTGGTGGCGCGCAAGCTGGCCGCCCAGGGTACGCAGGCCGATCCGTGGCAGTTGCGGGCGCTCACCTATGCCTGCCGCTCGGCCAAGGAAACGCTGCTCTCCGATGCGGCCACGGATGCCGTGCCGCTGGTGGTGCCGAGCCGCGGGTCCAAGCTGATCGGTGGCTCGATCCGCACGGAACTCACCCGCGCCGAGCTGACCCAGACCATCCTGGAGGGTTTTTTCCCGCAAGTGGACGGCTCGGCCCGTCCGGTGAGCCGGACCCGCGCCGGCCTGACCCAGCTCGGCCTGCCATATGCGCAGGATGCGGCCGTCACGCGCCATCTGGCCGCGTTCCTCGGCCGCCAGGTTGCAGCGCTTGCCGAACTCGACGGCATGCAAGGCACGCAGCCGGAGGGCGCGACCTTGCTGCATCCCACGGCGGTCCTGTTCAATGGCGGCGTGTTCAAGTCGGACCTGCTGGCTGCGCGCATCATGCAGACGCTCAACGGCTGGCTCGCCGCCGAAGGCGCCGCGCCCGCGCGGCTGCTGGAAGGCGCCGACCTGGACCTCGCCGTGGCGCGCGGCGCCGCCTACTACGGCTACGTGCGGCGCGGCAAGGGCGTGCGCATCCGTGGCGGTACCGCGCGTGCCTACTATATCGCCGTGGAATCGGCGATGCCTGCCGTGCCCGGCTTCGAGCCGCCCGTGCAGGCGCTTTGCGTGGCGCCCTTTGGCATGGAGGAAGGGACCGAGGCGGCGCTGCCGGCACAGGAATTCGGCCTGGTGGTGGGTGAACCGGTGCACTTCCGTTTCTTCGGCTCGTCGGTGCGCCGCCAGGACCAGGTCGGCACCCTGCTCGACTCCTGGTCGCCCGAGGAACTGCAGGAGCTCGATGAGATCCAGGCCACGCTGCCGTCCGAGGGGCGAACCCCGGGCGAGGTGGTGCCGGTGAAGCTGCATGCCCGCGTCACCGAGGCTGGCACGCTGGAACTGGAAGCCGTGCCGCGCGGTACCGGCGAGCGCTGGAAGGTCGAGTTCGACGTGCGCGGCAGCGCGAACGCCTGAATGCGATGAAGCAGTACATCGTCGGCATTGATCTTGGCACAAGCAACACGGTCGTCGCATACGCGCAGGCGGGATCGGAGGACATCGGCGTCTTCGATATCGATCAACTGGTAAGCCTGGGGGAGGTCGCGGCGCGCCCGCTGCTGCCGTCCGTGCGGTATCACGCGGCGCCCGGGGAACTCAGCCCGGGCGATCTCCAGCTGCCCTGGCAGCAGGCCGATAGCGCCGGGGCGCAGCAGGTCGTGATCGGCCGCCTGGCGTCCACGCTGGGCGCGCAGGTGCCGGGCAGGCTCGTGGCCAGCGCGAAGAGCTGGCTGTCGCATGCGTCGGTCGACCGGACCGCGCCCATCCTGCCCTGGGGGGCCGGCGACGAGGTCGGCAAGGTGTCGCCGGTGGCCGCCAGCGCCAGCTACCTGGCCTACGTGCGCGCCGCCTGGAATCACCGTTTTCCGCAGGCCCGGCTCGAAGACCAGGACGTGGTGCTCACCGTGCCCGCGTCGTTCGACGAAGGCGCGCGCGCGCTGACGCTGGAAGCCGCGCGCACGGCCGGGCTGCCCGTCCTGCGCCTGCTGGAAGAGCCGCAGGCGGCCTTCTACGACTGGCTGTTCCATCATCGCCGCACGCTCGGCGCGGAACTGGCGCAGACGCGCCTGGTCCTGATCTGCGATGTGGGCGGCGGCACCACCGACCTCACCCTCATCAAGGTGGCGATGGCGGACGGCCAGCCGCAGCTGACCCGCATCGGCGTTGGCAACCACCTGATGCTCGGCGGCGACAATATGGATCTTGCCCTGGCGCATCTTGTCGAGTCGCGCCTGGCCGCGGGGCACGCGCGACTGTCGGCTGCCAGCCTGTCCCAGCTGGTCGAGCGGTGCCGGGTTGCAAAGGAGCAGTTGCTCAGCGCGCAGGCGCCGGACGCCGTCACGATCACGCTGCTTGGTGCTGGCTCCAGGCTGATTGGCGGGTCGCGCTCGGTGGAGGTGACGCGGCAGGAGATCGAACAACTCATCGTCGACGGTTTCTTCCCCCCGGTGTCTTCGGACGAGAGGCCCGGGCGGGCGCGGGGCGCCATTGTCGAGTTTGGCCTGCCCTATGCGACCGATCCGGCGGTCACCCGGCATGTCGCGGCCTTCCTGAGCCAGCACGCGGCGCAGTCGCGCAAAGCGCTGGATTTGCCTGATGCGCCCGGTGCGCCCGGTGCGCCTGAAGCGCCCGATGCCGCATTGCCGATGCCCGACACCCTGCTGCTCAACGGCGGCGTGTTCCGCGCCAGCGCCCTGAGCGGGCGCATCGCGGGCACCCTGGGCAGGTGGCGCGGCGAGCCGCTGCACGTGCTGCACAACGATAGCCCCGACGTCGCCGTGGCCCGTGGCGCGGTGGCTTACGCGCGCGCACGCACGGGGCATGCCCCGCGCATCGGCGGGGGCTCGGCGCGCAGTTATTTCCTGGTGCTCGACGATGGCGCGCAGGGACAACAGGGCATCTGCCTGTTGCCGCGCGGCACCGAAGAAGGCCAGGAGATTCATCTCGAGGATCGCGCCTTCGCCCTGCGGCTCGGGTATCCGGTGCGCTTCCACCTGGTGTCTTCCGTGGCTGACACGGCTTATCTGCCGGGCGAGCTGACCGATCTCGCGCAGGGCGATTTCGTCCGGCTGCCGCCAATCGCCACCGTGGTGCAGCCGCGCGGTGCCGGCGGGCCGCGGGAGACGCCCGTCCAGCTCACCTCGTCGCTGACCGAGGTCGGCACGCTGGAGGTGCACTGCATCGAGATAGGGGATGCCTCGCAGCGCTGGCTGCTCGAATTCCAGCTGCGCGGCAACGATGCCCCTGCTGCCTTGCCCATGGACGCGCCCCATGCGTCCCTGGCCCAGGCAGGCGAATGCATCGACCGCACCTTTGGCGCGCGCTCGCAAGAGGTCGGTCCCAAGGAGGTCAAGCGGCTGCGCGTGCAACTGGAGCAACTGCTCGGGGCGCGCGAGACATGGGACAGCGCGCTGCTGCGCGAACTGTTCGGCACCTTCTGGGAGCGCGCGCGCCGGCGGCGGCGCACGGCCGACCACGAGCGGCTTTGGCTGAACCTGGCCGGCTACTGCCTGCGGCCGGGCTTTGGCTACCCGCTCGACGACTGGCGCGCCGAGCAGCTCTGGTCGCTGTTCGAGCAGGGCATCCAGTACGTCAACGAGAGCCAGATCTGGTCGGAGTGGTGGACGCTGTGGCGGCGCGTGGCGGGCGGCCTGGGAGAGCAGGCGCAGTTGCGCCTGCTGGATGATATGGCCTTCTATCTGCAGCCCGCCGGCACGACGCGATACAAGCGGCCGCCCGGGCCGGCGAGGGCGGGCTATGCCGACATGGTGCGCCTTGCCGGGTCGCTGGAGCGTGTTCCCGTCGAGCGCAAGATCGAAGTCGCCGAATGGCTGCTGACCCGGCTCAGGAAATCCTCGGAAAACCCCCAGGGCTGGTGGGCCATCGGCCGCATCGGCGCGCGCCGGCCGTTCTATGGCAGCGCGCACAGCGTGGTGCCGGCGGACGTTGCCGTGCGGTGGCTGGATGCGATCCTTGCGCTCGACTGGAAAAAAATCGAGCCGGCTGCGTTCGCCGCCGTCCAGGTCGCCCGCATGACGGGCGACCGTTCGCGGGACCTGCCCCCTGATGTCCGTGCAAACGTCGTCCGCCGGCTCGAAGCCGCCAACGCGCCACGAACGTGGATCGCCATGGTGCGCGAGACGGTGGAACTCGACGAAGCCGACGAGGGACGCGTATTCGGCGAGTCGCTGCCCGCCGGATTGAAGCTGATTGTGGAATGACCGGGGCGTGACTGCCGCATGACGCACCCCGGATCGGGGCGCGGCTTGCCCACCGCGCTACCGGCGAAGGGTCCGCCAGTGCCGGTACGCCGCGGTCACGCCCAGGTGAGCGTCGGCTCTTTCAGCAGGCGGCCAGCCAGGATGTAGTCGCCATGCTGGATGGCGCGCGCTTCGAGTTCGCTCAGGGTGGCTTCCGGCAAGATGGTCAGATCGAACAGGCAATACAGATGACGTTGCCTGAACGTGTTCTTTGGCGCTCTCAGTCCACTGGCCAGGGCTTCCGGCGAGCGTACGGCAACATGCTCGATGGTCCTGAACTGGACGACGACGCCGTACCGCTGCCCGAGTCTTCCCAGTTCGAATGCATCTTCCCAGGCCGTCTCATAGTCCAGGTCTACCGTACCTTCCATCCGGGAATGGATGCGTTCAACCGCGGTGGATCGATTGCGTGCGACGTAGACGGTCATGGGCGAATCTCGTCGGTGGAGTCACGGTGCTGGAAAATATATCCACAACGCCAGGCATGCGCAACCCGGAAGCAAGGGGGGAATGTGGGAATCCTCGCAGTCATCGCGCAAGCGGCATGGCGCCCGGGTTTTCCCGCCGGTCGGCGTCCTTGCGCTATGTCGCTCCGACGGCGCTTTTGTGGCTTCCGGCAGCGCGGCAGGGCCCCGGCGCCCGACTCGGCGCGCTGCGATCACGTGTGACTGCAAGGCCCCCGGAATACCTGTGACAGGGTTCGTTCCGGGTTCGCTTTCTCCTGACATGCACAATCCGATGCCAGGCAGGCCGCCGTGACGCGCCGCGCTGGACTAAACTTGATTATCCAAAGGCCCCCACGACCAGCTTGGGAGTTGCGATGAAAGCACCTTTGACCAAGGAACCGATGCGCAGACGCCCCTCCGACCGGGTACTGAACGTTCTCTCGGCGCTCATTGGCCTGGTTACCCTCGCCGTGGGCATTGGCTGGCTCATCTACAAGCGGGTGGTCGACCTGGATGTGCCTTACTTCGCCATCCCGCTCGTCCTGTGCCTGCCGGTGATCGTAGCCGCCGCGTTCCGCGCGTACTGGGAAGACTAGTACAACATCCCGTATCCCGCATCCCGTATCCCCCGGTCACGCCACCTTGGCGCTGCTCGGTGTAGCGGCGTGATTTCCCCCAAGGCGTTGCTCGCGGGATATGCAAGGTTATGCCGGCTCGCCCGCGACCGCCATTGCCGGGATGCATGCCGGCGAAGGCAACGGCCAGGCCATCCCGGAGTGGGCCTGGCATGCATGCAAACCAACGGCAAGGGGGCAGGAACGAAGGAAGCGGCGGCTCTTCGCCGGATCCGGTCAAGGGCCAGGGGTGCATGTTCAGCCCGGCTGCGCGGGTATCGAATCGACCGAGCCTGCCGCGAGGGCAAGGGTCGCGGCGGCTGACAGCGCGGCGCTGTAGCTGTCCGCGTAGGCGTTCTTCGCAGCGAACAGCTGGTTTTGCGCAAGCAAGGCATCGGTGACGGAGCCGACGCCATGCCGGAATGCATCCAGCGCGGCATCGTATGTGGTCTGCGAGGCTGCGAGCAACTCGGTCGCGGCAGCGTGGGCTGCCAGGCTGGACTGCAGCGTGTTCTGTGCTGCGACAACCTGCCGGACAGCTTCTTCGCGGCTGCGGGCCAGGCGGGTGGATGCGCTGTTGGCATCGTTGCGTGCCTGCGCAAGGACCGCTGAACGCAGGCCGCCATCGTATAGCGGGATCGTTACGCCGACGATCACGCTCCCGCCGTAGCGGCCGCCGCTCAGGTTGACGGTCGGCAATTGCTGCCCGATAGCCGGAACCGCGGAAATCGACGTACTGCTGGTGTTATAGGCGGCTGAAGCGGAGACAAAGACCTTGGGCATGAACTCCGCCTCGGCGGCCTTGATCTTCGCCAGGTTGGCCCGCTCGGCTGCATAGGCGCTCAACACATCCGGCCGCCGGGCGATCGCGGAAGAGACGATCTGCTCGATTGACTCGCTCATCGCGGGCGACAGCTTGCGGATTGGCATGTCCGCAATCCTGGGCTTCGATAGCGGGGATATTCCCAGCGCCGAGATGAGCGCCAGGTAGCTGTTGGATTCGGCGCCTTGTGCCTGGACCAGCGCGAGCTTTGCCTGCGCGCGGTTCTGCGTAGCCTGCGCCACTTCGATGACGGTGCCGATGCCGCGCTTGTAGCGCAATTGGGCGGCGCCAAGTATGGCGTCGGCGTTGCCAAGCGCCTGCTGCGTCGTGGCCATGCGTGCATGAGCGGCCTGGTAGGCGTAGAAGGCGATGCTCACGTCGTGGATCACTTGCTGGTGGACGGCAGTGAATCCGATGTTCGCCATCGTGGAGGCCTGTGACGCAGCTTCGATGCGAGCTGCGCGTCCGCCGAAGTCGAACAGCAGCCACTGCAACGACAGCACGGACGTTGCGCCATGCGCCGAGGCGCTGGCCGACGTATCGCCAAGCAAGGTGGAACTTGACCCGTGGGCGCTGGCATACAGCCCCATCGCGGTGGCCGAGAGCTGCGGGAGATAAGCCGCTTTCGCGATGCCTGCCGCTAGTGCCGCGTTCCGGGCGTCGTTCCAGGCGATACGGGTCAGCGGGTTTGCAGACTCCGCGAGATCGATCAACTCCGGCAGACCATATTCATGCGCCTGGTCCAGCTCGGGTGGGGGTGTCACCGCCGCCAGTCCGGGGTTGGCGGGCAGCTGGTAGCTGTGGGCGGATCCGGCCGATGCCAGCGCGGGCGGGCCGGGAACAATGTCTCCGGCCTCGCTCACCTGCGGCTGCCACGGACGATCCGGGCTCGGGGGAGCCATGTCCAGGGAGGACGTGGCACACCCCGCCAGACTGGATGCGGCCAGGATGGCCAGGGCGAATGGCGGGTTAAGCCGGCGCATGGGTCGTGTGTTCCTTTCCGGCATCGCCGGATTCGATAGGTTCGAGCCCGGCCAGGCGTGCATCGCCAAGATTGAGCAACGCCGTACGCGTATGCCCGGCATCCGCGTACGGCGACGCCGGGTCCGGGGCCGCGGAGCTTGCCGCGCGCGCAGGGGCGGTCCCGGCCGATTGCGGCGATCGGGTTCCGCCGAGGCGGCGTAGCCAGTGGTCGATCGCGGGTTCGCCCGGCTGTCGCTCGGCAAGCAGGAACATCGGTCCTTCAAGCGCGCTTAGCCTGGCCAGCTCGCGACGACGCTCGGAGACCCATGCCGCCGTGGGGCGCACCCAGGACGGCTCGTAATCCATCAAGGCGAGATCCTGCTCCAGCGAGTCGCGCCGGGCCATCGCATTGGCGGCTTGCGCCCGTCGCGTGGCCGGGTGGGCAAGCGCTGCGAGCCGTTCCCAGTGCTGCCGAAGCTCCGCGAGCCTGGCGTCAACCCGGGCGGCGACGCTAACGGGCCAGACCCGCGTGAAGACCAGGTAGACGACGATATTGCCGAGCAGAATGCCGATGGTGCGATCGCGTGCGAGGGTGAGATCGAAGCCGGGAGCTGCCCCTTGAATCACGCACAGGAAGAAGGCGAAGGCTATCTGAAATCCGGCATAGGCGATTCTTGGAGAGCCGAACGCTATCCACGCCGACAGGCACGCGCCGGCGAACACGACGCCCATCAGCTCGCCTGCCGACGTCAGCGCAGGCATCACGAGCAGGATGGCGGCGGTACCCAGGATTGCGCCCACGAGACACCCTGCGATCCGCAGCGTCAGCTTTTCGACGGTCTCGGCAGTGGTGCCGAGGGACACCATATAGACGGTGATGAAACAAGTGTGAATGCCGGGCCAATCGAGCTGGGAATAGAGCAGGTAGCAGAACATCGCCGCCACCGTGGTCTTCAGCGCGTAGCGGACATGGTCGGGATTCGTGAATGCGTCCGGCAGGAAGAAGGCGCCTCGCTTGCCAGCCGCAGGTACGGGTGCTGCGGTGTCAACCACGGCGAAACGGTTGATGGCGTCGAGAAGCTGCTGGGCCACGGCCCGGGCCAGTGGTGCCGGATCACCGGTTTCGGGCAACGCGAGTTCGATGTCGACGGGATAGCCGCCCGCTTCCAGCATGCCGGCCATATCCTCCAGCGTCCTGGCGATCGGCTCGATCAGCGCTGCGGGTAGCCGGCCCGATGGTTCGCTGCCGGCCAGGTCCGCGGCGACCAGGATGGCTATCGTCGACGACGCGGCCTGCCGCAACGCCGGAACATCCGCCGCGGCCGATGATCCGTCGACAACGGAGAGCCGGATCCACGAGGCGATCTGGTCGTCACCGGAGGTCAAGCACGCGTGCAGGGCATCGCGCATCGCGGCGGGCTCCGCCAGGCTGCGGGCAGCAAGCCGCAGGCGCCTCGCCAGCTCGCGGCAGAGGAGCCGTCGCGGCGATGGCGCGACGGCCAGGTTGACCGCGATGGAAAGGCCGACCGGGATCGCAACCATCAGCCAGGCGTACAGCATCGCGCGAGTGGCCACCTCGCCGAACGGCACACTGCCAAGCTTGTCGAGCGAGAACCCGACGATCATCGCGAGAATCGCGCCAACGGGGCGCAGCTTGCTTGCCGACGTCACGAACAGAAGCCCCAGCGAAAGCATGGCAATGCACGCGACGCGCCAGAGCGGGTCGTCGAGCACGAACACGGCTACGACGAGTACGAGGCCAATGACCACGGTGACCAGCATCAGCATCGCCAGCCCCGTCACCAGACTCATGACCCGGTCGGGTCGGTTCAGGAAGAACACCACGTAGGCGGAGAGAGCGGCTTCCGGTGTACCGCAGGCGCTTGTCACGAGCACCGTCAGTGCGCAGATCAGCGCGACGCGCGCGGCGATGGCAGCCCGGCCCGGGTAAGGAGCGAGCAGCCTCTTCCAGGCGCCCGTTGCGCCTTGGCGGAACAGGCTATCGGCAGGCTGGGCCATGCCTGATCTCGACTACCGCGCTCGCGCCGATTCTGACCAGGCCGGCCGCCGGCTCCGCGAGACGCACGCGCACCGGGAAGCGCTGGGCAACCCGCACCCAGTTCACCGACTGCTGCACATAAGGCAGCGAGCGAGGCAGATTCACCCGGCCCGGATCGGAGACACCCGCGCCAATGCCAACCACCTGCCCGCGAATGGCCTGGCTCCGGTCGATCATCGAATACACGGTGGCGCAGTCGCCCAGGCCGATTCGGGAAAGCGAGGTCTCGCGAAAGTTCGCGACGGCAAACCATTCGTCCGCATGGATCAGCGTGAAGATCGATTGATTCGGCGCGACCGTCTCGCCTGCCAGGATCGAGAGCCCCGTGACAAAGCCGTTGTATGGCGCGCGCACGACCGTCTCGTCGAGATGGTGCTGGGCCAGCGCGACCGCCGCCTCGCGCGCATGCACCGTTGCAATCGCATCGTCGTCGCCGCCGATGGTCTGCGCGGTCGCCCGCTTCTGTTCCTGTGCCTGTCGCAGCGAAAGCGCGGCTTCGCGCTGTGCGACCTGCGCCTGGTCCAACTGTTGCGCAGGCACGTAGCCCTTGGCAGCCAGCGGAGCGAGCCGCTGCACCGTACGCGAGGCAAGTTCGTAGCTGTGCGCCGCCTTGCCAGTCTGGTCGTCGGCAACCGCTGCGTTCGCACGCTCTCCGACGATCACCTTGCGCCGGGTACCGAGTGCCGCGCGCGCCAGTTCCAGGTCTGCCTGAGCTTGAGCCAGCACCAGGCGATAGGGGACGGGATCGAGCTCAAACAACAGGTCGCCTTTTGCCACCCGCTGGTTTTCGCTCACGGCGAGCCTGACGATCCGCCCGCCAACGGGCGAGGCGACGTGCACGACATCGGCATCGATGGCCGCATCGTCGGTCGATGGGAAACGGGAGGCCCGATCATAGGCGTAGTACGCCGCGATGATCCCAAGTCCGATAATTACCCAGCCGATCACCTTGCCTTTCAGCGGGATGTTGCGTACGCCGGCCATTTTCATGCCAACTGTCCTGTTACCGAGAGCCAGACAAGCACGGCGACCATCAGGCCGATGGCCATGCAGACGGAGAGTTGGAGGGGCACGGTCTGCGCCCATCCGGTTGAAACGAAAATCCGGTGGGCGACCAGGGCGCCGACGAGGCCCAATACCGCGCTCAGCAGCCAGAGCGGGAAATACGCCCCGAGGATTTCATAGGACGGTGCACCGCGTAACGTGCAACCCCCCAGGGGGAGGATCAGCATGGCGATGGCCATCCGATGGCCGGCACAGGGCGCCGCCAGATGGGTGGTTCGTCTATCAGTGAGCTTGAACGGCATGGCACCGGCGCTGGTTCGTGGAGAGGCGCATCCGGCAGCTATCTTACCGGGTTTATCCGGCGGAACAGGCAGACTTTGATCGGAATGTCAAAACGAACGCACACGGTATCCGCACCACCTGGCGCAGCGGCAGCGGCAGGGCGGCCTGGCGTGGCGAAAGGAATGGCTTGCGCGTACGAAAAAACCGCCACTCTACGCAGCGTGCCTGCCATGCGGAACGAATGAATCGGCGCATGGATATGCGCGCGGCGTTGTGTGTCCCATGGCAGGTTGCCTCGCGTGCCGATGCTCCGCGGACGTTCGCCGCCTGGCAGGTTTTCCGGATTTGCTATTGCGGATTTATTCCTGGACCGCGCCCTTGCCGCCTACCTAGACTGGCTTCCCTGGCACTCCGCCATTTCCATCATCGCCAGTCCAAACTCAAGGTGAACGGCTTATGAACCTGCGCGCGATTCTCTTCAAGCTCCTGGCCGCCACGGCGGCGCTGGCCATGGGCGCCGCCCCGGCACTGGCCGCCGACAAGGCCATCAAGGTAGGCGTGCGCGGCGGCGTGGACGAGGAAATCTGGGAGGTGGTGACCCAGGTCGCCAAGAAGCAGGGCCTCCATGTGCAGCCCATCGTCATCACCGGCACCGCCAGCCCGAACGAGGCGCTGAACAATGGCGATCTCGATGCCAACGCCTTCCAGCACATTCCCTTCCTGCGCGACCAGGTCAAGCAGCGCGGCTACAAGATCGTGCCGGTGGCGGATACGCTGATCTCGCCGATCGCCTTCTACTCGCGCAAGTACAAGTCGCTGGAGTCGCTGCCGCAGGGCGCACGCATCGGCATTCCCAATGACCCGAGCAACCAGACCCGTGCGCTGGTGATCCTGCGCGATCACGGCCTGATCAAGCTGCGCGACGGCTTCGATCCCTACACCGGCACGGCCACGCTGGCCGACGTGACCGCCAACCCGAAGAAGCTGGACCTGGTGGAAAGCGCCTCGGTGGTGCTGGCGCGTTCGCTGCCGGACGTGGATGCGGCGGCCGTGGTCAATACCTTTGCCTACCAGGCCGGGCTGATCGCCACGCGCGACGGCATCGCGGTGGAGAAGAAGGAGCACAACCCCTACGTGAATGTCATCGCCGTGCGTGAGCGCGACAAGGCCGCGCCGTGGGTGGCGCCGCTGGTCAAGGCCTATCACTCGGACGAGGTGCGCAAGTTCATCCTGACCAAGTACCAGGGCTCGGTGATTCCCGCGTTCTGATCGCCCACGCCGCCCGCGCCGCTCACGCAATTCCCGTTACTTCCAGAAGGATCCCGATCGTGTCACAGGTGCTCCCGCTGCAGTCCAGTCCGCCGCATATCGTCTTCGAACATCTCGGCAAGCACTATGCCGGCGCCCAGGCCGCGGCACTGGAAGATGTCTCCTTTACCGTGGCGCGCGGCGAGATTTTCGGCATCATCGGCCGTAGCGGCGCGGGCAAGTCCACGCTGCTGCGTACCATCAATATGCTGGAGCGTCCGAGCACCGGGCAGGTGCGCGTGGACAACGTGGCGGTGGGCGGGCTGGATGAAGACGGCCTGGTGGTGCTGCGGCGGCGGATCGGCATGATCTTCCAGCATTTCAATCTGCTCTCGGCAAAGACCGTGTTCGAGAACGTGGCCTTGCCGTTGCGCGTGGCGGGCCTGCCGCGCACGGAGATTGCGCCGCGCGTGACGGCGCTGCTGGCGCTGGTGGGGCTGGCGGACAAGGCGCAGGTCTATCCGGCCACGCTCTCGGGCGGGCAGAAGCAGCGCGTGGGCATTGCCCGCGCGCTGGTGCACCGGCCGGAGATCCTGCTGTGCGACGAGGCCACCTCGGCGCTGGATCCGGAGACCACCGAATCGATCCTGGCTTTGCTGCGCGATATCAATCGCCAGCTGGGCCTGACCGTGGTGCTGATCACGCACGATATGGCGGTGATCCGCCAGGCCTGCGACCGCGTGCTGGTGCTCGATCAGGGCCATGTGGCGGAGCTGGGCACCGTGCGGCAGGTGTTCGCCGAGCCGCGCGCCGCGGCCACGCTGGCGCTGCTGCGTCCGCTGCGGCTCGGGATGCCGGCCCCGGCCGGCGCGAATTCCAATGCGGCGCATGCCAGTGCGCGCGCCGGCCATTCCGAGGTACGCGGCTATGCTGCCCATGGTTGACAAATACCTGCGCGCGCTGGGCGAGACCCTGCTGATGGTCAGCAGCGCATGCCTGGTCGTCTTCGCGGCGGGCATGGCGCTGGCCATCGTGCTGACGCTGAGCGCGCCGGGGGGCTTGCGGCCCCGGCCACGGCTGTATCGTGCGCTGTCGGCGCTGGTCAATACCTTCCGCTCGATCCCGTTCATCATCCTGCTGGTGGCGATGCTGCCGGTGACGCGGCTGATCGTCGGCACCACCATGGGCACCTGGGCGGCGGTGGTGCCGCTGAGCGTGCACCTGATCCCCTTCTTTGCGCGCATCGCCCAGGTGAGCCTGAACGAGATCGATCCGGGCTTGATCGAGGCGGCGCGTGCCATGGGCTGCCGGCGCTGGCATATCGTGCGCCATGTGCTGCTGCCGGAGGCCCTGCCCGGCATCGTCGGCGGCGCAACGGTCAGCGTGATCGCCATGATCGGCTCGTCGGCCATGGCCGGCGCGGTCGGGGCGGGCGGCCTGGGCGACCTTGCCATCCGCTACGGCTACGAGCGCTACGAGACCGCGGTGATGTTCAACGTGATCGCAATCCTGGTGGCGCTGGTCACGCTGGTGCAGTTCGGCGGCGAACGGCTGGCGCGGCGGTTCGATCATAAACGGTGAATGAAAGGGCCCGGCCCCGTCAGCGCACGCTCGACGCGCCCTGCCCAGACAGCACCCGCTTCGACACTTCGTCGACCACCGGCGCGGTGTTGAACGTCGGTGCCAGCGCGCCGGCGCGTTCGGTCCGCCCATCCTTCATGCGCGGCCACGCGAAGCCCGGGCGGCCACTGCATGCCAGTGGATCATAGGATCGCCTCCTTTGTCCTGCCGCGGAAGGCGGCCGCGCGTTCAATGCACTTGAGCGATTCCGACGATGGCGCCGTATCAGGCGCCACGACCGCGCGCGCGTGATGAAGCGGCGCTTTCCCGATGTCCCTGGCGTGGACGGCCGTGGTGATGGCCGGGATGCCCGGCGTGCGCCTCCGAGCGGGTGCAGGTCCGGGGCCGGGGGCGCCGTGGTTCAGTCCGCCGGCGGCAGGCGCGGGGCAGGCATCCCGTAGAATCCATCCCTGCGTGGCCCGCCCACTGCGCGGCGCGCAACACAGCGCACAAGCACAACACCAATAACTACAAAGCAGGAGAGCCCCTTGAAGACGTCCTTTGCCCTGATCGCCACCGCCGCCGCATTGACGCTGGCGGGCACGCTTGCCCACGCCGCCTATCCTGAACGTCCCATCAAGCTGATCGTGCCGTTCCCGCCCGGACAGGCCACCGACATTTTCGCGCGCGCGCTGGCCGAGCGCCTGGGCAAGCAGCTGGGCCAGCCGATCGTGGTCGACAACCGCGCCGGCGCCGGCAGCAACCTCGGCATGGAAATCGCCGCGCATGCCGCGCCCGACGGCTACACCCTGGTGATGGCCGGCAGCGCCATGGCGATCAACCAGACGCTGTACAGGAAGCTTGCCTACAACCCGCGCCAGGATTTCCAGCCGATCTCCGGCGTGTTCTCGGTACCGCTGGTGTTCCTCGCCACGCCGGGCTCGGGCATCGTCTCGCTGCGCGACCTGATCGCCAAGGCCAAGGCGGCACCCGGCAAGTTCAGCTACGCCAGCGCCGGCGTGGGCGGAACCCAGCATTTGTCGGCCGAGATGCTCAAGGCGCAGGCCGGCATCTTCATGGTCCATATTCCCTACAAGGGCAGCGGTCCGGCGCAGTCGGATTTCCTCGGCAACCAGATCCCGCTGATGGTGGATTCGGTGACTGCCGCGCTGCCCCTGATCCACTCGAAGAAGGCCGTGCCGCTGGCGGTGACGGTGGCGAAGCGCACCCCGCAGCTACCGTCGGTGCCGACCGTGCGCGAGGAAGGCGTGCCCGGTTTCGAAGCGCTTGGCTGGGCGATCCTGATGGCGCCCAAGGGCCTGCCGCCCGCGCTCGTGAGCCAGCTCAACGCGGAAACGGTGAAGGCCCTGCAGTCGCCCGAACTGCAGAAGTTCATCACCGAGCGCGGCTCGGAGCCGATGCCGATGAGCCCGGAAGACACCGGCAGGTTCGTCGACAGCGAGATCCGCAAATGGGGCGCGGTGGTGAAGCGCTCGGGCGCGCAGGCGGACTAGGCGAGCGGCACGCGCGGCCGGGGCGTTTGCCGCAGTAGCCGCTTGCGTGGCTTCGGCAACGGCCATGCGGCTATCATATGCCTCCCAACCAGAACGTACCTGACGGCAGCACCGGTCAGGTTCGAATGCAGGTAGCTTCACGTAGCGATGCCATTATGAATTCCACTCCCGAGACTCTCCCGCACCATCCGGTCCGTTCCCTGACACAGCTCGAAGGGCGCGTGCTGGCTGTGCTGGTCGAGAAGCAGCACACGGTGCCCGACACCTACCCCCTGTCGCTCAATGCGCTGACGGCGGGCTGCAACCAGAAGACCGCGCGCGCTCCGGTGATGAACGTCAGCGAGGACGAGGTGCTCACGGCCATCGATGGCCTGAAGCGGCTCAGCCTGGTGTTCGAAGGCAGCAGCAGCCGCGTGCCGCGCTTCGAGCAGAACATGAAGCGCGTGCTCGGCGTGCCGAGCCAATCGATCGCCTTGCTTACCATGCTGCTGCTGCGGGGCCCGCAGACGGCTGCCGAGCTGCGCCTGAACACCGCGCGCCTGCACGCGTTCGCCGACATTTCGTCCGTCGAGGTCTTCCTCGAAGAACTTGCCGCCAGCGAGCCGCCGCATGTGGTCAAACTGCCGCGCGCGCCCGGCGGCCGCGAAAACCGCTGGATGCACCTGCTGTGCGGCGAGGTCAGCGCGGAGGAAGCGTCGGTGCGCAGCGGCGGCGCCGAGGTGGACGCTATCCCCCCGTCCGAATTCGAGGCAATGAAGGCGGAGCAAAAGGAGCTGGCCGAGAAGGTGATCCGGCTGCAGGCGGTGCTGGAGCACATGGCCGGGGAACTGGGGATCTCCCTCGACAGGTTCGCGCTTTAAGTCTGCGCATCCCGAGCCCGGCCCCCGTGGCCGGGCGGATCGCCTCGGGCGCCGGTCAATGGCGCCAGGCCCCCTCCTCCTGCCGGACATCGCGCCGCGTGGCGTTATCGACGAGGTGGTCGCCGCGGTCGGGCCGCAGGCGGCTTGAGATTGCGCTGTGCCTGCTGCCTGCTATAGCGCCCGCACCGGAATGCACAACTCGCAGGTCAGATCACCCGTGCGCTGGTCCAGTGCCGACACGGCCGAGAACCGCTCGAAGCAAGGCCGTCCGTCGCACTGCAGTCCGCTGGACGGCAGCCATTCCCGGGTCAGCCACATCCATGCAGCGCCGACCCTGGCCGGGGCGCCGCTGAATTGCGCCACGGCGTAGCGCCCGCCCGGCAGGACGGCGATGCCGGCCTGGCCGCTGGGCTGGAATGTTTCGGGCACCGCCACGCAGGCGTCGTAGCGGCACTTGTCGGGCGGCGTGATGCCGGGGGCGTCGTGGCCGATGCCGTAGCACATCTGCCCGCTCAGGCCGTTGGAATGCATCCAGGGCGCGGCCACTTCACGCCAGAAGGTGCCGATCGCCGGGCCATAGGGACCAATGTGGCGTTGGTAGGCGACACGGACTTCGGGTAGATCGACGATGCGGACTTCCATATTGCGTTCTCCATGTGCTTGATAGGAGTCGTCATGTTCGATGAGCGCGCCGCCCTCCACCTGATCGGCGTTGCGCAAGACCTGATCCGGATTGCTGTGACGGTTGGCATAGCGCTCGCGTGCCGCCGCGATCTGCCCGGCCCGGTGCTGGGCCGCGCTGGCGCGCCAGGCGGAGGGCGTGCAGCCAAACTTGAGCTTGAAGGCCCGCGCGAATGCCTCGCCCGAGCCGAAACCGGTGGCCAGCGCGATTTCCAGCACCGAGGCATCCGGCTTGCAGGACAACAGGAATGCGCCGGTCTCGAGCCGGCGCCGGCGCGCGTAGTCGCCCAGCGTCTCGCCCATCCAGGCTGCGAACACGCGATGAAAGTGGAAGCGGGAAAAATTCGCCACGTCCGCCACTTGGGCCAGGTCGAGCGGCTTGTCCAGATGCTGGTCGACGTAGTCCAGCACACGGTTCATGCGCCGCGCGTATTCCGCGCGATGGATGCGCTGCGACGGGTCGGCCTGCGGATCGTCTGCTGGGTCGGTAGGTGCCATGGCCGCGGATTATGGCATGGCGGCGATTGGTTCAAACCATCCCGAGCGTGGGAAAACGCCCCGCGCAAGGCGGGGCGTTCAACCGGGCAACCGTTCAAGCGCGTACGCGCGCGATCTCACGCGAGCCAGCGCGGGCCGCGACACCCATGCTCAGGCGAGCGCCGGATAGTCGGTATAGCCTTCGGCGCCGGCATGGTAGTAGGTCTCCGGCTGCGGCGCGTTCAGCGGCGCGTCGATCTGCAGACGGCGCGGCAGGTCCGGGTTGGCGATGAACAACTGGCCGAACGCCACCGCATCGGCGTCGCCGGCTTCGAGTACGTGCCCGGCCGTGGCCTTGGTCATCTTCTCGTTGGCGATATAGACGCCGCCAAATGCCTTCCTAAGTTCAGGGCCGAGACGGTTGTCGCCCAGCGCTTCGCGCGAGCAGATAAAGGCGATGCCGCGCTTGCCGAGCTCGCGCGCCACGTAGCCGAAGGTGGCGGCAGGGTTGGCGTCGCCCATGTCGTGCGCATCGCCGCGCGGCGCCAGGTGCACGCCCACGCGCGATGCGCCCCACACGGCGATGCAGGCGTCGGTCACTTCCAGCAGCAGGCGCGCGCGGTTCTCGATCGGGCCGCCGTAGGCGTCGGTACGCTGGTTGGTGCTGTCCTGCAGGAATTGGTCGAGCAGATAGCCGTTGGCGCCGTGCACTTCCACGCCGTCGAAACCGGCGGCCTTGGCGTTCTCCGCGCCGTGGCGGTAGGCGGCGACGATGCCGGGGATCTCGTCGGTTTCAAGCGCGCGCGGCGTGACGTACGGGCGCTTGGGACGCACCAGGCTCACCGTGCCGGCGGGCGCGATGGCGCTCGGCGCCACCGGTAGTTCGCCGTCGAGGAAGACCGGATCGGAAATACGGCCCACATGCCACAGCTGCAGGAAGATGCGGCCGCCGGCGGCATGCACCGCATCGGTGACCACCTTCCAGCCGGCCACTTGCTCGTCCGACCAGATCCCCGGGGTGTCGGCGTAGCCCACGCCTTGCGGGGTGACGGCGGTGGCTTCGCTGAGAATCAGGCCCGCCGAAGCGCGCTGCACGTAGTACTCGGCCATCAGGGCGTTGGGCACGCGGCCGCCGCCCACGGCACGCGAGCGGGTCAGGGGCGCCATGATGACGCGGTTGGGAAGTTCGAGGTCGCCGATACGGATCGGATCAAAGAGAGTAGGCATGGGTATGGGTCTGGATATCGAGGAAAGTGGAGCACCAGGGGTGCGGAAATCGGGCGCTCGCGCGCCGCTTGTCTTGCGCAGCGCAGGGCGCCGCCGGGCTTACAGATCGCAGTGCATGTAATCGAGGAAAGCCTGGATGGTCTCTTCGTTGCGCTTGAAAAAAATCCATTGGCCGACCCGCTTGGACGTCACCAGCCCGGCGCGCTGCAGCGTGGCCAGATGGGCCGATACGGTGGATTGCGACAAACCGGTGCGTGCGTCGATCAGGCCAGCGCAGACGCCGAGTTCGAGCGGGTAGTCCTGCATGGCGAAGTTCTCCTGCGGCGATTTCAGCCAGGCCAGGATATTGCGCCGCACCGGGTTTGCCAGCGCTTTGTGGAT
>NZ_JARJLM010000144.1 GCF_029335485.1 Cupriavidus basilensis
CAGGGTGCGGCTCTCCGCCGCGATTTCTGCCACCGTCCTGGTGTCCACGTCGCGCAGCACCGGCACCATCAGGCCCTCGTCGAGGCTGACCGCGAGGCCGAGGTTGATGTTCGGCATCAACTCGATCTCCTTCTCCAGCACACGCGCGTTCAGGCGCGGATGCTGACGCAGGGTCAGCGCCACGGCGCGCAGCACGAAGGCCGTCAGGGTGATCTTGCACTCGGGCCCCACGTTTTGCTGCATGGTGTGGCGCGCCAGTTCCAGCAGGGTCACGTCCACCTCGACCGAATGCGCCACCCGCGGCACGGCCCAGCCGGCGCTCATATTGCGGGCGATGGCGCCACGCATGCCGGTCAGCGGCAGCGTGAGGCGGTCGCCGGCGCCGGCCGTTGTCGCGGCGCCCGGCCCGCTCAGCACGGAAGCGAGACTGTGGCTCATGATCTCGGCTCCAGCCGGGCGAGCACGGCGCCGCGCCCGAAGGTGTCCTGCGCCGCCACCGCCAGCGCGGCGACGATGCCGTCCGCGGGCGCGACGATTTCATGGGTGGTCTTGACCAGTTCGGCCACGCCCAGCGGCTGGCCCGCGCTGACCGCATCGCCGGGCTTGACCAGCCATTCCTGCAACAGGGCTTCGGTGCCGTCTTCCACGTCCTGCCAGACGGTGTCGGCCATCGTTACGTCGGTCATGCTGCTTCTCGCTTCAGTTGATAGGAAAGGGGGCGGTCCTGCACCAGGGCGCGGACCTGCGCGGCAATGGTGTCGACCTGAGGAATCACGAATTGCTCGAGCGGGCGCGAGAAGGGGATGGGCACGTCTGGCACCGCCAGGCGCCGCACCGGCGCGCGCAGCGCCACGCTGTCGAGGTTTTCCGCCACGATGGCGGCGATCTCGCCGGACAGGCCGAAGCTCAGGTAATCCTCGTCGGCCACCAGCAGGCGGCCGGTCTTGGCCACCGAGCGCAGCACCGTCTCGCGGTCGAGCGGGACGATGGTGCGCAGGTCGATCACCTCCGCATCGATGCCTTCGGCCGCCAGCTGCTCGGCCGCCAGCAGCGATTTCTGCACCATCTGCGAGAGCGTGACGATGGTCACGTCGCGGCCGCTGCGGGCCACCCGTGCCTGCCCGAAGGGAATGGCGTAGGCCTCCTCCGGCACGGCATTGGTACTGCCTTCGAAGTAGGACATCCACGACAGGCCCATGATGCCCTTGTGGTAGCAGAACACGACCGGATTGTCGTCGCGGATGGCCTGGGTCATCAGGCCCTTGGCGTCGTACGCGTTGGACGGTACCACCACCTTCATGCCGGGCATGTGGGCAAAGCTGGCATACAGGCATTGCGAATGCTGGGCGGCATCGTTGTAGCCGCCGCCGATGCCGGTCATCACCACCGCCGGCAGGCCCACGCGCCCGCCGGACATATAGGTGTTCTTGGCGAGGTGGTTGTAGATCTGGTCGAAGCACACGCCGAAGAAATCCACGAACATCAGTTCCGCGATCGGGCGCAATCCTTCCGCGGCGGCGCCGATGGCCGCGCCCATGAAGGCGGTCTCCGAGATCGGCGTATCCATGATGCGATCCGGGCCGAAGCGGTCCAGCAGGCCGGTGGTGGCGCTGAAGATGCCGCCGTACTTGCCGATGTCCTCGCCCATCACGAAGACGCGCGAGTCGCGCTCCATTTCCTGGCCGATGGCTTCGGCGATGGCCTGGGCCATGGTGAGCGTGCGCGTGCCATGGGGCGCGCTTTGTGCGGTTTGCATGCTGGTCTCCTGTTTATGCGGGTGCGGGTCTTACTGGACGAAGACGTGTTGCAGCGCTTCTGCGGGCGCGGGGTAGGGGCTGTTGCGGCCGAACGCGTAAGCGGCCTCGATGCGGTCCGAGACGCTCTGGCGCAAGGCGGCTTCGGCGGCGTCGTCGAGCAGGCCGCTGGCGCGCAGCGAGGTGCCCAGCGCGTGGATCGGGTCGGCGCTGCGCAGGGTCTTGGCTTCGTCGCGCGGGCGGTAGGTTTCAGGGTCGCCCTGGAAGTGGCCGAGATAGCGGTCGGTCTTGACTTCGATCAGGGTGGGGCCTTCGCCGCGGCGTGCCCGTGCCACGGCCTCGCCGGCGGCGCGGTACACCGCGACGGCGTCGTTGCGGTCCACCAGCACGCCAGGCATGCCATAGCCGGCGGCGCGCACGTCGTTGGAAGGCACCGAGGTGGAGGCGGATTTCTCCACCGAGATGCCGTACTTGTTGTCCTCGCAGACGAACACCACCGGCAGCTTCCACAGCGCGGCCAGATTGAGCGACTCATGGAACGAGCCTTGGTTGGCCGCGCCTTCGCCAAAGAAGGACACGGCCACCCAGTCCTTGCCCAGCTTGCGCGCCGCCAGCGCGGCGCCACAAGCCTGCGGGGAGCTCGCGCCGACGATGCCGCTGCAGGAGAACTTGGTCTCGGGATGGAACAGGTGCATGTGGCCGCCCTTGCCGCGTCCGAGCCCGGTGGCCTTGCCGAACATCTCGGCGGTCATGGCATCGAGCGGCACGCCCTTGGCAATGGCGAAGTGGTGCGAGCGGTGCGCGCCGACCACGGTATCTTCGGGGCGCAAGTGCGCGCATACGCCCACGGCCACCGGCTCCTGCCCGGCCGAGAGATGCATCTCGCCCGGCACCGGGCCGGCGCCGATATCGAAGGCCAGGCCTTTCTGGATCCTCGGCGGCAGCTTGCCTTCCAGGTAGACCTTGGCCATGGTCTCTTCGTATTGCCGGATCTCGATCATCTTCTCGTACATCCACAGAAGATGGCTTGGGGTGGGTTCCATTCGGGGTCTCCTCTTGCTTTCGTTTCAGCGGCCGGCTGCGGTGCCGGACAAGCCTTGATCGCAAGAGTGGTGCCAGCGCGGCCGGGATGCGCAGCGCGCGGCGCGGCGCATCCCGCCAGGCCTTGCCGGAGGCGGCATGCGGGCGGAAAAGGCAGGCCTGCCGGCGGGCTCGCGGCAGATATCTGTCGCGCCTGGCGGCGAGACAGATGTCGCATCGGGCGGGACATCTGTCGCCGCAAGCGGCGGCTGCCGCGGGGGCAGGGCAAGGCGACGCCGGGCGCCGGTGAAGCCCGGTGGAGGGAACTTCAGCCCGTCTTTTTCGAGAGCCCGTAGAACTCGAAATAGACCGCGTAGATCAGCATGACGTAGTTGAGCAGATCGACCCAGGTAAGCGGATCGCCGCCAAAGCCGGGGACGATCTCCGCTTCATGGAGCACCGCGCCGGCGAACCATCGCGTATAGACGAAGAAGGAGATCAGCCCAAGTCCCCAGCACGATGCGGCGCGTATCGCCCGGTTGGTGCCGGCGCCGAACCGGTTGGGCCAGTTGCCGGCGACGTTGGCCCAGAAGATCAGCCAGAAGGCGATCCATACGCCCAGCTGCGCAGGCCAGCTTGGGAGCATCGCGCCGATCTTCTCGACGGCGCCGGGCGGGATGAGCACCCATCTGAGCAAGGCCAGATGCACGGCATAGAGCGCCGTGCCCAGCAGGATGTTGCCGCCCAGCGCGGCGAGCGCCATATGGCTTTTCCGGCTCAGCCGGCTCCACGGCCAGTTGTCGAAGATCAGGAACGTCGCCAGCCACGCCACAATGACCGAATAGAACCAGCCGATCGCTACCGGTAGCGGTAGCAGGATCGCATGCGGCGCGGTGGCGGCCGATACGCCGGGGTAGATCAGCAGGAAATAGCCCAGGCCGGTGAGGCAGGCGCCGGCGGCGAGTTGTGCAAGGCCGCTGGCCGCGGGGCTCAGGCCGCTGCCGGACCATGGCCATCCGGCCATGCCCGTCGCCAGTATGCCGAAGCCGTAGAAGCCGATCAGCACGATCAGGCCGGCCGCGCCATAGCCGGCGCCGTTGATGGCGCTGAATGCCGGATCCAGTTCGCCGTAGCCGTAGACGAGTACGGCGGGGAGGGCGAAGGACAGCGCCAGCGTCACGATGGTGGCGACGCAGCCCCGGACGGGCTGCCTCAACGCCGAGAATCCGGCCATGCCGAAGTTGAAACCGATGAAAACGAGCACCAGGATGCCCCAGAAGAGGTACATGCCGAACGGCTGGGGAGCATACTGCCAGACGGCCTGCCTGGGGTCCGCGAACAGGCGCCATACGCCAAGGCTGACGCCGTGCACGATCAGGAATACGGCCACGGAGAATGCCAATGGCCGCAGCGCGAATCCGGCAGGCGCGAGCGCTGGTGTGTCTTGAGCTTCGATATTGGGGCTGAGGGGTTCCATGACCGGCATGTCCAGTACGATGAAAGCCCGGCACGCGAGGCGTGCGCGATGCCCGATGCGCGATGGTGCATCGCGCAGGCTCGCATACCGGTGGGATGGGGAGGGGGCGGCCGCGTCGGTCAACGCGGCCCGTCGGAGCGAGAGGGCGTCAGGCTGTCAAAGCCGGCTGGCTGGCAATCGGCTGGACGATGATCTTGACGTTGCCATCCTTGTTGTTGACGAGCTCTTCGAAGCCGTGCGACACAATGTCGGCGAGGGAGATCCGCCCCGTGATGAGAGGCTGCACGTCGATGCGGCCATCGGCGATAAAGCGGATCACGTCGGCGAATTCGCCGTTATAGGCGAGCGATCCGATGATTTCCTTCTCCGTCGATACGATCTCGAAGAAATTGAACGCGCTGGGTTCTTCGAAAATGCCCACCATCACGCATTTCCCGGCTTTGCGGATCACGTCGATGGCAAGCTTCGCCGTGGCCTTGTTGCCGATGCACTCGAAGGACACGTCCGCGCCATAGCCGCCGGTCAGCGCCTTGACCTCCGCGATTGCGTCGCACTCCTTGGGATCGATGACGACGTTGGCACCGACTTCGAGTGCCTTCTTCTTGCGCGCTGACGACATTTCGAGTGCGATGATGCGTCCTGCGCCGGCCGCCTTCGCGCACATGATCGTGCACAGCCCGATGGTGCCGGCGCCGACCACCACCACCGTCTGGCCGACGATGTTGCCGGCTTTCTTCACGGCATGAAGCCCTACCGCCAGCGGCTCGATCAACGCGCCTGCCTCGGTTGGGAAGTTCTCCGGCAGCTTGTAGAGCAGCTCCGCCGGCACGTTGACGTATTCCGCGAATGCGCCATTGTTCATCAGGCCGGTGAACGCGAGGTTCTCGCAGATGTTGTACAGGCCATGGGTGCAGTAATAGCATTTCCCGCAATGCTGGCAGGCGTCCGCGGTGACGCGTTCGCCGACCTGGAAACCGGTGACGCCTGCGCCCAGCTCCGCGATTTCGCCGCTGAACTCGTGACCGAGAATGCATTGCCCCTTCAGGCCGGTGAGCGGGTGGGGATGATCGACCGGGATAAAGACCGGCCCCGCGACATACTCATGCAAGTCCGACCCGCAGATGCCGCACCAATGCACGCGGATCTTTACCCATCCCTCAGCGGGCTTGTCCGGAACGCGCACTTCCTCGACGCGCACATCGTGGCGACCCCGCCATACGGCGGCCTTCATGCTGGACTGATGCACCGAATCTTCGTTGCTCACGGTTGTGTCTCCATCGTAGTTGTGGGGGGAATCGACGCAGGCCATGCGGGGGCCGCTGGTTGATGCCTGGCATGGCCTTCGTGCAGCAGGGAAATCGCATGAACCATGCCAGTGAGCGCAGCACACGAGGGCGGGCGACGCAGGCGCAGGGCATGCTGCGGTGCAGTGTGGCGCTGCGTCAGGCGCAGGCGTGGTGAAGCGCTGGCCGCACGCGTTTATCGCTGCGATACAGCACGATGCCGGCGACGGCCCGGCAAGCTGCGGGCCGCCGGCATGAGACGGCCTGACTCGGTCCGGTGAGACACCGTGCCTCAGTCCGCCTCGTCCGCCTGAGACGCGGGCGCGGATCCCGGCAAGGCGGCCGAACCCGGATAGACGATCTTGTATCGGGCCATCTTGCGGTAGATGGTGGCGCGGCTCATGCCCAGGGCCTTGGCGGTTTCCTTGACGCGCCAGTGATGGCAGGCGAGCATCTGCACGATGTGCTCCCGTTCGAGATGCTCGCCGGGGCGCAGGCCGGCACTGTCGAACGCCTGTGGCGCGATTGGCGGGCTAGCCGGCTGCGGCGCCGCCATGGCGCCATCCGCGGCGCAGCGCAGATAATCGGGAAGATGTTCGGCGGCAATGACGCCGGGGGCCGCAGCCAGCGCGCATGCGTACCGCAATGCCATGCGCAGCTGCCGTACGTTGCCGGGCCAGCGATAGCGGCGGATGCACGCCAGCGCTTCGGCGGACAGCGCCGGGCGGCTGCCGTGCGCTTCGGTTTCTTCCGCGAGGAAAAAATCGATGAGCTCGTCGAGGTCGGAGCGATCGCGCAGGGGAGGCAGCCGGAACACCGCGCCGGTCAGGCGATAGTAGAGATCTTCCCGGAAGGTACCGTCGGAGACCATGCGCGCAAGATCCCTGTGGGTCGCGCAGATCAGGTTGATGTCGACCCGCACCGATTGCTCGGAGCCCAGCGGTACCAGCTCGCTCTCCGCCAGGACGCGAAGCAGCCTGGTCTGCAGCGGCAAAGCCATGTCGCCGATCTCGTCGAGGAACAAGGTGCCGCCGTGCGCCTGGAGTATCTTCCCCTTGAGCCCCTTGCGCTTGGCGCCGGTGAATGCCCCTTCCGCGTAACCGAACAGCTCGCTTTCGATCAGCGTATCCGGGATCGCCGCGCAGTTCACGGCGACAAATGCCTGCGACGCACGCAGCGAACCGCGATGGACGGCGAGCGCGAACGCCTCCTTGCCTGTTCCCGTCTCGCCTTGCAGCAGCATGGGAATGCGCCGGTCGACGATCTGGAGCGCACGGGCCAGATGCGACGAGAGTTGCGGATCGCCGATGACCAGATGATCGCTGGCAAGGGCACGGGAGGGGGGCCCGGCGTGGCCGGCGGGCGGGTGTTCCGGCGACAGCGATATCGTGCGCAGGACCTGGCGCGGCGGGCGCAGGCTTGCAAAGAAGCGTCCTGCGCCGCGGGTCAGCCGCAACGGGAACATCTCCATGCCATTGTTCAGGTCGATGACCTGTCCGGCATTCAGGTCGAACAGATGCTGGACGTTCGCCGGTATCGCGGTGTATAGCGCGCTCAGCATGCTCCTTGTCTGCCGGTTCATCGCCACGATGTTTCCGGCATCGTCGAATGCAATCAGCAATTCGGGGTGCAGGCTCAGGTAGTCCTGGCTGCGGTGCAGGTACAGCGTCCACAGATGGCTGGTATCGTGCAGCAGGCAGGCGTTCTCGATCATCTCCGCCGCCTGGCATACCCAGGCGTAGATCAATTCCTGCGAGTCGCGATTCTCGCTGTTTCGCACGGCCGATACGTCCAATACGCCGGTCAATTCGCCGGATGGCGAAATAATGGGCGCGGCGGTACAGGTCAGGCAGGTGAATGCGGCCCTGAAGTGATCCTCGGTGTGGACGGTAATGGGTTCCTTGTCGGCCAGGACGCAGGCCACCCCGCTGGTTCCTTCGGAGTCCTCGGTGAAATAGCGGCCGTGATACAGCCCATGCTGCCGGTATTCCTTGCGGCGGTCTTCCTGGCCACGGAAATCGATCAGGGCGCCATCGGCGTCGGCCACCAGGACGCAATAGCCCGCTTTGCCGACAACGCCGTGCAACCGCTCCACCACCGGGTTCGAGAAGCGCAGCAGGGCCTCGGCGCTGCTGCGCCTGTCCTTCAGTTCCGCGGCGCTGATGACGCGCGGGCCGGACGTATTGCCCGGGTCCAGCCGGAAGGTATTGAGCGAGCGGGTCCAGGAGCGGAACAGGCGCGCCTGCGCGGCAGCCTCGTTGAATGACGCCTTGTCTACCACGGATGAGACGCGCCGCGCGTGTTGCAGTGCATAGGACTGGGTCATTTCCGCTTCCTCGACATGCGTAACTCCTGTTGCCCGGGGCGTCGGCGTCCGCATCCGCCAGTCCATACCGGCCGTGCCGGACGCGAGGGTCCCGTCGTACTGGCCCGCGCGTCGCGCACGGCACGCCTTTTTAGCATATCCCGCGCCGGCAATCACACCGCAGTGCAGCACGCGAAGCGCGCGCGGCGTCGCCACGTTCCGTCTTTATGGCAAAAGTTCCCGGCTTGTGTTAAAAATACGAACCATTCTCATTTGTATTCGCATTTGAAAGGATAAGCCGCGTCCGCGCCTTCCCGCGCTCCCCGGCGCCACGCCATCTCGCCTGGCCCGCCGGCATGCCGGCGGCAGCGTCAGCCGAAGCCCGCCCTCGACGCATTCACACCATCCAGCAGATCAAGCAGATCAAGCAGAACAGGCCAGTCTCACTTCCATCCACCCAAGGACGCTTCTCCCGATGTCTTCCCACCGCCCATCGCCAGCGCACGCCGCCCCGTGCCTGGCTGCGCCCCGTCTTTCGCCGATCGCCTCCGCCGTACTCGGCCTGACCGTTGCCTTTGCCGCGCTGCCCGTCCTTGCCCAGACGAGTCCGCAAGCCGATCCCTTCGTGCTCCCCGCTGCCACTGTCGTGGCCGAACGCGACTCCGCGCCGGCCAAGGCGGAGAAAGTCAGTGGTGGCGCGCTGGGCGAGCGCAAGGCGGTCGATACGCCGTTCTCGGTGGTGGCCGCGACCAGCGAGGAGATCCAGGACCGCATGGCGCAGACGGCCAGCGACGTGTTCCGGTACGACCCGGCCGTCTCCGTTCTTGGCGACAACGCACGCACGGAGAACTCGTATTTCGCCGTGCGCGGCATGCGCATCGACATGCTCAACGGCATCAAGGTCGACGGGCAGAACTTCGTTTCGTGGAATGCCGACTTGCCGCTGGAGCTGTTCGACCAGGTGGAACTGCTCAAGGGCCTCTCGGGCTTCATGTACGGCTTCGGCACGCCGGGCGGCATCATCAACTACGTCGTCAAGCGCCCGACCGACGAACCCCTGCGGCAGCTCAGCCTGGGTTACCAGGCCAACAACGTCTGGAGCGAGAAGATCGACCTGGGCGGCCGTTTCGGCGTCGACGGCCGCATCGGCTACCGCCTGAATGCCGTCAACGAGCAAGGCAACACGGCCGAGCCCAATGTGCACCTGCGCCGGCAGGCGTTCTCGCTGGCGACCGATTTCCGCGTCACGCCCGACCTGACGTGGACGGCGGATGTCATGTACTGGAAGCGCAAGACGAAAGGCACGCTGTTCGGCATGCAGTTCGATTCGAGCCTGCCGATTCCGGATGCCAGCAAGGTGTCGCGCCGCATCGCGCAGCCTTTCTCTTACCAGGACACCGAGACGATCTCGGCCGGCACCGGTTTCGACTACCGTATCAACGACCGCTGGACGGCCAGTCTCAAATACCGGTTCGCGCGGCAGGAGCGCGACAACGGGGACAGCTTTCTGTCGGTCACCGACGCCGCCGGCAACTTCACCGACACGCTGTACAAGTGGAAGAGCGCGTATTACTACCAGGCCTACGATGCCATGGTGCAAGGCAAGTTCGAGACAGGCGGCATCCGGCACGGCATCGTGGCAGGCATCGGCTATCAGTCCCAGGTGAAAGTCAACGATGCCGGCGTCGGCAGCAATGGCGTTGCGCTTGGCACGAACAATCTCTACAACCCGACGCTGCTGCCCAATCTGAGCCTCGGCCTGCAGTCCGTACCGTTCCGCGATTACAAGATCACGCAGAAGTCCATCTACTTCAGCGATACGGTGCAATTCACCGATCGCTTCTCCGTGCTCGCCGGCCTGCGCTACACGGATTTCAACCAGAGCAGCTTCGCCCCCTCGGCGCAGACCACGTCCAGCTATGGCGCCAGGCCGGTCTCGCCCACGGTGGCGCTGATGTACAAGACCGACGCCAGCTCCACGGCCTACGTCAGCTATGTCGAATCGCTGGAGCAGGGCGGTTCGGCCGACGTCACCAATGCCAACTATCCGACGGTGTATGGCCCGCTCAAGAGCAAGCAGTACGAGGTGGGCTACAAGACCGACCGCCGCGAATGGGGCGCCAACATTGCCCTGTTCCGCGTCGATCGCGGCTATGAATACACCAACTCGGCCAATATCTTCGTGCAGAACGGCACGCAGCGTTTCACCGGGCTGGATACCAGCGGCTGGGTACGCATTGCGCGCGACGTGCGCCTGATGGGCGGCGTGCTGCTGCTCAACGCCAAGGCCACCGGCATCGACGACCCGACCGTGAACGGCAAGCGTATCTTTGCCACCCCGCGCTATACCGTCGGCGGCCGCATCGAGTATGACACCCCGCTCCTGCCCGGCCTGACGCTGGCCGCCGGCGCGAAAATCACCGGCGACATGGCCGTGGATGCGGTGAACAACCAGTCCGTACCTTCGTACACCACGGCCGACCTGAGCGCCAGATACCTGACGCGCGTCGCCGGCAAGACCGTCACCCTGCGTGCCGCGGTCAACAACGTGTTCGACAAGCGCTACTGGACCACCAGCTATGGTGGCTTCGTTCTCCCGGGGGCGTCGCGCACCTTCCTGGCCAACGCTACCGTGCAGTTCTGAGCGGAGGGCGGCCAGGCGGATGTACGGCCGCCCGGATCAGATGGTGTACTTCAGCCCCAGGTAGAAAGCCCGCTCGGGGAAGGGGTGGTACAGGAAATACTTGCGGTTGTTCAGGTTGTCCACGCCCAGCGAGGCGCCCCGGTGCTCGTCGAACCGGCAGTGGATGCGCGCATCCACCACCAGGAAGCTCTGCGCGCGGCGGCAGTGGCCAGGCCTAGCGCATGGCGCGCAGCGCCTGTGCCGCCGCCACCATATTGGTCAGCGCCGGGATCACCTCTTCCCAGGCGCGCGTCTTCAGGCCGCAGTCCGGATTCACCCACAGCCGTTCGGCCGGGATGCGCTCCGACGCCTTCTTCATCAATTGCACGATGTGCTCCTGCGTCGGGATATTCGGCGAGTGGATGTCGTACACGCCCGGACCGATCTCGTTCGGATACTTGAAGTCGTCGAACGCATCGAGCAGCTCCATGTCGGAGCGCGACGTTTCGATCGTGATGACGTCCGCATCCATATCGGCGATCGACGCGATGATGTCGTTGAACTCCGAGTAGCACATATGGGTATGGATCTGGGTCTCGTCCTGCACGCCGTTGGCGGTGATGCGGAAGGACTCCACGGCCCAGCCCAGGTACTCGTTCCACTGCGACTTGCGCAGCGGCAGCCCTTCGCGCAGCGCGGCCTCGTCGATCTGGATCACGCGCACGCCGGCCTTTTCCAGGTCCAGCACTTCCTCTCGGATAGCCAGGGCTAGCTGGTGGCAAGACACCGAGCGCGGCTGGTCGTCGCGCACGAACGACCAGTTCAGGATCGTCACGGGGCCGGTCAGCATGCCCTTCATCGGCTTGGCGGTCAGCGACTGCGCGTACTTGATCCACGCCACCGTCATGGCCTGCGGGCGGCTGATGTCGCCGAACAGGATGGGCGGTTTCACGCAACGCGAGCCGTAGGACTGCACCCAGCCGAACTGGCTGAAGGCGTAGCCGTCGAGCTGCTCGCCGAAGTATTCGACCATGTCGTTGCGCTCGGCTTCGCCGTGCACCAGTACGTCCAGGCCCAGGGCCTCCTGCTCGCGCACGCTGCGGGCGATCTCGGCCTGCATCGCGGCCTTGTAGCCGGCTTCGTCGAGTTCGCCGCTGCGGAACTTGCTGCGTGCCTGGCGGATGTCGCCGGTCTGCGGGAATGAGCCGATGGTGGTGGTCGGATAGGCCGGCAGCCGCAGCAGGGCGGCCTGCTTGGGTGCGCGCTGCGTATAGGGGCTGGCGCGCCGGCCGAGCGCGGCATCGAGCCTGGCGATGGCCGCCTTGACCGCCGGATTGTGCACGCGCGGCGAAGCGCGGCGGCTGGCGATGGCAGCCTGGTTGTCGGCCAGCGCGCCTGCCACGGCATCGCGGCCCTGGTTGAGCGCCTTGGCGACGAGCTGCAATTCGTCCAGCTTCTGCAGGGCGAAGGCAAGCCAGGAGCGGATATCGGCATCGAGTTTCTGTTCGCTGTCGAGATCGACCGGGACGTGCAGCAGCGAGCAGGACGGCGCCACCCACAGGCGGTTGCCCAGTTGCCTGTGCACCGGTTCCAGCCAGTCGAGCACCGCGGACAGGTCCGACTTCCAGATGTTGCGGCCATTGATCACGCCCAGCGACAGGATCTTGCCGGCGGGCAGCTTTGCTACTGCCTGCTCGGCTTCGGCGCGTGCATTGATCGCATCGAGATGCAGGCCTTGCACCGGCAGCGCAAGCGCCAGCGGGAGGTTTTCCAGCAGTTGCCCGAAGTAGGTGGCCAGCAGCAGCTTGACCTTGTCCTGTTTCAGCGCCTGGTAAGCCGCGACGAAGGCTTGCTGCCATGCCGCGTCGAGTTCGGTGACCAGCGCGGGTTCGTCGATCTGCACCCACTCGACGCCTTGTGCGGCCAGTTCGTCCAGCAGCTTTGCATAAACCGGCAGCAGGCGCGGCAGCAGCGCCAGTTTGTCCGAGTCGTCCTTGGCCTTGCCCAGCCACAGGTAGGTGACCGGGCCGATGATGACCAGCTTGGCCTTCACGCCGAGGGAGCGCGCCTGCGCAAGCTGATCGAGCAGGCGAGAGCTATCGAGCGAGAACTCGGTGGCCGCGCTGAATTCGGGGACGATGTAGTGGTAGTTGGTGTCGAACCACTTGGTCATCTCGCCAGCGGCGACGCCGCCGCAGCAAGCGCCCTGGTTCTCGGTGCCCTCGGCCGAACGGCCGCGCGCCACGCGGAAGTAGTTGTCCAGCGCATCGCCATGGAAGCCGCGCACCCGCTCGGGCAGGTTGCCGAGAGTGAAGCTCATGTCGAGCACCTGGTCGTAAAAGGCGAAGTCGCCGACCGGTACCAGGTCGAGGGCGGCCTGGTTGTCCCAGTGCCGCTGGCGAAGCTGGGCGCCCAGCGCCTTCAGTTCGTCACGCGAGGATTGTCCCTTCCAGTAGGACTCCAGCGCAAATTTCAGTTCGCGCTTTGCGCCGATGCGGGGAAAGCCGAGATTGTGTGTTGTTGCCATGATGGACCGTTCCGTAAAGATTGTGGGCCATCATAGGTGTTTGCCTTGATGAAGGAAATTGGCATTATTTCATCGTGCGATTAGTTTGGTTCATGTTGGGGCGGGAGGGGGGATATGCCGTTGGCTTCAAGTGGCGCTCTGTCAATCCACCCCTCTCTCCAATCCTCCCTCGGCTCCTTGTCTGTCTCATAATACGCCTGGAAGCTTCAGATCGATGAGCCCCATGCCCTGAGCGAAAGCCCAAGTTTCTTAAAATATTGTTGTTTATTT
>NZ_JARJLM010000145.1 GCF_029335485.1 Cupriavidus basilensis
CAGGTCCCTACAAACGCAGGAGATCCTACTGAAAACCAAATACCTCCATGTGCCCATGAACCTGACACCACTCCGCCTTCAGGCCCTGCAAACCCAAATCAGGTCCCTACAAACACACAAAAAAACCCCAAGAAACCAAACCCTCGTCATTCCCCCTCAAACGGCACAAGCTTCCCATCCCGCGACTGATACCCAAGCTTGGCATCTGCCCCCATCATCCTCTCCCACGCCACCATGGCATCCGCCACGGCATTGGGCTCACCCTTGAATACCAGGACATCATTGCCGCAGTTGGGACACTGCCCGCCGAACACGGCATCGATGCCGCGCAGATTGGGCGCGTCGATCGCATCGAAGGTGCTGAACGCGGTCTTGCACGAGCCGCATACCAGTTGCGCGGGCCGCATGGCCTCCAGCCGCGCGCGGGCCTGGTCGGCACGCTCTGCCTGGCTGCCCCGTCGTTTTGCTTCACCCATGATGTACTTCCTTCCACAGCTTGTTTGCTGCGCTCTGTCTTGATTGATCGATAACCTGGTTGATCGGTCGGCCGATCGCCACGCCCATGCCTGCCGCCCTCGTTCAGAACGGCAGTGGCCCGATCGCGGATTGCGGCGCCACCGGCGGGAATGCGATCTGTCCGGTCTGGCGCTGCAGCGCATAGCGCACGTACACGCCGGCATACCACTGCCGGTAGTCGCGCGCATTGTCGATGCCAAGCAAACCACCCACATACAGTTGCTGGGCCGCCTGGTATTCGACCGAGCCAACCAGATTGTAGGCCAGGCCGGTCTTGGACTGGCCTTGGTAGACCGCCGATGCGGTATTGGTCAGGCCTTTGCCGTTGGCTGTCGCCATCGCCGAATTGGCGGCCGCCTGTGCCGCGGCATCGGTCGGGAAATAGTTCGAATCGTTCTCCCGGAAGGCCTGCATGCCAAGCGCGCCGCGCACATTGTAGGCGAGGCGGCCGCTGCGGCCTGCCAGCGACAGCGGCACGGTCACGGCAAAATAGGTCTGCGGGCTGAAGTAGCCGCCCTGGCCGAAGGTGAAATAGCGCAGGTTTTCCGCATACCCCATCGAGGTGAAGTTGACGCCGCTCATCAGCCGCTGCTCGGCCGTGTCGATCAGGCGCAGGTAGAAGCCGCCACCGCCTTCCCATCGGGTGTTGCGCTTGACGTCGTGCCCGGTCAGCAAGCCGTAGCCGCCGTAGCCGTAGATGCCGAAGAAGCCGTCGTCCCAGCCCAGGTCGGCACGGCCGCTGCTGTTCATCACGCCACCCCACTGCAGGCCGATACGGTCGTCGCGCACCCCGGCATAGGACAGCAGGCTGTCCGTCACGGGCCGACGCGAAGCACCCAGCGATAGCGTGGTGCGCTGGGACAGCGGCAGGTTGAGGCGCGCGCCGGCGTTGACGTCGGTGTAGCGGAAACCCAGCGGCGTGCTGCCGATATCGGCGTTGAAGCGCTCGGACTCGTAAGCCACGCTGACCGCTGCGCCGAAGGCATTCTGCGACCCTGCCGAAGTGGATCGCAATGGCGCACCGGACAGGTTGACCGGCTGGCCGCCAACCGGGAACGCCAGTGGCCCGCCGCCGAAACGGGAGGCGCTGTTGTAGTCGCCGCCCACCGAGCCGCTGTCGAGCGTCACCGGCGTCACGCGTGCCACCAGCTTGCCGTTGCCTGCGGCCATCTTGCCCTCGGCGATGACCTGCATCTCGGTCAGTTGGCTCATGCCGGAATCGCCGCTGCGCGCGCGCAGCGTGGGGCCGCCGGCGAGCGTGCTGGTACGCTGCGATTCGATGTCGCGCAATTCGTCCTGCGCGGTCTTGGGGCCGGTCGGGTTTGCCTGCGAATCGGCGTCGGCCAGCCAGGGCGCGCGGGACTGCGCGCCAAACGGCTGGCGCGCCGGCGCGGCGGGTGCCGGTGCCGGCGCCGCCGCGTAGGCCTGGGTCGCGGCCGGGGCGGCATACTGCGCCACGGGAAACTGCGGCGCCGGAACCTGCTGGGCAGGATATTGCGTCGGGTATTGCGCGGGATACTGCGCGGCGGGCTGCCGGGCGGCCTGGGTGTTGGCCGGATACGCCGGATAGGCCTGATAAGCCGTGCTGGCGGTCTTGCTGCCGCGCGTGTTCTTGCCGCGCGTGGCGGTGCTGGCGCCTGCCTGCTGCGGATAGTAGACAGCCGGCGCTTGCTGTACCGGCGCCTGCGCCTGCTGCGGATAATATGCCGCGGGTTGCAGCATCGGCGCCATGCCCTGTCCGCTCGCGGCCGTCATCGGTGCCGGGATATAGGGCTGGCCGCCCGTGTTCATCGCCACCGGCAGCACCGCCTCTCCTGCCGCCGCGCGGCTCGGGCCCGGCACGATCGGGTAAGGCGCCTGCGAGCCCGGCGGCGGCAGTTGCGAGCTGGGCCGCTGCCCGGGCAGGCCGACAAAGGGATTGGACGGCACGCGGTCGAATCCGGCACCGTCCGGACGCGAGAACGGCGTCGATGCACCCGCCGAATTCTCGGCCGCCACCGCCGCGCGGAAGTAGTCCGCCGCGCGCGAGGTCTTGCCCTGGGCACGGTAGAGCCGGCCCGCGGCGGTCAGCACCTTGGGCGACTTGGGCGCCTGCGCCAGCGCCATCTGCAGCGTGCCTTCCGCCCAGCTGAATTCCTTGGCGGCGGTCGCGGTGCCGATGGCCGCCAGCATCAGGTCGAGATTGCGCGGATCCTTCTCCAACACGCTCTCGTACAGCGTCAATGCCTTCTTGTTCTCGCCCGCCTGCGCGTACATGCGCGCCAGGCTGGAACGCACTGCGCTGCTACCGCCGCGCTCGGAGAGCGCTGGCGCCAGCATGTCGTAGGCGGCCACCAGATCGCCGCTCTCCGTCAGTGCATCGGCCTGGCGCACGATATAGGCCACCCGCAGATCGTCATAGTCGCGGCGTTGAGACTGGCTCAGGTTGGCGTTGGCGAGCTGGCGCAGCACGCCGGCCAGCTCCACGTCCTGCCTGGTCTTGAGCAGGATGGCGGCGTATTGCAACTGCATGCCGGTATCCGGGCGCACGGTACGGCCCATCACGGTACGCATCAGCGACAGCGCGCGCGCCTCGTCGCCGGCATCGGCATAGGCCAGCGCCAGCGCACCGAGCTGGTCGGCGTCCTGCTGGGCGTAGCGTTCGGCCTGTTGCAGCACGCCCTGCGCGGCAGCCTGCTGGCCAGCCGCGGCAAGCCCGCTGGCGCGCGCCGCCTCGGCGTGCACCCACAGGCGGCGCTGCAGGGTGCCGATGTCGCGCGTGCGGCTCTGCGGGGGAATGCGCTCCAGCGCATCGAGGCCGCCCTGCCAGTCGCCGGTCTCCGCGGACAGCAGCGCGCTGGCGTAGAGCGCGTCCGGCATATTGGGGTTGGACAGCAGCAGGCCATCCATGATGCTGCGCGCCTGCTCCTTGAAACCCATCGAGGCATAGGCGCGCGCCACATCG